>NZ_JBVJIN010000014.1:0-145406 GCF_055586285.1 Actinokineospora sp. NPDC051303
CCCACCGAAAAACTCAACGAACTCCTGATCAACCACGGTGTCGCACCCACCACCTGAGACCAAGGCCCCAAAGAAACCACTCCACCCCATCGAGCGGACCCCACGAAGCCCGAGACCACCCCACCCCATCGAGCAAACAACGAAGCAGAACCCCAGAAAACCTCACACCACCCGACCAAGCGACACTCCAGCCAACCCCCGAACCTCCCGAGCAAGATGCGCCTGATCCGCATACCCAGCCGCATAAGCCACATCCCCAAACGCCATCCCAGCCCGCGCCAACCGCAACGCCCGCTGAAACCGCAACACCCGATGCAGCACCTTCGGCCCATACCCGAACGCCGCCAGAGCCCGCCGACGCACCTGCCGCTCACTCATCCCCAAAGCGTCAGCGATCCCCCGCACACCGCGCCCCTCAGCCGCCAACCCCCGAATCACCGCCACAACTGGATCAGGGACAACCGGCAAAGCAGCCACCAGAACATCCTGCGCGGCCACCACATCGGAAGCCGACGCCAACCGCTCCCCCAAGTCGCCTGCCCCAGCCCACAGGTCAGCCAACGCCACCCGCGCGTCCCGCAGAGCATCCGCAGGCACCTCTAACGCGATGTCCCCAGGCCGAAACCGCAGCCCCACCAGCGTCCCCGGCTCGCTCACGTGCAGCTGCGGCCCTGTGTCCGGCCCGGCCACCCACAGCCGCCCGCTCTCCCGATGCCAGATGACATCCACGCAGGCGTCCGGCACGATCCGGCTCTCCACCACCCGCGAGTACTCCCGCGACCACACACACGCGACCGCCGCCCCAGGCACCTGTCGCTCGCGGTAAGTCACGATTCCGGAGAACCCGTCAGGAAGAGCTGACCGCAGCCTGTTGGATCGTCACCGGCAGAGTGGGGGAACCGTCGGTGTCCATGCTGACCGGCGTGATCCCGCCCGCCGCGATCTTGTCGAGCACGGCCAGGCCCGCGTCGTCCACCGAGCCGAAGACCGCGTACGTGGGCGGCAAAGTCGAGTCGGCGTAGACCAGGAAGAACTGGCTGCCGCCGCTGTCGGGCTGCCCGGTGTTGGCCATCGCGACGGTGCCGCGCGGGTACACGACCGCCCGGCCCGTCGCGGGCTTGAGGTGGGTCGGGTTCTCGTCGGGGATCGTGAAGCCCGGACCGCCGGAGCCCAGGCCGGTCGGGTCGCCGCATTGCAGGACGCTCAGGCCCGGCGTCGAGGTGAGGCGGTGGCAGGGCGTGTCGTCGTAGTACTTCCGCTCGGCCAGGTAGGCGAAGCTGCGCGTCGTGCACGGCGCGATGTCGGTGGCCAGCCGCACCTCGATCTCGCCGTGGTTGGTCGTCAGGGTCACCTCGGCCGCGTCGTCCTCGCCGTGCTCGGGCGGCTTGCCCACGTCGCGAACGGCGTCGTCCGAGCTCGTGGCGTAGTCACAGGTCGTGCCGCTGCTGGACTTCGCGGTCGGCTGGGACGTGCCCGACCGCGCCGCCGACTTGCTGGGGGTGGCCTGGCTGCCGCTGGAGGTGCCAGAGCAGCCGACCACCGCGAGCGCCGCGCACGCCAGCACCGCGGCCAAGCTCACCCGGCTCACGCGACCGCCACACTCTTGATGTCGACCGGGGTCTTGGGCTTGCCGTCGCCCTGGCCGCCCTGCGGGATCACGCCCGCCTTGGCGACCTGGTCGACCTTGGTGAGGCTTTCCGCGTCGACGGTCCCGAACGCGGTGTACTTCGCGGGAAGCGGAGTGGGGCCGTAGACGATGAAGAACTGGCTGCCGTTGGTGTTGGGGCCCGCGTTGGCCATCGCGAGGGTGCCGCGGCCGTAGGTCAGCTCCGGGAAGACCTCGTCGGCGAAGCTGTAGCCAGGGCCGCCGCTGCCGGTGGCGGTCGGGTCGCCGCACTGGAGGACCATGATGCCCTGGGTGGTCATCCGGTGGCAGGTCGTGTCGTTGAAGTACCCCTGCTTGGCCAGGCTCACGAAGCTGTTGACCGCGCACGGCGCGAGCGAGCGGTCGAGGGTCAGCTTGAGGTCGCCGATGGAGGTGGCGACCGTCGCGGGGACGGTGCCCTCGGCGGAGACGTCCGCGGTGGGCGGGGCCTGCGCGGGCTTCGCGGGGGGCTTGGCCGAATCGGCGGGGTAAGCGCAGGTGGCCTTCGCGGGCAGCGGCGTTGGCCGCTTCGGCGCGGGCGCGAGTTCGGTCGGGATCTCCACCGGCGTGTCGGCTGGCGCGTCCGACTGCTGCGCGGCGGGGGTGGTGGCCGGGTCGTCGCCCATGTTCGCCAGCCAGTAGATCAGGCCGACCACGGCCACGACGCCGACGACCGTGCTCACCACGCCAATGGTCCGGCGCTTGCGGGCGCGCTCGACCCTGTTCGCGAGCTGGCGTTCCAGCTTGCGCTTGGCCGCTTCCCGGCGCTGCTCATTGCTCGGCACCTGGCACCCTCCCTGACCTGACCTGTTGCTGGCTGGCGCGCAGTCTATGGGGGACCCCGGTAAGAACCGTGTGGAGGTACCGGCCACTAGGCTGAGAACCGGCAAAGAAAACCCGCCGACCGGAGGTTCGCCCGTGCTTGTCGTCGGCTTCCCGACTGGGGCCTTCCAGGCCAACTGCTTCCTGATCGCCCCTGGCGCCGGGGAGCAATGCGTGATTGTCGACCCCGGCCAGGACGCGGAGGAGCCGATCGCGGCGGCGTTGCGCGAACACCGGTTGTCGCCGGTCGCGGTGGTCCTCACGCACGGCCACCTCGACCACATCTACTCGGTGACCCCGGTCTGCGACGGCAACGACGTGCCAGCGTGGATCCACCCCGAGGACCGCTACATGCTCAGCGACCCGCTGCGCGGCCTGAGCCGCGAGTCCGCCCAGTTCTTCGGCGGTCTGCAGCTGCGCGAGCCCAAGGACGTCCGGGAGATGACCGACGGCGCGGAGCTGGACCTGGCCGGGCTAAAAATGACCGTCGAGCACACGCCCGGCCACACCCTGGGCTCGGTCAGCTTCCGGCACGCCACCGACGAGGGCGGCCAGCTGCTGTTCTCCGGCGACACGCTGTTCGCGGGCTCGATCGGCCGCACCGACCTGCCCGGCGGCTCGATGGCGATGATGACCGAGTCGCTGCGCAAGGTGCTCGAACTGGACGACGAGACGGTCGTCCTCCCCGGCCACGGCCCGACGACCACCATCGGTCGGGAACGCGTGAGCAACCCGTTCCTCACCGGCCTGGTCGACCTGTCCGATCCGGCGGCGGAGCACCGCGGGCGGGGCCGGGGCATCTGAGCATGACCGAGGACACCCTTCCCGAGCGCATCCCGCTGACCCTGGCCGAGCCGGTCACCCGCCGCCGCGGCTGCGTGTCCGCCGGTGTGGCGCTGGTGTTCGGCGCCGCTCTCGGCGGCATCGTCGGCCTGATCGCGGGCCGCTGGCCGGGCGTGGTCACCGCCGCGGTCGTCGCGGGCCTGCTGATGCTGCTGGCCTGGGCGTCGGGCAGGCGCAAGCTGTGGCTGGAGGGCAGCAGCGTGGTGGCCCGCACCATCGGCACCAAGGCGGTGGACCTGCGGCACGCGGACCGCCTTGAGCTGCTGGTCACCGACGTGCGCGGCGTCCGGACGATCGGCCTGCTGGTCGCGCGGGGCCGCAAGACGATCAACCTCTCGCTGGCGGTGTACTCCGGCACCGGTGGCCGCGAGCTGGGCATCCTGGTGCTGCGCAAGCTGGCCGACACGCTCGCGAGCAGCGAGAACACCTCCGGCCTGGTGTTCTCCCAGCTCCTGGTCGCGCAGCTGCGCGCGGAGGCCAAGGGCGAGGCCGCGCCCGACCGGCCGCTGTTCCGGCTGGCCTCGGTCGCGCCGGGCGGGCGGCTCGCGCAGCGGCTCAAGGCCGACGCGGTGACCCGGTTCGTGGCCTCGCTGGACTGAACTACCCCCCGCGTCGCTCAGTCCCCCGCGTCGTCGGGCACGGGCTCGCGCACGGCCACGAGCGCGGCCACCGCCGTGGTCACCGGGACCGCGGCCACCAGGCCGATGCTGCCCACCAGGGTCCGCACAATCTCCTGCGCGATGCTCTGCTGCTGCAAGATCGTGCCCAACCCGACCCCGGACAGCGACGAGTACAGCAGCACCGGCAACGCCGCGCCCGCGTAGGCCATGACCAGCGTGTTCACCGCCGAGGACACGTGGTCGCGGCCGATGCGCACCCCGGCCGCGTAGAGCCGCCGCCAGCCCAGCGCCGGGTTCGCCGCCCGCAACTCCCAGACCGCGCTCGTCTGGGTCACCGTGACGTCGTCCAGGACGCCCAGCGCGCCGATCACGATCCCGGCCAGCAGCAGCCCTCGGGTGTCGATGCCGTGGCCGAGCGAGCCGACCAGCGTCGCGGTCTGGTCGTCCAAGCCGGTCAGCCGCGCCGCGGCGCTGAACAGGGCGCTCAGCACGCCGATCAGGCCCAGGCTGACCATCGTGCCCAGGACCGCGGTGGACGTGCGGGCCGAGAAACCGTGCGTCAGGTAGAGGACCCCGAACATGATCACGCCCGCGGCGGCGATCGCCACCAGCAAGGGGTTCTCCCCGCCCAGGATCGCGGGCAGGACGAACAGCAGCAGCACCGCGAAGCTCAGCCCCAGCGCCACCAGCGCCTTGAGGCCCTGCCACCGGCCCAGCACCAGCACCGCGACCGCGAACAGGCCCGCGAGGACCGCGAGCGGCATCCCCCGCTGGAAGTCGACGATCTGGTACGAGCCGCCGCTGAGCGGGTCGCCGCCGCTGTAGCTGAGCACCACGTCGTCGCCGACCGCGAAGCGCGGCGTGCTCGGCTCCAGCGGCACGGTCGTGCGGATGTCACTGCCCGCCGCGGCGCCGTCGGTCATCTCCACGGTCACGATGAGGCACTGGTCGCCCTCGGTCTCACCCACGCCGCACGGGCCCGCCGCCGCGGTGGTGATCGTGCCGAGCACGGCCTGCTGGCCCGCCGCCGCGCTGGTGGTGTCGCCGGTCGGGAACAGCAGCACGACGCCGATCACAGCGGCCACGGCGAAGGGGGCGACCAAGAGGGCCAGCAGCCTGCGCACTGGCCGGGACACCGGTCGCGCCGGGCCGTGGTGGTGGCCGTGCCCGTGCCCGGTGGGGAGCGCGTCGTCCTTGGCGTGCCGTCCGCCGGTCACCCGGGGAATCGGCCGGGTCTCCCAGTCATCCACCAGGCCATCCTGTCAGCCGCACCGGTCACAGTGGATTGGCGTAGCTCTTAAGGGTTCCCGCACACGCCCGGATCGCGCGACACGCGCGGTGCTTGGTAGAGCCAGCAAGCAGCGCCCTCGTCCGATGTCGCCTGAGCCTGCGAAACGCCGTTCGTCTCCTCCCTCAGCCGTTCGTCGCAAGCCGCGGCGGAGTGGTTGCACGGTTGTCGAACATGTGTTCGACTAGCGGTGTGCGATGGGATGGCCAGCGGGTGGACAGCCACCGAGCGACCGAGACCGGCGAGCAGGCACTGCCTGGCTTGCCCGGTCTGGTGCGCAGCGTGCGAACGCCGGAGTTCGCCGGGATCGTCTTCCACGAGGTCCTGGCGAAATCGGTGCTGAACCGGGTGCCCGGGAGCTCGCCGATGCCCTTCGGGTGGACGGTGAACCCGTACCGCGGGTGCTCGCACGCGTGCAGCTACTGCCTGCACGGCGACACGCCGATCCTCATGGCGGACGGCAGCACGAAACCGCTGGCCGAGCTGCGGGTCGGCGACAAGGTCTACGGCACCGAGCGCAGGGGGAACTACCGGCACTACGTGCCCACGGAGGTGCTCGACCACTGGTCGACGGTGAAGCCCGCGTACCGGGTCACCTTGGCGGGCGGCACGCAGCTCATCGCCAGCGGCGACCACCGGTTCCTCACCGAGCGCGGGTGGAAGCACGTGGCGGGCGCCATGTCCGGCCCCGGCCGCCGCCCGCACCTCACCGAGGGCAACAAGCTGATGGGCACCGGCCCGTTCGCCGCGCCGCCCAAGGACACCGTCGACTACCGCCGGGGCTACCTGTGCGGCGTGGCCCGCGGCGACGGTAGCCCGCCGCCCGACCCGCAGGTCAGTGCCCGGGTCGCGGAGTACCTGGAGGGCGACCTCGCGGTGAGCCTGCCCGTCGAATGGCCCGCCGCGCCGACCGACGAGTGGCGCAAGGGCCTGCTGGCGGGTGTCTTCGACACCGACGGCACGTTCTCGCGCCGCATCCTGCGCCTGCCGAACCTCGGCGCCCGCGCCCTCGACGCGGTCACCGAAGCGTTGGCCGCCTTCGGTTTCCACCATGCCATCGAGTCCCGCCGCGCCCCCGGCGGCAAACGCTGCGTCCGCGTCGACGGCGGGCTCACCGAGCACCTGCGGCTGTTCCACCTGGTCGCGCCCGCCGTCACCGCCAAGCGCGCCATCGACGGCGCCGCCATCAAGTCCGGCGCCCGCCTCGGCGTCGCGTCGGTCGAGCCACTGGGCCTGGACCTGCCCCTGTTCGACATCACCACCGGCACCGGCGACTTCATCGCCAACGGCGTCGTGAGCCACAACTGCTTCGCCCGAAAATCCCATACTTACCTCGACTTGGACGCGGGCCACGACTTCGACTCGCAGATCGTGGTCAAGGTCAACGCCGCCGAAGTGCTCGCCCGCCAACTCGCGGCGCCGCGCTGGACCCGCGAGCACGTCGCCATGGGCACCAACACCGACCCCTACCAACGCGCCGAGGGCCGCTACCGCCTGATGCCCGGCATCATCCGCGCGCTCGCCGACTCCGGCACCCCGTTCTCCATCCTCACCAAGGGAACCGTCCTGTCCCGAGACCTGCCCCTGCTGTCCGCCGTCAGCGCCGACGTCCCGGTCGGCCTGGGCGTGTCCATCGCCCTGCTGGACCGAACCCTGCAAACCAGCCTCGAACCGGGAACCGCCAGCCCCCAGGCCCGCCTGGAGTTGGTGCGCCGAATCACCGACGCGGGCCTGTCCTGCGGCGTGTTCGTCGCCCCGGTCCTCCCCGGCCTCTCCGACTCGGTGGAGCAACTGGACACCCTGCTGTCCGAGATCGCCGCCGCGGGAGCCACCGGCGTGACCGTGCTGCCCCTGCACCTACGCCCAGGCGCCCGAGAGTGGTTCGCAGGCTGGCTCGCCCGCGAACACCCCACGCTGGTCCCGTTGTACAGACGGATATACGGCAAGGGAACCAACGCCGACATCCGCTACCGCCGAGCTTTGGGAACCCGCGTCGCCCCCTTGCTCCGTCGCCACGGCCTGGCTCCCAAGGCGGCCCGAGACGCCCAGAACAACGACCGGTGGCCAGGCGGTAGCCTGCCCGCGGGAGCCCCGGAAGTGGAGGTGTCCCAAGAGCAGCTGACCCTCCTCTAAGTCCTCAAAGGACCAACCGAAGGTTGGCCTCTAGGACCAAAACCGAATACTCAGGTCGCCTCCTGAGCACCCGGCGCCATGCCCACCACCCGCGGTCACCCCCGCACCCTGGCACCCGCAGACCCTGTTGCGGGCAACTTGGGCACACCTGCCGTGGTTCCACAGGACCCCACGGTCGTCGCGACCGCTCCCCCGACCAACGCCGAACCATGCGGGCCGCGGCCTGCCACCGCTCACCCTCTGGTGGCACGCTGTCCAACCGGTGTCGGCACGGGCGCTCCGCTTCGCCAGCCATCGAAGCGAGCGCGCCTAGGTCGGCGTCCGACAAGCCCCCGTTGTCGGCCTGTCATTTGCGACGCGCAGGAAGGGTCCATGCCGGAACGCGAGCGCGCAGCGTCCGGCATGACCGATCGGTGGGGCGCAACTGGACCGATGGGTTGCGGCAAGACCAACGCAGCAGGCGCGGAACCAGCCGGGCCGCAACCGGACCGCGCGGCTGAAGCTGGATCAGTGGCGGCGAGCGCCGTTGCTGGTGTCCGCGAACTGGCGGGAACCTTGGCGGTGTCGACCGGCTTCACTGGCGGCAGTGCATACCCGTGCACGCCCCTGGGCGAGCGATGGTCCGGCGAGTTCCACGAACGCCGTGCGGGCACGAGCGTCGACCCGGCCGCGACGCGCGGGCCAGTTGGTGGGCGACTAGCGGTGGGTGTCCGACGCTCGCCCGGGGCCGGTCCAGTAGGTGCGCTGTACCGCGTACTCGACTTCCCCGTGCTCGGTGCCGGGGAGTGATCGTTGAAGTGGAGGTGGAAGGTTCGGACGTGTGTCAGGCCCGCTTTCGCCAGGACGCGGAGGGAAGCGGTGTTGACCGCCATGGTCTGGGCTTACACGCGGCGCGTGCCGAGGTCGGTGAACGCCGTCCGGATCAGGGCGCGTCTCCCTTCGGTGGCGTGCCCCTGGCACCAGGCCGACACCTTGAGACGGTCGCCGAGTTCCACCTCCGCGACACCACCCTCCTCGGGTGGTCGCAGGGCGAGCCAGCCCAGGAACTCCCCGGTGGAGCGTTCGACGGCTGCCCAACGCCCTGCTGGGCTGCGGGCGTGGGTGCGCGCGTTCGCTTCGGGGAATCGGCGCGGCACCAGCCGATCGGTCGCCAGGAAAAGGCGGGCCACTGGCCTTTCTCGACAGACGGGCATGGCCCACTCGCCATTATGGACGAAACCGGACTCGACCGTCCACGGATTTTCCGGCTCACGCCCCGCGGCCGCACCGTGATCGGACGGTCCCTGAGCCGCGCGCTTTGCGGAGGCAATGCAGTGGGAACCCATCGGCCGTCCACGGACTCTGATCTTGTGAACGCACCACCGATCCCGAGGAGGTCAGACCACTGGAAGGCACCTAGTCACGACGGAGTCAGCGCGTGTCCCCTCTGCCCGCGAAGACGGCGGCCGCAGATTTTTGCTGACTTTTTCGCTCCAGGAGGGGACAAGGACCGACTCTGGAGCGTTATAGAGGTGTAAGAGCAGCGCACTGCCGAGGCAGTGCCAACGTATGTCCGCACGAAGCGTCTGGGGAGGCGCTTCACGGACAAGGGGGGCCGCGAGGCCGGGATCCAACGGATCCACGTGTACGCAGGTTGTTAGACGACTTTCGCTTGGGGGACTTGCGAATGAGTACAGTTCATGTTGTTCTGCCGTTTTGCCCGCAATCGGACCGCCACGGCCGCGATCGTGAATGGTAGGTCCGTCTGAGGGCGCCGACTTCTCGGTCGGCGCCGATTCTCCACAGTGTGGTTCTGGTCTGCCAGGTGAGTTTGGGAGCCGGAGTCCGCCTGTAGTGCTGTCCTGACGGTGGCCTTCGGGGCTTCGAGCGCGGTTCGAGCGCTTCGTTGTCTCGGAGGCTGCCGTTGTGGGCTGGAGTCTGGTGGGGCTCGTTTGGGTGGGGTTGCTCGATGGGGTGGAGTGGTTTCTTTGGGGCCCCTATGAAGGAAGATCCCGTCGTGGGAAAGACGGGTGGGGAGCCTTCGGCCCCACGACCACGGCGAGTTTAGGGATCTTCCTTCTCCCCCAAAGAAACCACTCCACCCCATCGAGCACCTGGCAGGGTTCGTGCGGCTTCGTTGACGGGCCGGTTCGCTGCCCGTTCCGCACCACCGAGCACCCGGCAGGGGTTGGGTGCGACCCGGCAAGGGGCGGCTGCCCTCCTGCATCCCATCGAGCGCCTGGCAGCGTTAGGTGCGGTCTGGTTGGGAGCCGGGTGTCCTCATTGACCCCATCAAGCACCTGGCAGACTTGGGCGCGGCCTGGTTGGGGCGGTGTCCTCTTGACCTCACCGAGCACCTGGTCGGTCTGAGTAAGCCCTCCCTGGGCAGGGGCTTGCCTGCCTTCCCATCTGCACCCCTGCCAAGGCCGTGTGCGGCCTGGGTAGGGGCGAGCGGGCCTGTGTTCCATCCGGCACTGGCAGTCGCTCGGGTTTGGTGGGCCTTGGGGGTTAGGAAGGTAGGAGGTTGTAAGCGCGGAGGATCTTGAGGGACTCGATGGTCAGCACTCCTGCCCACTCGAATTCTGTTATGGGGGTCCAGATTGCCCAGCGGGGACGCCAGCCGCCGTCGGGGTGTTGGGTGGTGACCAGGGTGTTTAGGCTGACTTCCATCTCGGCGTCGGTGAACCAGTGCCGGGCCAGGCTGGTGGGGGTGGGGGCGTACTCGTGGGGGAAGTGGAGTTCTGCCGGGTTGTAGCCGGGTGGGGTTGTGCCCTCGGGGCCTCGGCGGACGTAGTTGCTTTCGCGGATCAGGGTGCCTATGTGGGCGGCTGCCGTCTCGGCGCGGGAGCGGTCGGGGGCGGCGTCGAGGAAGGTCACGCAGGCGAGTGCCTCGTAGGGGTGAGTCGCGGTGAGGGACTCGATTCGGGGCCAGCAGAAGGCTGCTGCGCGGTCGATCCACGGGTGAGTCGCGTTGGACTGCCAGAGGGCGGCTACCAAGTTTGCTGTGGGGAGCAGGGAGCCCTCGTAAGTGTCCGGGACAGCCCACCAAGGGGCGCGTGGGTAGTCAAGGGCGTTGGGGTGCACGAAAGGGACACCACCGTCTGGGGCGGTGATGGACTCCAGGTAGTCACAGACACCGTCGTCTGGTTTGGCGCCTGTCTCGTGCAGGATGTGCAGTGCCGATAGGACGGTCACGGGCTGGCTGCCGGGGCCCCGGCCATCGGGTTCCAGCGCGTTTCCGTAGCCGCCGTCAGGGTTGCGGTAGGCGGCCAGGGCGGTGCGGACCGGGGCCGGGGAGCCCGTTCCGAACAGGAACTCGAACCGCCTGCGCTCCAGGATTCGGGCCGTGCGCAGGATGAACGTCTCCGCGAGGCGCATGGCCTCGTCGCTGAATGTCTTCACGCTGTCAAGGTAAGTGGGGGCGACGGGGCCGTCTTGTACGAATCGGACTCTTAGGACGCCGAGGTCACCCGGTAGACGTCGTAGACGCCCTCGACGCTGCGGACGGCTTTCAGCACATGGCCCAGGTGTTTGGGGTCGCCCATCTCGAAGGAGAAGCGGCTTACCGCCACTCGGTCACGGGAGGTGGTGACCGACGCGGAGAGGATGTTTACCTTCTCGTCGGCTAGCACCTTCGTGACGTCCGAGAGCAGCCGGTGGCGGTCCAGAGCCTCGACCTGGATGGCGACCAGGAACACCGACGAGTCCGACGGCGCCCACTCGACCTCCAGCAGGCGCTCCGGGGACGCCAGCAGGTCGCCCGCGTTGGTGCAGTCGGTGCGGTGCACGCTGACGCCGCCGCCCCTGGTCACGAACCCCAGGATCTCGTCGCCGGGGACGGGGGTGCAGCAGCGGGCCAGCTTCACCCACACGTCGCTGGCGTCCTTGACCACCACGCCCGCGTCGCCGGAAGCGCGGCGGCGGGTGACGGTAGACGGGGTGGCGCGTTCGGCCAGTTCCTCTTCCGCGTGCTCGACGCCGCCGAGCAGGGCCACCAGCCGCTGGACGACGTGCCGGGCGGAGGTGTGGCCCTCCCCCACCGCCGCGTAGAGGGAGCTGACCTCGGGGTAGCGCAGCTCGCGGGCGAGCGCGGTGATCGAGTCGGCGGACACCAGGCGCTGCATGGGCAGGCCGACCCGGCGCACCTCCTTGGTGATCGCGTCCTTGCCCGCCTCGATCGCCTCTTCCTTGCGCTCCTTGGCGAACCACTGCTTGATCTTGGCCCGGGCCCGGGGCGACGCGGCGAACGCCAGCCAGTCGCGGCTGGGCCCGGCGCCCTCGGCCTTCGAGGTGAAGATCTCGACGACCTCGCCGTTTTCCAGCTTCCGTTCCAGCGCGACCAGCCTGCCGTTGACCCGCGCGCCGATGCACCGGTGCCCGACCTCGGTGTGCACCGCGTAGGCGAAGTCGACCGGGGTCGACCCGGCGGGCAGCGTCTGCACGTCGCCCTTGGGGGTGAACACGAAGATCTCGCGGGTGGCCAGGTCGTAGCGCAGCGACTCCAGGAACTCGCCCGGGTCGGCGGCCTCCCGCTGCCAGTCCAGCAGCTGGCGCATCCAGGCCATCTCATCGACCTCGACGCCGCTGTGGGTGCCCTTGGTCTCCTTGTACCGCCAGTGCGCCGCGATGCCGTACTCGGCGGTGCGGTGCATCTCGTGGGTGCGGATCTGCACTTCCAGCGGCTTGCCGTCCGGCCCGATCACGGTGGTGTGCAGCGACTGGTAGACCCCGAAGCGGGGCTGGGCGATGTAGTCCTTGAACCGGCCGGGCATCGGCTGCCACAGCGCGTGCACCACGCCCATGGCCGCGTAGCAGTCGCGCACGTCGTCCACCAGGATGCGCACGCCCACCAGGTCGTGGATGTCATCGAAGTCGCGGCCGCGGACGATCATCTTCTGGTGGATCGAGTAGTAGTGCTTCGGTCGGCCCTCGACCTTGGCGGTGATCCGCGAGGCCTCCAGGTCGGAGCCGAGCTGGGTCACGACCGTCTGCAGGTATGTGTCGCGTGAGGGGGCCCGGTTGGCCACCAGCCGCACGATCTCGTCGTACTTCTTGGGTTGCAGGATGGCGAACGCCAGGTCCTCCAGCTCCCACTTGACCGTGGCCATGCCCAGCCGGTGGGCCAGCGGGGCGAGCACCTCCAGCGTCTCGCGGGCCTTCTTCGCCTGCTTCTCCGGCGGCAGGAAGCGCATGGTGCGCATGTTGTGCAGCCGGTCGGCGAGCTTGATGACCAGCACGCGCGGGTCGCGGGCCATGGCGATGACCATCTTGCGGATGGTCTCGGCCTCGGCCGCGGTGCCCAGCTGCACCTTGTCGAGCTTGGTGACGCCGTCGACCAGGTGCGCCACCTCGTCGCCGAAGTCGGCGCGCAGGCTCTCGATCGAGTACTCGGTGTCCTCGACGGTGTCGTGCAGCAGGGCCGCGACCAGCGTCGTGGTGTCCATGCCCAGCTCGGCCAGGATCGTGGCGACGGCAAGCGGGTGGGTGATGTACGGGTCGCCGGACTTGCGCCGCTGGCTGCGGTGCATCTCCTCGGCGATGTCGTAGGCGTGCTGCAGCAGGGCGAGGTCGGCCTTGGGGTGCAGCTCGCGGTGGACCGCGGCCAGCGGCTCCAGCACCTGCTTGACCGGGGCGGCCCGCTGCGCGGTGATCCGCCGGGCCAGCCGCGCCCGGACGCGCCGGGTGGCCGAGGGCTCCCGGCTCGCCTGGGTCAGCGGCTCGGTCCCGGTCGCCCCTGCGGCGCCTGTCTCCACGTCGTGGGTCACCCATGCTCCCGGCAAGCTCGGTCGCCCTGCGGCGCACGACTCCCTCCGGGTCACGGGTGTGGCCCGGGTACCGAGAATAACTCTGAAACCCCTGCTTACCGGTGGGCGGGGCGGCGAACAGCCCACACTGGACGACGAACCGCGCACTGGCGACACGCCCGACGCGTCGCGGATGACCGCCCGTCGCGGCACTGGGACAGTGGTCAGGCGGTCACCGCGGAGAAGCGGCCGAAGGCGCCGGGGCAGGCGATCTTGGTGATGAGCGCCACTGGCCGCGCTCGGTCACGCCGCGATCAGGGACCGGACCGCGTGCGGGGCGAGCCGGGCCCGGCCGCCGAGGGCGGCGATCTCGATCACGACCGTCACGCCTGCCACGTGCGCCCCAGCGCGCCGCACCAGG
Source organism: Actinokineospora sp. NPDC051303 (assembly GCF_055586285.1). NCBI lineage: Bacteria > Bacillati > Actinomycetota > Actinomycetes > Pseudonocardiales > Pseudonocardiaceae > Actinokineospora > Actinokineospora sp. NPDC051303. The sequence continues at coordinate 13,496 of NZ_JBVJIN010000014.1, forward strand.
CCCGCGGCGGCCTCGACGGTCCCGCCGGTGGCCAGGACGTCGTCGACGATGACCACCTGGTCCCCCGGCCGCAGGACGTCGGCGGGCAGTTCGAGGGTGGCGGTGCCGTACTCCAGGGCGTAGGTGGCGCGGTGAGCGACCGCGGGCAGCTTGCCGGGCTTGCGGACCGGGACGACGCCGTAGCCGTGCGCGGCGGCCATGGCGGCGCCGAAGAGGAAGCCGCGCGCCTCGACCGCGACCAGGGTGGTGACCCCGGCCGGGACGGTGGCGGCCAGGGCGTCGGTGACGGCGCGGAAGCCGTCGCGGTCGGCCAGCAGCGGGCTCAGATCACGGAACAGGACGCCCGGCTCGGGGAAGTCGGGGACTTCCCGGACGAGACCGAGCGCCCTGTCCAGAGCGGTTTCCGGCACGCTCAGCGGCGCTTCTTGCCCGAGGGCCTGCCGGTGCGCCGCGCGTCCGCCGCCTTCGGGTTGCGGGCCGGGACGCTCGCCGCGCTGGCGTACGCCTTCTCGCGGCGAAGCTCGCCGTCGAGCGACTCGTCGTCGGTGAGGTCCGGCTCGGCGGCGCCCGCCTGCGCCTTGCGGGCCGCGTTGGCCCGGCGCAGCGCGACGCGCTCGGCCTGCTGCTTGAACTTCGGCTCGGTCATCTTCAGGTCGACCAGCAGCGGCGTCGCCAGGTAGATCGAGGACAGCACGCCCGCGAGCATGCCGGTCAGCTGCACCAGTGCGAGGTCCTGCAGGGTGCCGACGCCGAGCAGGCCGACGCCGACGATCAGCAGGCCGATGACCGGCAGCAGCGCGAACAGCGAGGTGTTGATCGACCGGATCAGGGTCTGGTTCAGCGCCAGGTTCGCGGCCTCGGCGTAGGTGCGCCGGGTCAGTCCGAGCAGGCCGCGGGTGTTCTCCTTGACCTTGTCGAACACCACGACCGTGTCGTACAGCGAGAACCCGAGGATGGTGAGCAGGCCGATCACCGTCGCCGGGGTGACCTCGAACCCGACGATCGAGTACACGCCCATGGTGACCACGACGTCGTGGATCAGCGCGCCCAGCGCCGCGACGGCCATCCACTTCTCGAAGTAGAGCGCGAGGAAGATCGTCACCAGCACCAGGAACACGCCCAGCGCGATCAGCGCCTGCTGCGAGATCTGCCCGCCCCAGGTGCCCGACACGGCGCTGTCGCTGATCTGCGCCACGGAAGGCTCGCCGTTCGGCGGCTGCGGGCGCAGCTGCTCGAACAGCGCGGCCTTCACCCGCGAGACGTCGGCGACGGTCAGCGTCTCGGACTTGATCTGAATCGTGGCGTTGGCCCCGGTGCCGACCAGCTGCACGGAGGCGGGCTCGCGGTTCAGCGTCCCGCTGAAGACCTCTTGGACCCGCTCGGTGGCGATCGGGCCGGACGCGCTGGCCGCGGGCAGCTGGATCTTCGTGCCGCCCTCGAAGTCGATGCCGAGGTTGAACCCGCGGAAGATCATCGAGGCGATGCAGATCAGCATCAGCGCGCCGAAGACGACGTACCAGCGCTTGCGCTTGCCGACGATGTCGAACGCGCCCGTGCCGGTGTAGAGCCGGTCGAACACGCTCGCCTTGCGGCCCCGGGCGGTGACGTCGCCGGTCGAGCCAGTCCCGTTGGCCGCGGTCTCGCTTGCCACCGTGCTGTCAGCCGCGGTCTCGTTGGCCTCGTTGGCCGGAGTCTCGTTAGTGGACACGTCACACTTCCTTCGCGGCTGCGGCCGCGGCGGACCGCGGGGCGCGCTGGGCGACCAGGGACCGCTGCGCGGTGCCCAGGCCCGACAGCTTGGGGTTGCTGGACAGGTACTTCGACTTCGAGGCGAGCGCGACCAGCGGGTGGGTCACCAGGAACACCACGATGAGGTCGAGCACGGTCGACATGCCCAGGGTGAACGCGAAGCCGCGCACCTGGCCGACCGCCAGGACGTAGAGCACCGCGGAGGCCAGGAAGCTCACCGCGTCGGCGGAAAGGATCGTGCGGCGGGACCGGACCCAGGCGCGCGGGACCGCGGAGCGGAACGTGCGCCCCTCGCGGATCTCGTCTTTGAGCCGTTCAAAGAAGATCACGAACGAGTCCGCGGTGATGCCGATCGCCACGATGAACCCCGCGACGCCCGCGAGGTCGAGGGTGAAGTTCATCCACCGGCCCAGCAAGACCAGCACCGCGTAGACGACGACCCCGGAGAGCACCAGCGACAGGATCGTCAGCACACCGAGGAGCCGGTAGTAGATGAGGCAGTAGATGAACACCAGCGCGAGGCCGATGCCGCCCGCGATGAGGCCCGCCTCCAGCGAGGCCAGGCCGAGTGTCGCGGAGACCGTCTCGGCCTCGGACGGCTCGAACGACAGCGGCAGCGAGCCGAACTTGAGCACGTTCGCGAGCTTCTGCGCCTCGCCCTGCTTGAAGCCGCCCGCGCCGCCGGTGATCTGGGTGTCGCCGCCGCTGATGGCGGTCTGGATGGTCGGCGCGGAGACGACCTCGGTGTCGAGCACGAACGCGGCGCGCTCGCTGATGTGCGATGCGGTGTACTCCGACCAGATCCGCGAGCCCTCGGACTTGAAGCTCAGGCTGACCACGAAGCCGACGCCCTGCGGGTCGGTCGTCGCGTTGGCGTTGCTGACCTCGGTGCCCTCCATGAACGACGGGCCGAGGATGAACTTCTCCACGCCGTCCTGGTCGCACGCGGCGAGCGGCAGCTTCGGGTCGTCGTTGCCTACCAGCGGGTCCTTTTCGCCGGGCGCGCAGTTCAGGGTCGCCAGGGCGGCCTGCTGCAGCGCCTGGTCCGCGGGCACGTCGGCGCCGTCGGGGCCCTTGCTCGGGGCGAGCCGCACGTCCTGGCGGCACGCCTTGCCCATGCTGATCAGGTCGGAGGTCGGCGTCTTGGGGTCGGCCAGCATCGCCGAGTACTTGGCGCACTCGTCGGCGCCCGCGGGCGGCGCGGGCGGCGTCGGCGGCGCGGTCGGGTCCTGCGCCGCGGCGGGCGCGGGGCGGCCCTGCGGCGGGGCGCTCGACGGCGGCGGGCTCGCGGGCGCCGAGGCCGATGGCGCCGCGGGCGGCGTCGTGGCTGGCGGCGTCGTCGCTGGGGCCTGGCCGGTCTGCTCCTGCTGGGGCTGCGCGCCGATCGAGCCGATCACCGGGCGGAACCGAAGCTGCGCGGTCTGGCCGAGGTCCTTGGCCCGCTCGCCGTTCTCGCCGGGGACGGTGATGACGATGTTGTCGCCGTCGAGGACGACTTCGGCCCCGGAGACGCCGGTGCCGTTGACCCGGGTCTCGATGATCTGGCGGGACAGCTCCAGCGATTCCTGCGACGGCGGCGCGCCACTCTCCGTGCGCGCGGTAAGCGCGACCCGGGTTCCGCCCTGCAGGTCGATGCCCAGCTTGGGCTTCGCCTGATGGTCGCCCGTGGCGAAGACCAACGCGTACAGGACAGCGACGACTGCTACGAAGAACGCCAGATAGCGTCCTGGGCGGATCTGCCCAACCGGTGGTGCCACGGTCGGTCCGTCTCCTCGGGTCGAGCGGATGTGCTCGGGTCGCCGCGCACGCCGCGAAGGTGTGGTCAAAGCGCCGCGCCCGCACCCGACTTCCAGATGTGGGTGAGGGCGCAGCGTACCTCTAGCCAGGTGAGGCCCGCGTAGCGCGGGTCACGCCGCGCTCCCGGTCGAAGCGCGGCGTGTCGGCCTGGTTCGTCAGTTCTGCTTGCCGTGCTCCAGCGGCGGGGCGACCTCGGCCTTGCTGGCGGTGGAGCCGGTGGACTCGGCCGGGATCGACTCGTGGTCGACGGCCTCGTCGGCAAGGGCCTCGTCGCCGTCCTCGTCATCGACATCCGGGCCGACCTTCTCGCGGATCGCCTGACGCAGCCAGGTGGTCTCATAGCCGGGAGCGATCTCGATGCCGATCGTGGCCTCGTCGGAGACGTCCGAGACAGTGCCGTAGAGCCCGGAGGTGGTCATCACCCGGTCGCCGACGGCGAGCGAGTTCTGCAGCTCCTGCTGCTGCGCCATCATCCGCTTCTGCCGACGCGAGCCGAGGATCAGCGGGATCGCCAGCACGGCGACGAGGAGCAAGGGGAGCAGAGCGTCCATTTTCTCTCCGTTCGGGAACAGTTCCCCGATGCGGGAAAAGTCCGGTTGTTCGGGTGGGCCGCACCCGAGTCTGCCAGTTCACGGCGGTCCGGATGGACCCGCCATCGGGCGGCCGTGTGCGAGCGGTCACTCATCGAACAGGGTAGGCGCTGCCCACCCCGGCACGTCGTTCGGGGCGGTCAGCCCCAGGTGGGACCAGGCGAGCGCGGTGGCGACCCGGCCGCGGGGCGTCCTGGCGAGCATCCCGGCCCGGACGAGGAACGGCTCGCACACCTCTTCCACGGTAGTCGGCTCCTCGCCGACCGCCACCGCCAATGTCGCGACGCCGACCGGTCCCCCGCCGAAGGAGCGCACGAGAGCGGACAGCACGGCCCGGTCGAGCCGGTCGAGGCCGAGTTCATCGACGTCGTAAACCGCCAGCGCGGCGCGCGCGATCTCCCGGGTGACCGTGCCGTCCGCGCGGACCTCGGCGTAGTCGCGGACCCGGCGCAGCAGCCGGTTGGCGATGCGCGGGGTGCCCCGGGAGCGGCCCGCGATCTCCGCTCCGCCCTCGGCGTGCAGGTCGATGCCCAGGATGCGCGCGGAGCGGCGCAGCACCAGTTCCAGCTCCCGCGGCGTGTAGAACTCCATGTGCGCGGTGAAGCCGAACCGGTCGCGCAGCGGGCCGGTGAGCGAGCCGGACCGGGTGGTGGCGCCGACCAGGGTGAACGGGGCGATCTCCAACGGGATGCTGGTGGCGCCGGGGCCCTTGCCGACGACCACGTCGACCCGGAAGTCCTCCATGGCCAGGTACAGCATCTCTTCCGCGGGCCGGGCGATGCGGTGGATCTCATCGATGAACATGACCTCGCCATCGGTGAGGTTCGACAGCATCGCGGCCAGGTCGCCCGCGCGTTCGAGGGCGGGCCCGGAGGTGATCCGGATCGGCCTGCCCAGCTCGGCGGCGATGATCATCGCGAGGCTGGTCTTGCCCAGTCCCGGCGGGCCGGAGAGCAGCACGTGGTCCGGCGGCGCCCCGCGCCGGGTCGCGCCCTGGAGCACCAGTTGCAGCTGCTCGCGGACCCGGGCCTGGCCGACGAACTCGTCCAGCCGTCGCGGGCGCAGGGTGCTCTCGTCGTCGCGCTCCCCCGGCTCGGCCTCCGGGGAAAGCTGCCACTCGTCAGGCTCCATGGCCGCGTCCACTAGCGCTTGCGGCCAAGCGTGGCCAGGGCCTTGCGCAGCACGGCCGGAGTGTCAGCGGCACCGTTCTCGGCGAGCACGCCGTCGACGGCCTGCTCGGCCTGCTTGACCGGGAAGCCGAGCCCGGTGAGGGCCTCCACGACCGACCCGCGCACCTGGCCCGCGGCCGGGGCGACCGGGGACTCCGCGCCCGCGGCGAGGGCGCCGACCTTGTCGCGCAGTTCGATGATCAGCCGTTCGGCGCCCTTGCGGCCGATGCCGGGGACCTGGGTCAGCACATTGACGCTGCCGTCGGCCAGGGCCGCGCGCAGTTGGGCGGGCTCCAGCACGGCCAGGGTCGCCAGGGCGAGCCGGGGTCCGATGCCGGACACGGTCAGCAGCAGCCAGAACAGGTCGCGGGTCTCGGTGTCGGCGAAGCCGAACAGGGTCAGCGAGTCCTCGCGCACGACCAGGGCGGTGGCGAGAGCGGCCTCTTCGCCCCGGCGCAGCGTGGCCAGCGTGTGCGGGGTGGCCTGCACCGCGAAGCCGACCCCGCCGACCTCGACCACCGCGTGGTCCAGCCCGATGGCCGCCACGTTGCCCCGTACCGAGGAAATCACTTGATCACCGTCCTGCTCTCCCGCGCCGCGGCGGCCAGCCTCGCACGGTGCTTCTTCGCGAGTTCCGCCGCCCTCGCCTCCGCCTCGGCCATCCGGTCGCGCATCGGCGCGCGCCACAGGTGGCAGATGGCGAGCGCGAGGGCGTCGGCGGCGTCGGCGGGCTTGGGCGCGGCGCTGAGCCCGAGCAGGCGGGTGACCATGATGGTGACCTGGGCCTTGTCGGCGCGGCCGGAGCCGGTGACCGCGGCCTTGACCTCGCTGGGAGTGTGGAACATGACTGGCAGGCCGCGGCGGGCGGCGGCGAGCGCGACCACGCCCGCCGCCTGCGCGGTGCCCATGGCGGTGCGCACGTTGTGCTGGCTGAACACCCGCTCGATGGCCACGACCTCGGGCCGGTGCCGGTCGAACCAGCCCTCGACGGCGTCGGCGACCTTGAGCAGCCGCACCGACAGGTCGTCCTCGGCGGGCGTGCGGATCACGTCGACGGCCACCGCGCGCACCGCGCGGCCGACGCCGCCGTCGACCACCGCGATGCCCAGGCGGGTCAACCCCGGGTCGACGCCCAGCACGCGCACGGTAACCGCTCCCTGTCCGCTCGTGAACACTCGTTCGAGAGCCTAGGGGGTCGCCGCCGCCGGATCGGGGACGGACACGCGGGGGACGACGATCGGCGGCTCGATCAGCTCGGGGGTGAGCGGGTCGCAGTCCGGGCGCAGCCAGGGCGCGGTCGGACCCGCGGCGGGGTCGGCGCGCCAGTCGCGGCAGACCTTGTGGACGCGGATCGGGTAGATGGTCAGGTCGCCGCGGGCGTCGACGCGCATCCGCAGGAACCCCTTGTGGTCCTCGATGCTCTGTCCGGCCATGACCTCGTTGAGGTTGATGCCGAAGCGGCTGACCAACATCAGGTAGACCGCGACGATCTCGGCGTCGATGAGCCCGATCACCAGCGGGGTGCCCAGGGCGACGATCACCAGCGTCGCCCAGTCCGCGACCGGCCCGTCCGGCAAGACGTCGGTGTAGAGCGCGACCACCACCAGCGCCCAGGCGACGCTGAGCCCCAGATGCGCGATCGCGTGCAGCGCGCCCGAGACCTGGGCCAGCCGGACTCGCGGCGGACTGCCCAGCCGGGCGAACGCGAGGGCCCCGATGACGAGGACGATGCCCACCATGGCGGCCGGGGTCCAGCTCGCGACCAGCCCGAAGAACCCGCTGGCCCCGCCGAAGGTCTGCACCAGCCCGTAGAGCACGGCGAGGGTCATCACGGTCTGGAAGACGCCGGTCAGGCCCCAGAAGCCCGGGTTCCGCCACGGCAGGTTGACGATCCCGGACGCGAACCGCTTCGAGGTCGCGCGGTCCGGATAGCGGCTTTCCAGGTCGTAGTAAGTGACCTCGGACCGCGCCCGGACCCGTGATTTCAGGGGCGGCAGGCACAGTTCCTCGGGCAGCTCGTGGGTGGCGGCGAGGTAGGCGCCGCCGAGTCCGCAGGTGATCCGCTGCCGGGTGCCGCCGCGCTCGGCGTAGCGGGCGTAGTGGTGCTTGTCGCCGGAGAGCATGACTCGGATGGACGCCCCGGCGGAGCGCACGATCTCGCGGTCGAAGAACTCGATCGTGTCGTAGCGCTTGGTGTGCCCGCCCGCCCCCGCGTCCGCCCACGCGGGCGTCGATGTGCACAGGATCACCGCGTCGCCGGGTTCGAGCTCGGCCGAGACCTGCCGGAAGTACTCCAGCTGCGGTGCGTCGACGTAGTCGTCGAACTGGGTGTCGATCGCCAGCAGCCACCAGCGCTGGGGCAGCCGCACGGCGAAGTAGGAGCGGGTCTGCTCGGTCGCCCATCCGCCGAACGGCCTGCGCTGGGCGAACACGCGCAGGAAGGAGGTGAGGCCGTCGTACCAGTCGTGGTTGCCGGGCAGCGCGAACAGCGTCGGCGGCTGCCCCTCGGTCGCCGGGAGCGCGGCGCGGTAGACGCCTTTGGCGCGGTCCTCGTAGGCGCGGGTCGACGCGGACGGGTAGACCTGATCGCCGCCCATGACCAGCAGCCGCCCGCGCGGCAGCGGCCCGTGCTCGGCGGACCCGTCAGCGAGGTCGATCCGTTCCGCGGCGAGCAGGCTGGCGACCGAGTAGGTCGCGTCGAACCCGTCGCCGATGTCGGCGACGAAGTCGAACCACAGCTCGTCCTCGCCGTCGTGGCGGTGCACGTCCGCGGCCAGACTGCCCTGCAACTCCCGCTTGTCGGCGTAGGACCCGAAAATCGCGGCGATCAGCGACTGGATGCCGGTGCTGACCAACACCTTCGGAGCGAGCCACCGCACCGCGCGCTGCGGCGCGAAGCCCAGCTCGACCTCGGTCATGGCCGTGGGCCGGGGGCGGGCGGTTTCGGGCTGGGACACGGGCGTCCTTCCAGGCGGGGAGAAGATCGTCAACCTCATGATCCCCTGTTCCCGGCGGCCGTTCAGGCATGATCGGTTCATGACCGATCCCGATGCCCTCGTCGCGGCCCTCGGCCTGGCCCCGCTGCCGGTGGAGGGCGGACTGTGGTCGCAGTCCTGGCGCGACTCGACGTTCTCGGCGATCTACTACCTGCTCAAGGCCCCGGAGTTCTCGGCGTGGCACCGACTGGACCGCCCGGAGCTGTACGCCTACCACGCGGGCGCCCCGCTGACGGTGCGCCTGCTCGGGCCTTCAGGGCTCACAACCCACGAACTAGGCCCGGATGTGGCGGCGGGACAACGACCGCAGTTGGTCGTGCCCGCCGGGGTGTGGCAGTCCTCGGAGTCGCCGTCGTGGACCCTCGTGGGCACCGTCGTGGTGCCGCCCTACACAGACTCCTGCGTGGAGTTCGCGGACCCCTCCGTACTGCGCGACCACCCAGACCTCACACGGCTCTGCCGCCACTGACGTCACCGCGTCTGGGAACAAGCCGCGGGCTCAGCCCAACCAAAGGAATCGGGGTCGACTGGTAGGTCGCGGCGGCAGTGGTGGTTGTCGTCGCCGCGGGAGCGAGTCGAGGAGATGCGACCGGCGTCCCTGTCGCGCTGATGAATCCCACGGCCATCACGCCGAGGACCAGCCCCACCCGCAGCGCGCGTCGGTTCCAGGGCCACGGCGCGAGTAGTGCACCCCGCCCTCGATGATTTTCGCCTGCACGGTATTGGCACTGGACGGCAGAACAGTCACCTCGTTCTGTGCGTGCCACGTTTCGTAGTCGCCCATCAATACCCCTACTAGGAGAGCGTGACGAGCTGCGCGCACGCATTGATCGCCATTTTCGCTATTGGCAGAATGCGGTCACGTTCGGCCCACCGTCACAGGATCGACAAGCCGCCTGGCGCAACCAACCGGTTGTGTGACGGGGGTTCCGGTTGCGGGTCACCGGGCTTGGGTATGTGGTCGGGAGGTTGGTCGACAGCAAGGAGGAACGGTCGTGGCGGATGGGTTGGTCGTGCCCCCGAACCAGGGGCGACGGGTAGTCACCGGGGCGCAAGAGGTGACGTTCAAGGTGACTGGCGCGGAGTCTCGGTTCGCGTCGAGTTTCGAGGTGGTTGTGCCGCCGGGATTCGATGTGGGCGCCCATGTCCACGCCGAAGAGGAAGAGCTGTTCTATGTGCTCGAAGGCGAATTGGACGTGTTGGCGTTCGAGCCCGTGCAGCCCGTGTCGGACGATTGGCGGGAGTGGCGCGGCAAGGCGGCGCAGCGGGTGGTGCGGGCAGGGCCGGGCAGCGTGATGTTCGTGCCGCCCGGCTGTCCGCACGCTTTCGCCAATTCCACCGACAAGCCCGCCCGCATGTTCTTCCAGTCGTCGCCGCCGGACGCGCACGAGCGGTACTTCGATGAATTGCTCGAAATCCTCGGCTCGGCGGGCGAGGTGGACCGGGAGGCGATCGTGCGGTTGCGCGACCGCTACGGCATCGAGCAGTTGACGCCGCTGCGGGCCCCGGCCCCTACCAGGTGACTGGAAGCTCCACCGGTCCGCGGATGAGCATCCCCTTCGGCCAGGGCACCTGGTCGAAGGGGACCGCGAGCCGCAGCCCGGGCACTCGCTCGACCAGCGCGCGCAGCAGCACGTCGGACTCCATCTTGGCGAGCATCGGCGCCATGCAGTAGTGCGGGCCGTGGCCGAAGGCCAGGTGCGGGATGTGCTGGCGGTCGAAGTCGATCCGCTCGGGGTCCTCGAACACCTCCTCGTCCCGGTTCGCGGTGAGGTAGGAGACGTAGACGACTTCGTCCTTGCGGATCAGCACGCCGCCGACCTCGACGTCCTCGGTGGTGATCCGCGGCTGGCCGAGGCCGCTCTTGTGCGGGATGTACCGCAGCAGTTCCTCCACCGCGCGGGGCGCCAGGTCGGGGTCGGCCACCAGCCGCTCCCACAGCGGCGGGTGGGTCAGCAGGGTGTACATCATCATCGAGCTGTTGTTGCGGACCGCGTGCCAGCCGTTGAACTGCAACAGGACGGCCAGCGCGAGCAGTTCCTCCTCGCTGAGCCTGCCCGCGTCGACGGCGGCGGCGAGCACGCTCATCAGGTCGTCTCTCGGCTCGGCGAGCCGCCGCGCGGCCATGTCGCGGAAGTACGCGCTCACCTCTTCCTTGACCCGGCTCGTCCGCTCGGCCGCCGCCTTGTCCGGCGCCACGGTCAGCAGCGTCTGCGCCCACTCGACCATTTGCGGCCAGTCCGTCTCCGGGACGCCCATCATGGTGCCGATCATCGTCACCGGGAACGGCGAGGTGACCTGCTCGACCAACCGGCCCGGCGACCCCTGCGCCACCATCGCGTCCACCAGCCGCCCGACGACGCGCTCCGCGGTCGGGCGCAGCCGGTCGACGGCGGGCTGGGAGAAGGCGCTGGCGACCACGGTGCGGACCCGGGCGTGCTCGGGCGGGTCGGCGAAGCTCACCGCCCGGTCCAGCGGGATGTTGTGCGCGGTCATCTTCGGAATGGGCCGCCCGGGGAGGGCGGCGCGGCTGAACCGGGGGTCGGAGGTGACGAACTTGACGTCCTCGTAGCGGGTGACCAGCCAGGCCTCCCCTTGGCCATAGGGCATTCGGATGCGGGCCACTGGCTCATCGCGCAGCATCCGAGCCAGAAACGCGTCGAATTCCAGGCCGGGCAGATCCTCGACCTGATAGAACCAGACTGGGCAGGAAGTGGTCACTGGAGCACCTTTTTCGTCATTATTTCGCCGACCATTGTTTCGCGGGATTTCCTGGTGATCGACTTTTCATTCGCTCACGAGGACCGTCGGTCCCTGGTGACGCGCAGGGTCGCGACGCCGCGCGCGGTGGACGCGCCCGCCTCGGCGCACCCCGGGCCCTGGTACTCGACCACCACCACCCGCTCGATCCGGCTGCCCGCGAACAGGCCGTCGACCACGTGGCCCTTGCCGGACACCACGGTCCCGTGGTCGCCGCGCAGGTTGACCGCGCTGCCGCCGGACATCGTGCTCCGCTGCCCGTTGTCCCAGTCCGCGACGATGGTGCCGCGGAACCGGCCACCGTCGCAGTCGAACACCCCGCCGCCGTCGATGGCCAGGTGGACGCCGGTGATGTCCGTGGTCCGCGACTGGCACCGATAGTCCCCCCGCATCGACACGCGCAGTCTGCGCGGCGTGTCGCTGATGGCGGGGGTGTAGGTGACCGTGTCGGTGCCCTGGCAATTCACCAGCGTGGTCGACGCGCTCGCCGGAACCGGAAACGCGGCGACCGTCAGCGCCATGGTCGACAAGGTGACAGCGGATAGAGCGACCGCGATCCTGGCCGCATTCGGGTTGCGCCTCATCTTCTGATTATCAGCACGATCAGCACGATCGTCCACACTCGATCGGGTGTTGTTGAGATCGCGAAAATCGGGGTATTCGTCAACGCTGTTTCCCGGCTCGGCGATTATCTCATCACTCCGGGCGGTTGCCGGTTTCCCGGCCGCTCAGGCGCGACGAGGTCACGCCCTCGTAGACGAAGTGGGCCATCATGCCCAGCGTCGCGTGCTCCAGGTTGTGGCAGTGCGACATCCAGATGCCGGGATTGCTCGCGCGGAAGGCGAGGTCGAACGTCTCACCCGGCCGCACGTCGAGGGTGTCGGTCCACCACGGCGACCCCCGGCTCGGCGCGCCGTTGCGGGACAGCACCAAGGCGTGGTGCCCGTGCAGGTGAATGGGGTGGTTCTCCCGGCCGCGGTTGACGATGGACATCCGCACGAGGTCGCCCTGCCGCACGGTCAGCGACGGCACGTCCGGGAAGCTCTGCCCGTTGATCAGCGAGATCAACTGGAGCGTGCCGTCGTAGAACCCCAGCCTGTCGTCCAGCACCATCTTGTAATCGACGTCGACGTGGCTGGTCCGGTCGAACGGGGTCGCCGCGGGCGTGCCGTAGGTGAGCGGGTCGAACGTCGGCCCGTCGAACCGGGGCGCGGGCGCCGGGGTGTCGGCGGCGGGCGCGAGAACCAGGCCCGCGACGGGATTCGCCTCCTCGGTGAGCCGCACGGGCCCGTCGGGCATCACGAACGTGAGGTCGTACCGCCCGCCCGCGGCGAGGCCGAGCCGGACGTCGGTGAGGTCGGTCGGGCCCACGAGGTCCGTGCCGTCGATCGCCGCCACCCGAAACGGCGCGCCGATCAGGGTGAAGGTGGCGGGCAGGTCGTCGGTTCGCGGGTCGAGGTTGCTGTTGGTGTTGATCAGTCGCAGCCGCACGCTCGTGCCGGGGGCCACGACGACGCGCTCGACGGTGTCCGCGAGGTCCAGCGCCGACACCGGTCTCGACTCCGCGGGCCAGATGTGCTTGAGGACCGAGCGGTCGAAGTCGGCCTGCTCGCCGTCTCGGGGCAGGACGACCAGCGCCCCGAACAGGCCAAGCGTCACCGACCGCGCGCTCGCCTGATGCGAGTGGTACCAGAAGGTTCCCACCTGCATAGGGCGGAAGCGGTAGACGTAACTGCCGCCGGGTGGCACGGCGTCCTGGGTCAACCCGGCGACGCCGTCCTGCGCGTTGGGCACGTCAACGCCGTGCCAGTGCAGTGTGACGCCGTCCTTGGTCATCCGGTTGACCAAGGTCACCTGCACCAACGCGCCCTGCCGGACGCGCAGCTCCGGGCCGGGGGCCTGCCCGTTGAACATCAGCCCGTCCAGGCTCTCGCCCGAGGACAGGCGGATCTTGCCTTCCTGCGCGGTGAGGGTGAACACGTGGTCGGGCACGCCGTCGACCGCGCCGGTGAGCTGGCTGACCTCGGTGACGGAGTCGCCCGTGTGCTCGTCCGGGCCGTGCCCGCCCATGCCGATCCGGTCGGGCAGCCGGGTCGACCACGAGCCGAAGGCGTGCAGGGCGACCCCCAGCAGGGCGACCGCGACCAGCGCGCCCACGGTCCGCAGCAGGCCCGACCACAGCGGACGCGCGGGGACGGTCCCGTCGGGCAGGACCCGCTGCCGCAGCCACAGCACCGCGGTCGCGATGGCCAGCAGCGCGCCGTAGAGGGCCAGTTCGTCCGCGTACGGGGCGACCGGCCGGACCAGGGTCCCGGCGTACCAGCCGAGCATGGCGCCGACCGCGGTGGCCTGGACGGCGACCACCGGCCACGGTCCGACCGGCCCGACGTCGCGGTCGCGCGCGAGGCCCACCGCCAAGGGGACGGTGAGCACCGCCACGCCGATCATGGGCGCCAGCAGCAGCGGAAGGACGACCAGCACATGGTCGCTGACGAGTTCCCACCCGATCGACCACAGCGCCGCCAGCACGATCACATGCGCGAGCAGGACGAGCCCGCCGAGCCCGAGCAGCACCAGCAGGTCGCGGGCGGTCCCCCGGCGGGCGCCCCCGGACTGGGCACGCAGCCGCCCGGCGAGGAACCCCAGGACCGCCCATAACACGAACTGCGAGCCGGAAAGCAGCAGCGCGGTCTGGTTCAGCAGCTCATACCTGGCGGGCAGGTCCATGCTGGGATGCTAAGTCGCAAGTGGACCTTGCGCGGGCTGCCGTCACCCGGATTGGTGAGGACGGGAATCAGGGTCCGTCGATGCCGGGACGCCAGCTTTCCGGCAGGCCGCTGCCGGTGAGGACCGGCTGCCAGTCCGCGAATCCGGCCGGGGCGTGCGGGCTCCAGGGGAAGTGGCCGTCCGGCGTCGCCACGATCAGCTGGAGCGCGGGGAACTCGCCGGAGGGGTAGAGCAGGAACGCGCTGCCCAGAAACTCGGGGTAGTAGTCGCGGTGGACCCGTTCCACGACCACCGGGGTGCCCTCGAAGAAGTCCAGGTACGGCAGCCCGGGGAAGAACCTCTCGCCGGAGGCCGCGCGGCGGACGTAAAGGTCGATGAGCGGGCGGGCCATGTCCACCGGAAGGCCGATGACGACCGCCTCCGGCGCCCCGAAGCGGCGCCACGCGCCCGCGGAGAAGGCGTAGGGCGCGCCGAACTCGTCCCCGGGGACCTCGATGACGGCGTGGCCGTCCTCGTCGGTCGTGCGCAGCAGCCACTCGCGTAAGCGGGCGTCCTCGGCGGTGATGTCGTCCAGGGACACGGGCGGGCTCCTCGTCGGTGGGGACCGGAACGGGCCCGGGCGCGGCTGCCCGGGCCCGGTTGCGAGGTCAGCCGACCTCGGCCATCACATCGTCGGACACGTCGAAGTTCGCGTAGACGTTCTGCACGTCGTCGGAGTCCTCCAGCGCGTCGATCAGCTTGAAGATCTTGCGGGCGCCGTCCGCGTCGAGCTGCACGGTCACCGACGGCAGGAAGCTCGCGTCGGCCGACTCGTAGTCGTAGCCCGCGTCCTGCAACGCGGTGCGGACCGCGACCAGGTCGGTGGCCTCGGAGACGATCTCGTAGCTCTCGCCCAGGTCGTTGACCTCTTCCGCGCCCGCGTCGAGCACGGCCATGAGCACGTCGTCCTCGGACAGACCGGCCTTGGGCAGGATCACGACACCCTTGCGGTTGAACATGTACGCCACCGAGCCCGGGTCGGCCATGCTGCCGCCGTTGCGGGTCATCGCGGTGCGCACCTCGCCAGCGGCGCGGTTGCGGTTGTCGGTGAGGCACTCGACGAGCACGGCGACGCCGTTGGGGCCATAGCCCTCGTACATGATCGTCTGCCAGTCGGCCCCGCCCGCCTCCTCACCACCGCCGCGCTTGCGGGCACGCTCGATGTTGTCCTGCGGAACCGAGTTCTTCTTCGCCTTCTGGATGGCGTCGAACAGCGTCGGGTTGCCCTCGGGGTCACCGCCGCCGGTGCGGGCGGCGACCTCGATGTTCTTGATCAGCTTCGCGAAGAGCTTGCCACGCTTGGCGTCGAGGGCGGCCTTCTTGTGCTTGGTTGTCGCCCACTTGGAGTGGCCGCTCATCTCTCCTCCGTCATCCTTGCCAAATCCGATTCACGCGCCGCGGACGATGTCCACGAACAGGCGGTGCACCCGCAGGTCACCGGTCAGTTCCGGGTGGAACGCGGTGGCCAGCACGGACCCCTGCCGAACGGCGACGATCCTACCGGCGGCCGCGCCAGCCGTCGGGGTCTCCGGCACCGTGGCCAGCACCCGCACCCTCGGCGAGGTCGACTCGACCCACGGCGCGCGGATGAACACCGCGTGCACCGGCCCGCCCTCGACGTCGGCGAAGTCCAGATCCTCCTCGAACGAGTCGACCTGCCTGCCGAAGGCGTTGCGCCGCACGATCATGTCGAGGCCGCCGAGCTGGTGCTGGTCAGGACGGCCGTCGAGGACCTTCTCAGCGAGCAGGATCATCCCGGCGCACGAGCCGTAGGCGGGCATCCCGGCGGCGAGCCTGGCGCGCAGCGGCTCCAGCAGGTCGAAGGTCTCCAGCAGCCGGGAGATGGTGGTCGACTCGCCACCCGGGATGACCAGACCCGCGACGTCGGCCAACTCCGACTGCCTGCGCACCGGCAGCACCCGGGCGCCACCCGCCTCCAGGGCGGCGGTGTGCTCGCGCACGTCGCCCTGCAACGCCAGCACGCCGATCAGCGGTCGCTCAGCCGACACCCTGCTTGCCTTTCCTCATCACAACCCGGTCTGCCAGCCTAGTCGGGGCTGGGGTGGGGTGGATCAGGCCACCCTGCCGTGCTCGTTGCTTGCTGTCTGCTCGATGGGTGGCCGGCTGTGTTGGTTTGCTCGATGGGGTGGAGTGGTTTCTTTGGGGCCCCTACGAAGGAAGATCCCGTCGTGGGAAAGACGGGTGGGGAGCC
This sequence comes from Actinokineospora sp. NPDC051303, assembly GCF_055586285.1. Taxonomy (NCBI): domain Bacteria; kingdom Bacillati; phylum Actinomycetota; class Actinomycetes; order Pseudonocardiales; family Pseudonocardiaceae; genus Actinokineospora; species Actinokineospora sp. NPDC051303. The sequence continues at coordinate 29,535 of NZ_JBVJIN010000014.1, forward strand.
TTCGGCCCCACGACCACGGCAAGTTTAGGGATCTTCCTTCACCCCCAAAGAAACCACTCCACCCCATCGAGCACTGGGCGAGCGTCGGCGCGGCTTCGTTGGGGGGCGGGTTGCTCCCTGCTCCCTGCTCCCACTCATGCCGTGGACTGAAGGCCACTTCGGAACGTGGAGGGGTCCGAAGTGGCCTTCAGTGAGCGAGGTTGCTTTACCGCCGGGACTACCAGCCGCGTTCGGCCAGGCGGTGGGGTTCGGGGACGTCTTCCACGTTGATGCCCACCATTGCTTCGCCGAGGCCACGGGAGACCTTGGCGATGACATCTGGGTCGTCGTGGAAGGTGGTGGCTTTGACGATTGCCTCCGCGCGTTGGGCGGGGTTGCCGGACTTGAAGATGCCGGAGCCGACGAAGACGCCTTCCGCGCCGAGTTGCATCATCATCGCGGCGTCGGCGGGGGTGGCTATGCCGCCTGCGGTGAAGAGGACGACCGGGAGCTTTCCGGCGCGGGCGACCTCTCGGACCAGGTCGTAGGGGGCCTGGAGTTCCTTGGCCGCTACGTACAGCTCGTCCTCGGGGAGGGTGGTGAGCTTGCGGATCTCGGCGCGGATCTTGCGCATGTGGGTGGTGGCGTTCGACACGTCGCCGGTGCCTGCCTCGCCCTTGGAGCGGATCATGGCGGCGCCTTCGGTGATGCGGCGCAGGGCCTCGCCCAGGTTGGTGGCTCCGCAGACGAAAGGCACGGTGAACTGCCACTTGTCGATGTGGTTGGCGTAGTCGGCCGGGGTCAGGACCTCGGACTCGTCGATGTAGTCGACGCCCAGGGACTGGAGGACCTGGGCCTCCACGAAGTGGCCGATGCGGGCCTTGGCCATGACCGGGATCGACACCGCCGCGATGATGCCGTCGATCAGGTCCGGGTCGCTCATCCTGGCCACGCCGCCCTGGGCGCGGATGTCGGCGGGGACGCGTTCGAGGGCCATGACGGCGACCGCGCCCGCGTCCTCGGCGATCTTGGCCTGCTCGGCGTCGACCACGTCCATGATCACGCCGCCCTTGAGCATCTCGGCCATTCCGCGCTTGACGCGCGTGGTGCCGGTCTCCGGAGTGGGGGCAGTGGGCTGTGCGTCGGACACGATGCGACCTTTCCAGGGTGTCGGAACTCGGCGGCGGCAAGCCGCTGACCACAGCTTACGGCGCAGGTGGCCCGCTCTCAGTGGCCAATTACGGCCGATCTCGCCAGGCCACTTGGCCCCGATGGGGCCGCTGGGGTTGTCGACCGACCGCGAACAGTGTGAGATCGACCACAGGACTGCCGATGGGGTGGCCCGGCGGCTCCCCGAACCGAGTGGGAGGTGGGCGACATGGGGTCCAAGAGCTCCGAGAACGGCCATGCCGAGTCCGCGGTCGCCGCGGACGACCCGGCCAAGGTCCGCAACATCGCGCTGGTCGGACCATCCGGGTCGGGGAAGACGACGCTCGCCGAGGCGCTGCTCGCGGCGACCGGGGTGCTGGGCCGGGCCGGGTCGGTCACCGAGGGGACGACCGTGTGCGACCACGACCCTGCGGCGGTGCGGCAGCAGCGGTCGGTCGGGCTGGCGGTGGCGCCGCTGGCGCACGACGGCGTGAAGATCAATCTGATCGACACCCCGGGATACGCCGATTTCGTCGGCGAGCTGCGCGCGGGGCTGCGGGCGGCCGACGCCGCGCTGTTCGTGGTCTGCGCCGCCGAGGGGGTGGACGCGACCACGACGGCGCTGTGGGCGGAGTGCGCCGCGGTGGGGATGCCCCGCGCGCTGGTCATCGCCCGGCTCGACCACGCGCGCGCCGACTTCGCCGCGGAGCTGGCCGCCTGCCAGGAGGCGTTCGGGGCGAACGTGCTGCCGCTCTACCTGCCGACGGCCGACGGGACCGGGCTGCTCGGGCTGATCACCCAGCGCCTGTTCGACCACTCCTCGGGCCACCCGCCGACCGTGGCCGAGCCGAGCGCGGCGGGCCTGGCGCGGGTGGCGGACGCCCGAGACCAGCTCATCGAGGGGATCATCGCCGAGAGCGAGGACGAGACCCTGATGGACCGCTACCTCGCGGGCGAGCCCATCGACACCGACACGATCATCGCCGACCTGGAGACCGCCGTCGCGCGCGGCTCGTTCCACCCGGTGTTCCCCGTGTGCGCGCAGACCGGGCTGGGCCTCGCCGAGCTGGTCGACGCGCTGGCCAGGGCGTTCCCGTCGCCGCTTGAGCACCCGCTGCCGGAGGTCACCGCCCTGAACGGCAAGCCGCACGCCGCGCTCACCGCCGACCCGGACGGGCCGCTCGCCGCCGAGGTCGTGCGCACCGCGGTCGACTCCTACGTCGGCCGGGTGTCCCTCGTGCGGGTGTTCTCCGGCACCCTGCGTCCCGAGCGGCCCGTGCACGTGTCCGGGCACGGCCTGGCCGACCGTGGCCACGAGGACCACGACGCCGACGAGCGGGTCGCGCACATCTACTCGCCGCTGGGCGCCGCCCTGCGCGAGGTGCCGTACTGCGTCGCGGGCGACCTGTGCGCGCTGACCAAGATCGGCTCGGCCGAGACCGGCGACACCGTCTCCGCCCCGGACGACCCGCTGCTGATGGCCCCCTGGGCGATGCCCGAGCCGCTGCTGCCGGTCGCCGTCACCGCCAAGTCCCGCAGCGACGAAGACACCCTCGCCCGCAACCTGTCCCGCCTCGTCGCGGGCGACCCCACCCTGCGCCTCGACCGCAACGCCGAGACCCACCAACTGGTCCTGTGGTGCATGGGCGAGGCGCACGCCGACGTCGTCCTCGACCGCCTGCGCGCGGGCGGAGCCGAGGTCGAGACCGAACCGGTGAAGGTGCCGCTGCGCGAGACGTTCGCCGCCCCGGCCCGGGGCCACGGCAGGCACGTCAAGCAGTCCGGCGGCCACGGGCAGTACGCGGTCTGCGACATCGAGGTCGAGCCCCTGCCCACCGGCGCGGGCTTCGAGTTCGTCGACCGCGTGGTCGGCGGCGCGGTCCCCCACCAGTTCATCGGCAGCGTCGAGAAGGGCGTCCGCGCCCAACTCCAGCGCGGCCTGCACGGCGGCCACCCGGTGGTCGACATCCGCGTCACCCTGGTCGACGGCAAGGCCCACAGCGTCGACTCCTCCGACACCGCCTTCCAGACCGCGGGCGCTCTGGCCCTCAAGGACGCCGCGGAGAAGGGCCGGATCTCCCTGCTGGAGCCCGTGGACGAGGTCCACGTCCACGTCCGCGACGAACACCTCGGCGCCATCCTCGGCGACCTGTCCGCCCGCCGCGGCCGAGTCCTCGGCACAACAGCCGACGACTCGGGGCGCTCGGTGGTGCACGCGGAGGTCCCCTCCGCAGCCCTGCTGCGATACGCGATCGACCTGCGCTCGCTGACCTCAGGCTCGGGCGCCTTCACCCGCGAGTTCTGCCGCTACGACCCGCTGCCGGAGTCCCTGGCCGCCCAGTACGCCTAGGCGCGATCACCCGATGGGGTTGTCTAGTTGGTTTGACGCTTGCGCGTCTAGCTTGCTAGACATAGCCTTGTGGTGAACAAACGGTTGCGCCCCAAGGCGCTCCTTGCCCTCGTGCGAAAGGTCGCTCGGCAGAACCAGCGCACGGTGGTGGAGGAGCCCGGACGAGGCGAGGGATCCCACAGGTTGTATCGGCTGCTCGACCAGGACGGACTGGAGATCGGGAGGTTCGCAATGCCGGATCACGCACGTGAACTGTCCTGGACGGTTCTGCGGAGCATCGAGAACGCTTTGGCGCAGGAGTTCGGCGAACACTGGATGGAGGAGAAGTGAGCGGCGAACTTCCCGTCTATTCCGTTGTCGTCTCCCGACAGGACAACCTCTGGGTGGCTGTCGTGGAAGGGCTCCCCGGCGGCGCGACCGACGTCGAACACTTTCGAGACTTGCCCGACGCGGTCCGAGATTTGATCGCGACCCTGCTGGGCGGGGAAGCGAACGCCTTCTGGATCGATTGGCACTACCGGCAAGGAGATCACGACCTCACCCAGGTCATCGAGAATCTTCGACAGTGGGAACGGTTGGCGGAACGCGCGGCCCACTACCGGGACGCGTCTCGCCAGGCCGTGGTCGAAAGCCTGCGCGCGGCCGGGTTGACCTATCGCGAGATCGCGGACGTGGTTCAGATGTCCCACCAGCGTGTGTGGCAACTGCTGGATACCGAAGGCAAGGCGGCCGACCAAGGAAAGGACTCGGAAACACTCAGCCCGCTAGAAGCATCGCTGCTCGCTTTCCTGAGCAGCGTCGGTCAAGTACGCCCGGATTCAAGGTCAAGCCTGCTGACGACTACAGCGGCCATGCTTGAAGAAACAGCGACAGACGTGGCCTTCTTACATCCGAACATCACGGTCGAGGTGGGCTTAACACCACTTCCCCCGTCGATCGTGGGCCGGGCTCAGCGGACCGCGCGCACCGTTCCATCCCACGAGGACACGTCGGGAAGGAGGTCGGCCAGTTGGACCGGGTAGACGGTTTCGTCGGTGTCGTGCAGGTCGGTGGGGCTCCACCAGCGGTGGTCGGCGATGGTGCGCGCCTCCAGTTCGGTGAAGCCGGAGGTGTCCACCGACGAGCCGTCAGGGAGGCGGGCGACGAAGAACCATTCCTCCGCGTCGTAGGTGCGGCCCTCGAAGCTGAACACGACCCGGCGGCGCCAGACCGGGCCGGTGAGGGTGTCGGCGGTGACCTCGACGCCGGTTTCCTCGTGGAGTTCGCGGGCGGCGGCGGTGCGCAGGTCCTCCCCGGGCTCGACGCCGCCGCCGGGGGTGAACCAGAAGGTGTCCCGGGGGCGGCCGGGGTCGTGGCCGTGGAAGAGCAGCACGCGGTCGTCGGGGTCGAGCAGGAGCACCCTGGCCGAGGGGCGGGGGCGGGGCACGTCCTCGGCCAGGTCGGGTTCGGCGATCTCGAAGTAGGTGGGCTGCGGGGCGGTGCCCGCCAACTTGAGCCAGCGGGCGGGCCTGCGGCGACGCTGGGCCAGGGTGTCGCGCACGGCGTCGCCGTGGACGCGGCGGGCGATGACCAGGCGGTGTTCGGCGTCGGCGAGTTCGGCGACCAGGGACAGAGGCAAGTCCTGACGGTTGACCGAGGCCAGTTCGCGGGTCAGCGCGTTCTCAGCCGACTCCCGGTCGGCTCGCGGGGCGTGTTCGGCGCGGTCGGCGACCACCCGCAGGCGGTCCCCCGCATGGGGGTCGATCACGCCGGACACCGCGCGGGCGACAACCGCGCGGCGGGCCAACGCGGCGTCGAGGGCGGCCCAGGCCGCGTCGGTGCGCACGTGCAGGCGGTCCAGGCGGTTGGCGGTGCCGACCAGCCAGCTTCCGATCATGACCACGACCGCCAGCACCACGATCAGCGCGGTGATCTCCCAGCCGGTCACGGCACCTCGCCCACGCGGCGCGGGTCGGCGGCGATGGCCTGCTCGTAGACGCGCAGCACCTGGTTGGCCACCACCGACCAGTCGAACGCGGCGACCCGGTGCTCCGCCTCGGCCACCAGGGTCGCCCGCCGGGACGGGTCGGTCAGCACCGCGCGCAGGCCCTCGGCCAGGGCGGGCGCGTCGCCGACCGGGGTGAGCACACCCGCGCGGCCGTCGTCGAGGACGCGGCGGAACGCGTCGAGGTCGCTGGCGACCACCGCCGTGCCCGCCGACATGGCCTCGGTCAGGATGATCCCGAAGCTCTCGCCGCCGGTGTTCGGCGCGCAGTAGGCGTCGACACTGCTCAGCGCGCGGGCCTTGGTGGCGTCGTCGGCCTGGCCGAGCAGGTCGATGCGGGCCGCCAGCGCCGGTCCGGCCGCGCGGCGCAGATCGCCCTCGTCGCCCCGGCCGACGACCAGCAGCCGCAGGTCGGGCAGGTCGTCCAGCAGCAGGCGCAGGGCGGCGAGCAGGATCGACATGCCCTTGCGCGGCTCGTCGTAGCGGCCGACGAACCCCACGGTGCCGCCCGCGCGCGGGTAGCCAGCCAGCGGCTCCGCGTCGCGGAAAAAGGCCACGTCGACGCCGTTGGGGATCTCCACGGCGTCGCCGCCCAGGTGCTCGACCTGCACCCGCCGGGCCAGCGCGGACACCGCGATCCGGGCGGTGACCTTCTCCAGGAACGGCTGCAAGACCATCTGGAACGCGCTGAGCGTGCGCGAGCGCGGCGTCGAGGTGTGGAAGGTGGCCACGATCGGGCCATCGGCGATCATCAGTGCCAGCATGGACAGGCTCGGCGCGGTCGGCTCGTGCAGGTGCAGCACGTCGAAGTCGTGGTCGCGGATCCAGCGGCGCACCCGGGTGAACGACACCGGGCCGAACGACAGCCGCGCCACCGACCCGTTGTAGGGAATGCCGACCGCGCGGCCCGCCGGTCGGACGAAATCCGGCAGCGGGGTGTCCTCGTCGGCGGGGGCGAGCACGTCGACCTCGTGGCCCAGCGCCCGCAGCGCCCGCGCCAGATCCATGACGTGGACCTGCACCCCTCCGGGGACCTCGAAGGAGTACGGGCAGACGACCCCGATCCTCACCGCCGCTCCCGCGCTACCTTCCCGGCGGCAAGCGCCTCCTGCCCGGCGGGCGACAGGTCGGAGATCCACAGGTCTTGCAGCATGTGCCAGTCGGCGGGGTGCGCGGCGATGTCGGCGGCGAGCGTGTCGGCCAGCGCCTGGGTCGCGGCCGGGACCCCGCGGATGCCGTTGACCTGCAACGGCGGGTGAATGCGCAGGCCCCAGCCGTCATCGGTGAACCACAGGCCCGCCGGGAGCAGCGCGGCCCCGGTGCGCGCGGCCAGGTAGGCCGGGCCGGGGGGCATCCTGGTCTGCGCGCCGAAGAAGGTCACCGGGGTGCCGGTCGGGGTCAGGTCCCGGTCGGCGACCAGGCACACGATCTTGTTCTCCCGCAGCCGCTCGGCCAGCACGACCCCGGGCAGGCGGTCGCCGCCGCTGGCGGGCAGGATCTCGAACCCAAGCGACTCGCGGTAAGCGACGAACCGCTCGTAGAGCGACTCCGGTTTCAGACGCTCGGCGACGGTGGTGAACCGGCCGTGCTCGCCGACCAGCCACACGCCCGCGGCGTCCCAGTTGCCCGAGTGCGGCAGCGCCAGCACGACGCCGTTGCCCTCGGCGAGCGCGGCCTCGATGTATTCCTTGCCGGTCATCGTCGCGTCGATGGCGGCGTGGATGGCCCGGTGGTCCATGGTGGGTAGCCGGAACGCCTCCAGCCAGTAGCGCGCGTAGGACCGCAGCGCCTGCCGCACCAGGTCGTCCAGCTCGGCGACCCCGGCCTGCGGCACGACCCGGGCGAGGTTCGCCCGCAGCCGCTGGCTGCCCGGGCCCGCGCGGCGGGCGGCGAGGTCGGCCCCGGCCTGGAACAGCGCGCGCGCCGCCCCGTCGGGCAGCGTCCGGACCAGGCGCCAGCCCACGCCGTAGCCGGTGGCCTGTAGTCGGTCGCCCCAGTTCATGCCGCCTCCTCCATCGCCGAGCGCCGGACCGCGACCAGCCGCTGCGCCACCGTCACCACCGACCCGGCCGCGAGGATCCACAGCCCCGCCTCCAGCGCGTACGGCACGCCCAACCCGCTCAGCCCGGCCCCGACCAGGGTGATGATGAGCCGTTCCGCCCGCTCCACCAGCCCGCCGTTCGCGCTGAGCCCGGACGCCTCGGCGCGCGCCTTCACATAGGAGATCACCTGCGCGAACACCAGGCACACCAACGCCGCGACCGCCGTGACCCGGTCGTGCGCGACCTCGAACAGGTACCAGGTGACCCCGCAGAACAGCGCCCCATCCGCGATCCGATCACAACTGGCGTCGAGCACCGCCCCGTAACGCGTCCCCCCACCTTGGGCGCGTGCCATGGCCCCGTCGAGCAGGTCGAACATGGCGAACCCCCACACCACCAGCGTCCCAGCGAGCAGGTGACCGGTGGGGAACAGCCACAGCGCGCCCACCACCGCCCCCACGGTCCCCACCACCGTCGTGGCATTGGGCGTGAGACCGATGCGAACCAACCGCGCCCCCACCGGATCGGTGACGCGCGAGACCGAGGCACGAGCGAAGATGTTCAGCATGAGGCTGTGAAAGGCACCTAACCGGCGGGACGACCTGGCGAGCGCAGCCTAACCGCCCCCATGCCCGATCCTCGCGCACCACCCCCGATGCCCGCGACGCACTCGCGGGTTGCCGTGACGGGAAACGCCAGGGCTGAACGCGACAACGCGCCACACCGTCGCGGCGCCAGGCTGACTCGACCACCGGCCACGCCACGAGCTCCAAGCGGGCGAACGGGGCGTGTGCGGGCTGTTTCCGCTGGTCAGCGCACCCGACTCAGACCCGGCCGGGCCTACCTCAGCGCGAGCGCGGGCGGGAACGGAAGAGGGGCGCGAAATCTGTGGATAACTCGCGGCTGGCGACACGTTCGGGGGACGGAAAAGGGCCTGGGCTGTGGACAAGTGGGAGACGCGACACCATCGGCAAGTGGGGCGAAGGCGCGTCTCGGGGGCGGGTGGGGGTGGATCAGCGGCCGGGTTCGGGGGAGCCGGGGAGGTTCTTCTTGTCCGGGTCCAGGCCCTCCAGGACTATGGCGCTGATTTCGCCGAGGGATTTGACCTGGTCCGGGGTGAGGCGGTCGAACAGGATCTCGCGCACGGCCGTCACGTGGCCGGGGGCGGCGGCGGCCAAGGCGGCGAAGCCCTCGTCAGTGAGGGCGGCGAGGGAGCCGCGCTTGTCCGTCGGGCATTCGCGGCGTTCAACCCAGCCTGCTTCCTCCAGGCGGGCCACGGCGTGCGAGAGCCTGCTGCGGGAGGAGTTGCGCAGGCCCGCGAGTTCGCTCATCCGCAGTTCGCGGTTCGGGGCGTGCGAGAGGACGACCAGGATCTCGTAGTAGGTGTAGGGCATTTTCGAGTCGCGCTGCAGCTGCCGGTCCAGGTGGTCGACCAGGGCGCCCAGCATCGTGACGAACGCGCGCCACGCGTCCTGCTCCGTGTCGGACAGCCACCGGGTCTCAGCCATGAGCCCAGTCTACCCCTCTGGTTGAACTCTCAACAGAGCCGGTGTAGCGTCCTGATTGAGCGGTCAACAAACAAGCGTTCAACTAACTCAGGAGACGACATGACCACCGCACTGACCCAGATCCCCGGCTTCGTCGCGGGCACGTGGGATATCGACCCCGTGCACTCGGATGTGGGCTTCACCGTCCGCCACATGGTGGTGAGCAAGGTCAAGGGGCGGTTCGACGGTGTGTCCGGGCACCTGGTCACGACTGAGGACCCGGCCGCCGCGAGTGTCGAGGTGGCCATCGACCTCACCACCGTCAACACCTTCAACGAGCAGCGCGACGGGCACCTCAAGTCCGCCGACTTCTTCGACGTCGCCACCCACCCCGAGATGACTTACCGCGCCACCGGTGTGCGCGAGTCCGGCGACGGCTACGTGCTCGACGGCGAACTGACCCTCAAGGGCGTCACCAAGGTCGTCCCGCTGCGGTTCGAGCTCAACGGCTTCGGCCCGGACCCCTACGGCGGCACCCGCGTCGGGTTCTCCGGCTCGGCCGAACTCAACCGCAAGGACTTCGGGGTGAACTTCGAGGGCGTGCAGAACGGCATCGCCGTGGTCGGCGACAAGATTTCTGTGCACATCGAGCTGGAGGCGGTGCTGCGCCAGCAGCAGTCGTGACCTAGTCGGCCGAGGACCAGGCCTCGGCCAGCAGCGCGCGGGTCTCGCCCAGCAGTTGGGGCAGGACCTTGGTGTGGCCGACCACCGGCATGAAGTTGGCGTCGCCGCCCCACCGGGGCACCAAGTGCTGGTGCAGGTGGGCGGCGATGCCCGCGCCCGCGACGACGCCCTGGTTCATGCCGATGTTGAACCCGTGCGGCGCCGCCACCCGCCGGGCGATCCGCATGGCGCGCTGGGTGAACACGGCCAACTCGACGGTCTCGTCGTCGGTCAGGTCCGTGTAGTCGGCGACGTGCCGGTAGGGCACGACCATGAGGTGGCCGGGGTTGTACGGGTACAGGTTGAGCACCGCGTACACCAGCCGCCCGCGCGCGATGATCAGCGCGTCGGCGTCGGCGAGTTCGACCAGCCCGCAGAACGGGCACCCGGCCCGGTCGTCGCCCTCGGGCTTGCCCTCGCCGCGGATGTAGGCCATCCGGTGCGGCGTCCACAACCGCTGTAGGGCATCGGGAATCCCCACCCCGTCCTGGGCGACGAGTTCGGGCTCCTCGGAGCGCACGAAGGCGGCCATGGCACCGATCCTAGTGGCCCGCCCCAGGCCGCGAACCGCCCATGGTCACCGACCCGCACCGCGAGCAGCGGCGATCGCCACCCTGGCGAACCGCTTCGCACGAGCAGCGGCGAGCGAGTTCGCGCAGCAAGCGAGCACGAGTGGTGTGCGCCGCAGTCGGCACAACCCACCACGCCCTGCGCGCGGGCGGCGGGACCCGGTGGGCACGTCAGGTGGACCAAGGACGGACGAGCCCGAAGCGCACCCCGCGGGGCAGAGAGGCTTGCGGGCGACTCCATGCGGCGGGTGGGGGCGGTTGTCCCGTGGGGAATAGCGGCCCGCAAGGGGTAGCAGTCGCCTGGAGGTGCGGTCTGCCGAGGTGGCAGTCCGGCACGGCAGCAGTCCGCCCGAGCAGCGGACCCGGCGAGAACAACAGCCCGACAGAGACCACAATCCCACAGCGACAACAGCCCGACGCGGGCAACAACCCGTGCAGGACAACAGCCGATATCAGGCAACAACCCGGCGGGCGGCGGTCCCAGGCGTGGCCAACGCGACAGGAATCCCGGCGTGGGCGACAGCCCGGCAGGGGTGGCGGTCCGGCGGTCGCGGTGCGGGAAGCCTGCCGCGGGTCCTGGGACTGGGATCGCAGGACCCGCAGGCGGGATGAGTGTGGGTTAGTCGAGGGTGAAGGTTTCGGCGGTGGGAGAGGTGTTTTCCCGGCGTTGGATCCACTGGTGGACGGCGTCCACGGCGCGGTCCACCGGGATGCCGTTCACCTGGGAGCCATCGCGGAAGCGGAAGGAGACCGAGCCCGCCTCCACGTCCTTGGCGCCCGCCACCAAGAGGAAGGGGACCTTCTGGAGGGTGTGGTTGCGGATCTTCTTCTGCATCCGGTCGTCGGAGGTGTCCACCTCGACGCGGACGCCCTTGGCGCGCAGGGACTTGGCTATCTGCTGGAGGTGCTCGACGTGGTCTTCCGCGATGGGGATGCCGACCGCCTGGACCGGGGAGAGCCAGGCGGGGAACGCGCCGGCGTAGTGCTCGGTGAGGACGCCGAAGAAGCGTTCGATGGAGCCGAACAGGGCGCGGTGGATCATGTACGGCTGCTGACGGGAGCCGTCGCTCGCGGTGTATTCGAGGTTGAACAGGTCGGGCAGCTGGAAGTCGATCTGGATGGTCGACATCTGCCAGGTGCGGCCGAGGGCGTCCTTGGCCTGCACGGAAATCTTGGGCGCGTAGAACGCCGCCCCGCCAGGGTCGAGGACGAGTTCCAGACCGCTGGACTCCGCCGCCTCGCGCAGGATGGCGGTGGCCTCGGCCCACTGCTCGTCGGTGCCGACGTACTTCTCGTCGTTGCGGGTGGACAGCTCCAGGTAGAAGTCGTCCAGGCCGTAGTCGCGCAGCAGGTCGAGCACGAACGCCAGCAGCGAGCGGATCTCGGGCAGCAACTGCTCGCGGGTGACGTAGATGTGCGCGTCGTCCTGCGTCATGCCGCGGACCCGGGTGAGGCCGTGCACGACGCCGGACTTCTCGTACCGGTACACCGAGCCGAACTCGAACAGCCGCAGCGGCAGCTCGCGGTAGGAGCGCCCGCGGGAGCGATAAATCAGATTGTGGAACGGGCAGTTCATCGGCTTGAGGTAGTAGTCCTGCCCGGGCTTGCGGACCGTGCCGTCGGCGTTCAGCTCGGCGTCGAGGTGCATGCCGGGGAACATGCCGTCCTTGTACCACTCCAGGTGCTTGGAGGTCTCGAACAGCGCGCCCTTGGTGATGTGCGGCGAGTAGACGAACTCGTAGCCCGCCTCGACGTGCCTGCGGCGCGAGTAGTCCTCCAGCTCCTGCCGGATGATGCCGCCCTTGGGGTGGAACACCGCGAGGCCGGAGCCGATCTCGTCGGGGAAGCTGAACAGGTCGAGTTCCGCGCCGAGGCGCCGGTGGTCGCGCCGCTCGGCCTCGGCGATCTTCTCCAGGTGCGCGTCGAGCGCCTCCTGGGACTCCCACGCGGTGCCGTAGATGCGCTGGAGCTGCGGGTTCTTCTCATTGCCGCGCCAGTAGGCCGCCGCGACGCGGGTGAGCTTGAACGCCGGAATGTGCTTGGTGGTGGGCACGTGCGGCCCTCGGCACAGGTCGCCCCAAACCTGGTCGCCGCTGCGCGGGTCGAGGTTGTCGTAGATGGTCAGCTCGCCGCCGCCGACCTCCATGACCTCGCTGGTGTCGACGTCGCTCTTGATGTCGACCAGCTCCAGCTTGTACGGCTCGGCGGCCAGCTCCTGCTTGGCGGCCTCGACCGAGTCGACCACGCGCCGGGAGAACCGCTGCGCGCCCTTGATGATCTGCTTCATGCGCTTCTCCAGCGCCTGCAGGTCCTCCGGGGTGAACGGGCGCTCGACGTCGAAGTCGTAGTAGAAGCCGTCGCGGACCGGCGGGCCGATGCCGAGCTTGGCCTCGGGGAACTGCTGCTGCACCGCCTGGGCGAGCACGTGCGCGCAGGAGTGCCGGATCACCGAGCGGCCGTCCTCGGTGTCCGCGGCGACCGCCTCGACCGTGACGTCGGCGTCCGGGGACCAGGACAGGTCGCGGAGCCTGCCCTCGGGGTCGCGGACCACGACGATCGCGTCCGGGCCCTTGCCGGGCAGCCCGGCCTCGCGGACGGCCGCGCCCGCCGTAGTGCCCGCCCGCACCACCACGCTCGGGGCGGGTGCGAGGGCTGCGGGCTGCGGCTGGGACACGGTGACTCCTCGGTGCGCTGACGGTCACTAGGGGCGTGACCTGGACACCAACGATGCTATCGACCCGTCCGGACGGCTCGCTCCCCGGTTTCCCCCGCCTGTGGACAACTTCGGATCTTGATCGTGGATTCGAGCTGTGACCTGGGGTCAGGGGCCGAGCATGGCGCGCATGCGGCGGATCTCGTCGGTCTGCTCGGCGATGACGTGGTCGGCCATCTCCTGGACCTTGACGTCCGCGCCGTCCTTCTGCACGGCGTTCGCCATGGCCACCGCGCCCTCGTGGTGCTTGATCATCAACCGCAGGAACGACCGGTCGAACTCGGCTCCGGTCGCCGCGCGCAGCGCCGCCAGCTCGGCCTGCGTCGCCATCCCCGGCATGCCCGCGTGGCCGCCGTGTCCGTTCGGGTCGGCCGTCGGCTTGCCGTTGCGCGCCAGCCAGCCGTTGAGCATGTCGATCTCGACCTGTTGGGCGTCGAAAATGCGATCGGCCAGCCCCTTCAGCGCGGCGTCCTGGCCGCGGTCCGGGACGAGCTCCGCCATGGTCAGCGCCTGTCCGTGGTGGACCACCATCATCTGGACGTACTCGACGTCCGCCTGGTTCGGCGGGCTTACCGGGACGCCGGAAGACACGTCCTCTGCGGACAGGGTCTTATTCGGCTCCCCCGGCCTTCCCGGCTGCACGACAGCGTGCGGCGGCGGGGCCGCCTCGTTCGCGCACCCGGCCGCTCCCGCGACGAGCACGAGCGCGACCGCACCCCAGGCGACCCGCGGCCAAGACATTCGCAGCACTCCCCTCACAGCCGAATTCCCGAACTTACCGCGCGCGGGAGCGCGGCAACAGACTCCGTTCAACTGGTGAAAACCGGTAACTAAAGGGGGTGTTCGCGCACCACCCGAATGGGCATACTGCGATTTTCGATCCACTAGAGGGGGGTACCGAGCGTGCCAACACCCAGGCGCGGCCGACGTGCCACAGCGTCCGTCGCTGTCATCGCGGCGGCGGTCTTCGCCTCCGCGCTGTCGAGCGCGCCGTCCGCGTCCGCGCGGGGGGCGTTCCCAGCCGCGGACGAGATCGTCAGCAGCCCCAACATCGTCCACCTCGCGAACATCCCCGCCACGGCGCCGCTGTCTGGGCCCAACTCGGTGGGCACCGACCTCGCGTTCACCGGTAACTACGCCATCGCGGGCAACTATCTCGGCTTCACAATCTACGACATCAGCAACCCCAAGAAGCCCGCGATCACCAGCCAGGTCTTGTGCCCCGGTGCGCAAAACGACGTGTCGGTAAGCGGGAACCTCTTGTTCCTCTCGACGGACTCCCGGCGCACCGACGACTCCTGCTCCTCGGCCAGCCAGCCCGACGGCGCCAAGCCGTACTGGGAGGGCATGAAGATCTTCGACATCAGCGACAAGAAGAACCCGCGCTATCTCAAGGCGGTAGAGACCGCCTGCGGGTCGCACACGCACACGCTGGTGCCGGACCGACAGGGTAAGAACGTCTACCTGTATGTCTCCTCTTATGGCCCGGCAGAGTCGCTCTCGGACTGCAAACCGCCGCACGACAAGATCTCGATCATCAAGGTGCCGCTGAAGAACCCGGCCGCCGCGGCCGTCGTAGCGACCCCGAACCTGTTCCCGGACGGCGGCAACGCGGGCAAGCCGGGCACCATCGAGTCCGGGTACGTGACCCCGACCAGCGGCTGCCACGACATCACCGTGTACCCGCAGAAGAACCTCGCGGCGGGCGCGTGCATGGGCGACGGCGTGCTGATGGACATCTCCGACCGGGAGAAGCCCCGGGTGATCAACCGCGTGCAGGACGACGCGCACTTCGCGTTCTGGCACTCGGCGACCTTCAACAACGACGGCACCAAGGTCGTGTTCACCGACGAGCTCGGCGGCGGCGGCGCGGCCACCTGCAACGCCGCCATCGGCCCGACCCGGGGCGCGGACGGCATCTACGACATCACCGGGCGCGGGGACGGGCGCAAGCTGGAGTTCCGCAGCTTCTACAAGATCGACCGGCACCAGACCGACGATGAGAACTGCGTGGCGCACAACGGCTCGCTGCTGCCGGTTCCCGGGCGCGACATCATGGTGCAAGCCTGGTACATGGGCGGTTTGCAGGTCATCGACTTCACCGACTCGAAGGATCCGCAGGAGATCGGCTTCTTCGAGCGCGGCCCAGCGGCCGACCCGAACGAGGGCGGCGGCTCGTGGTCGGCGTACTACTACAACGGCCACATCTACTCGTCCGACCTGGGCAAGGGCTTCGACGTGCTCGCGCTCAACGACCCGCGCACGGACATCGCCAAGGCGTTCAAGTCGACCGAGTTGAACGTCCAGACCCAGACGCTGTTCGGGCGTTAGAGCGAAACCGGGGCCCCGCGCGGCGCGCGGGGCCCCGGTGCTCTCAGACCGTCTCGACTACCTGCTCGTACGCCAGCCGCGGGTTGCGCGCGAACCAGGCGTTCTCGCCGGGGTTGCCGATGTTGACCACCAGCAGCGACTTGCGCCTGCCGTCCGGGAAGAACTCGCGGTCCACCCCGTCCGCGTCGAACCCGCTCATCGGACCGGCGGCGAGCCCGGCGGCCCGCACGCCGAGCACGAAGTACCCGACCTGGAGCAGCGCGTTGAACCGCGCCGTCTCAACGCGGCCTTCCTCGTCGGTGAAGAAGTCCTTCGCGTTGGGCACGTGCGGGAACTGGGTCGGCAGGTGCTCGTGGAAGTCCACGTCGGCCGCGAGGATCACCGTCAGCGGCGCGGCGGCCGTCTTCGCCCGGTTGCCCTCGGACATGTGCTTGAGCAGCCGCTCCCGGCCTTCCGCCGACCGCACCAGCAGCACCCGAAGCGGCTGCACGTTCATCGAGGTCGGCGCCCATTTCACCAGGTCGTAGATCGCCTGGACCTGTTCCTCGGTCACCGGCTCGTCGGAAAACGTGTTCGCCGTCCGCGCCTCCCGGAACAGGAGGTCCTGGCCCGCCTCGGCCAGCCGAAGAACCTCGGTGTTCTGCTCCACGCTCATCACACACTCCCCTGTGCAGTCCGCCATCTCTGTCTCACAACTTAGTTGAGCGCTTGATGATTCCCGCGCGGAGGTGGTTCGACTCACATGAAGCGTGCTTCGACCCGTGCGCCACACGAGATGCCCCGAATGGGAAAGGGTCACCGGGGGCCAGCACGATCACCGGCATGGGGGGCAGCGGGACCCGCGACCGAAGCCGAGTCGTACCGGCACGGCCGCCGCTCCGCCGTTGTCACGGGTCGCCTACCTGTCGCTCCCCGGCCGAGCGGGGACGCTTGGCCGCGGGGCTGCCGGGGCGCCTACGGGAAAGACAAGAAAACCGAGGCCCACGGCGAGCACGGCCAGCCCACCCCAGGAGACCGCGGTCAGGCCCTCCCCCAAGACCGCCACGCCCAGCACCGCCGCGACCGCGGGCTCCGCCAAGGTCAGCGTCGTGGCCACCTGCGCGGACGTGCGGCGCAGCCCGTATCCGAACAGCCGGTAAGCGACGAACGTGGTGAGCACGGCCAGATGCGTCACCACCGCCACCCCGCGAAGCGTGCGCAGCCACTGCCCGTCGCCGCACAGCAGAACGGGCAGGACCAGCACCGCGGCGACACCGAACATCGCGCCCATCACCTCCGCGGCGGGGCGTCCCCGGTCCGTGAGCGCTCCGGCGATGAGCGAGTAGCTCGCGTACGACAGCCCGGCTAGTGCGGCCGACGCGACGCCGAGCACGTCCACCGGCGTGCCATCGCCCGAGAGCCGCGGGCCTAGGACCAGCAGGGCGCAGCCGATGACGGCCACCGTGGTCGCGCAGGCCCAGCGAAGGGTCGGCCTGGCCTGCCGGGTGAGCCAGGACAGCAGCCCGGCGAACACCGGCGCGCTGCCCAGCGTGATCACCGTGGCCACGGCCACGCCGGTGCGTTCCACGGCGGGGTAGAAGGTGAGCGGATAGGCGGCTACCGCCGTCGCGCCCAGGAGCAAGAGCCGCCGTTCGACTCGCCCGCACCTCGCCAAGAGCGTGCGGGCGCCGGGTTTGCCGAGGAACAGCAGAAGGCCGCCAAGGACCAGGCCCGCCGCGCCTGCCCCGGCCGCCGAGGCGCCCGCCGGGGCCAGGGAGCCCGCGGTGCCGGTGGTGCCCCACAGCAGCGCGGCGATCAGGATGGGCAGTGCTCCACCGGATTCGCGCGCGGGAAGGCGCGCTGGGACGTGCTTTGGCATGGTCGTGAACTCTCCGTTGTCGAATACCGTGCTGGATTCGGAAACGGGCGCACGACACGGGCCCCTGGCCGGTCGCCAGGGCCTTCTGTCACACCGTCAGCGAGTGCGCCCGGTCAGGCGCACAGCGGTGGCAGAACCACATGCCAATAAGAGTTCACGCCGCGATGCTACCGGCCGTCGCGCGTCCCCCGGGCGAGTGAACGGCGGTGGGCTCGGCGCGGTATCGGTGGCCGTCGGCTCAGCCGGGTACGGTGGTTCTCCGGCACCGGCTCACCTGGCAACCGTCACGCGCTCGTGCTGTTGGAGTCGGCAGGCGTTGAAGGGCGTAGACGGGGTTGACCGGATGACTGACGGGAGAGGCGCCGACCTGCGGCTGCGGGTGCTGGAGGCGGTGACCGACAGCTCACTGCGGGAGCTGGACCTCGATGAGTTGTTCGACGAGATGCTCGCCCGGGTGCGGAGCCTGTTCACCGTCGACACCGTGACCGTTCTGCTGGTCGACCCGCGTGGCGAGCAGCTGGTCGCCAGGGCCACCTCCGGGCTGGAGGCGGAGGTCTTCCAGGGCGTGCGGGTGCCGGTGGGGGTCGGGTTCGCCGGGCGGGTGGCGAAGCTGCGGGAGCCGGTGCGGATCGAGCACGTCGACCCGACGACGGTCGTCAACCCGCTGCTGTGGGAGCGGGGGCTTCGCGTCCTGCTGGGAGTGCCGATGGTCGCCCAGGGCGACCTGGTCGGCGTGCTGCACGTGGGCAGCACCACGGCCCGCCGGTTCACCGACGAGGAGATCGTCCTGCTCCAACTGGTCGCCGACCGGCTCGCGATCGCCGCGCACATGCACCGGTCGCGGTCGGAGCGGGCCGCGACCGCCATGTTGCAGGACAGCCTGCTGCCCGGGCTGCTGCCCGCCACCCCGGACTGGGAACTGGCCGCCCGCTACGTCCTCGGCGCGGACAGCGGCGTCGGCGGCGACTGGTACGACGTGTTCGACCTGCCCGACAAGCGCATCGGCCTGGTGATCGGCGACGTCGCGGGCAGCGGCCTGTCCGCGGCGATCGTCATGGGCCGCCTGCGCAGCGCGCTGCGCGCCTACGCGCTGGAGTTCGCCGACCCCGCCGAGGTGCTCAACAAGCTCGACCGCAAGGCCAGCCACTTCGAGGGCCACACCATGGCCACGGTGGGCTACGCGGTCATCGACCGGGTGACCGGCCGGATGGACCTCGCCTCGGCGGGCCACCTCCCGCCGATCATCGCCATTCCCGGGCGGGAGACCGCGTTCGTGGACACCCCGCTGGGCCCGCCGCTCGGCTTCGGCCTGGCCGTCACGGGCCGCAAGAGCGCCAGCGTCGAGGTGCCGCCCGGCGCGGTGGTCGTCCTCTACACCGACGGTCTGGTCGAGCGGCGCAAGCTGGACCTGGACAGCAGGTTGGACCTGCTCCGCCAGGTTGTGACGCCCGCCCCGGCCGAGGCGACCTGCGTGCGGATCATGTCGGCGCTGATCGGCACCCAGCCCGCCACCGACGACATCACCCTGCTCACGATCAGGCACACGCCCGCCCGCGAGGACAGCCCGGCCGAGAGCCCTTGAGCCGTCGCGTCAGCGCCGTTCGCGGGTCGCCCGCACCAGGTCGGCCGCCGCGTCCGCCCACCGCGGGAAGTCGAACGCGAACCCGGCGTCCAAGAGCCGCCCTGGGACGACCCGGCGGCTCTTGAGCAGCAGCTCGGTGTCCGACCGCAGCGCGAACGCGCCGATCTCGGCCATCCACTTCGTCGCGGGCAGCCCCACCGGCCTCCGCCAGGCCCGGCGCAAGGTCCGGACGAACTCCCGCTGCGGGACCGGGTCCGGCGCGGCGAGGTTGACCGGCCCGTGGAGGTCGTCTCGGGCCAGGAGGAAGTCCACGGCCCGGAGGAAGTCGCGCCCGTGGATCCAGGAGACGTACTGCCGCCCGCCCGCCACCGGGCCGCCCAGCCCGAGCCGGGCCATCCAGGACAGGACGTCGAACACGCTCCCCCGGTCCGGGCTCATCACCATCGCGGCCCGCAGCGCGACTTTCCGCGTTTCCGGCGTGGCCGCCCGCTCCTGAGCCAGCTCCCACCGCTTGGCGATCTCGACGCTGAACGCCCAGTACCCCGGCACGCCCGCCTCGTCGCCGCCGATGATCCCGGTCGTCTCGTCGTTGGCCGCGTCGTGCCGGTGGGCGTAGATGGTCGCGGTGCTCATCTGCAGCCACACCCGCGGCGGCGCGGCAGCCGCGGCGATCGCCTCGCCGACGACCCGCGCGGAATCGACCCGGGAGTCCATCATCTCCCGCAGGTTCGCCTCGGTGTACCGGCAGCTCACGCTCCGTCCGGCGAGGTTGACCACCGCGTCGGCGCCGTCGATCTCGGCCGCCCACGGGCCGAGCGCGCGCCCGTCCCACCGCACCCGGCGGACCCCGTCCGCGGAACCGCCCCCGCCCTGCCGGGACAGCACGACCACCTCGTGCCCGGCCGCGGCCAGCGACCGCCCGAGAAACCCGCCGACGTTCCCGGTCCCGCCGGGTAACACGATCTTCATGCGACACCCCCTTGAGGCACGCTACCGCCGCCGGGACGCCGCGGACCGGCCTGCCGAGGAGGGGTTGGTCACTGGCTGTCGGACTCGCGCGCTCTGGTCCGGGCCGCCGTTTTCGGCGAGAGAACCGACAACGGCGGCGACCAGGCTCGGTCCCGCACCATGCCTGCCTGACCTCGCCCAAGGCGGAGGTGAACTGTTAACACACTCTTGTTCCAGGTCGTGAAGTACGATACGTTTCTCGACGTACTGACCGGTACTTCAACCTTGGCGCCGCCGGGCACGACTCGTCCTCCTCGGCCGTGGCGAAGCGGTCAGAATTGCCGTTTCCTCATTTCACGGGAAATCACGAAATGAGGTGGAACATTCAGACGAAAGGACAGCTATGACACGTTTTCGCGTGCCCGGAAAACTCACAGCCGCGGTCGGCGCGGCCTGCCTGGTCGGGGTAGGACTGGTCGCCGGGACGGGGAGCGGTTCCGCCGAGCCGGTCAGCCTGAACCAGAACTACACCTGCGCGTTCCCGCTGATCGGCGCTCAGCCGATCAAGATCGCGATCAGCTCGGAGATCCCGGCGAGCGTGACCCGCGGCGAGCCGACCGGCGCGATCAAGTTCAAGGCCGTGTCCACGGTCAGCGCGACCGCCGCCCAGGGCCTTGCCCTCGTCGGCGCCAAGACGATCGAGGGAAGCGCGACGTCCAGCGTCGAGATCGATTCGCCTGAGCTCAAGGCCACGGTGCCGGTCCCGGTGACGATCACCCAGCAGCCGGTCCCGCCGTCCGGCGAGTTCACGATCGAGGCCGCGGGCGAGGCGCCGTCGCTGAGCTTCACCAAGCCCGGCGCGGTGCGGCTCAACGTCCAAGACATCGCGCTCACCCTGCTTCCTCGCCGAGCCGACGGCTCCCCCGTCGACCTCAGCGGCGGCGGCCCCACCAGCCCCGCTTTCCAGTCCGACTGCGCGCTCAAGGACGGCGACCCGACCGCCCTCGCGACCATCACGGTCAGCGACGAGCAGTGGACCGGAGCCCCGCCGCCGCCCCCGGTGACCCACACCCCCACCCCGCGCCCGCCGGGACAGCCCGCCACCCTGGGCCAGACCTACAACTGCGTGTTCCCGCTGCTGGGCAACCAGCCGATCGTCGTGGACATCAAGGCCGACCTCCCGGCCGAGATCCCGGCCAACCAGCCGACCGGCGAACTCGCGATTGAGGCCGACTCCACCGTGCCCGCGTCTTCCACGCAGGGCCTGAGCATGCTGGGCGCGACCACGATCGAGGGCACTGCGGTGTCCGGCAGCGAACTCAACGCGCCGGGCTTCTCGCTGCCGGTGAGCGTGCCGATCGGCATCGCGGCGCAGCCGGTTCCGCCGTCCGGCGAGTTCAAGATCCGCGCGAGCGGCGCCACGCCGTCGTTCGCGTTCCCCCAGGCGGGCGATGGCGACATCAAGGTCAAGACCATCACGCTGTCGCTGACCCCCAAGAAGGCCGACGGCAATCCGACCGCCCTGGGAACGTTCGAGGCGGGCTGCACCCTGTACCCCGGTGAGCCCGACGTCCTGACCACGTTCAAGGTCACCGAGGCCGCGCCGGTTTCGGCGACCCGCGAGTAGTCCACTTGGCACGGTGACGGCGGGCGGTCCCACTTCCGGGACCGCCCGCCGTTTGTCTGAAGTGGACAGTGTCAACGGCGACCAGCCCGGCGAGGCACACCGGATCGGGCCAGTCAGGGCGTGGTCGGGTTAGCGCGGCCAGCGGCGGCGTTAAGCCAGAAGGCACCGCGCAGGCCGTGGAAGGCGGCCATGACATAGGCGCCGATGGCGATGCCCGCCGCGGCGGGCCAGGGGTGGCCGGGGATTTCGGCCAAGAGCGCGAACAGGACTGCCAGCAGGAGCCCGGTCACGCCTGCGAGCGCGTTGCGCAGGGGCGAGTTTCCCAGCAGGTTCGGAAACTCCTCGCCGAGGAGGCCCTTGATCAGGTGCGGCAGCGCGTTCGTGCCCATGAGGCCCGCGAGAAAGGAGAGGGCGACAGTCTGGAACATGGTTCCCCCTAGTTTCGGTCAACAGCCGTTGACCGAAACTAGCATCGACCCGAACCTTCAGTCAACGCATGTAGACTGAACGCATGGGTTCCGCACCGGTCTCCCGAGCCGAGCAGCGCCGCCGCACCCAGGAGCGGATCATGGCCGCTGCGCGGAAGTTGTTCGCCGAGCACGGTTATGACCGGACGACGGTTCGCGCGATCGCGGCCGAGGCGGAAACCGATCCTGGGCTGGTCATGCGGTACTTCGGGTCGAAGGAGAAGCTGTTCGCCCGGGTCGCGGTGGTCGACCGGCACGAACCCGTCGACGGAACCCCGGAGCAGATCGCCGAGTCGCTGTTGGCGATGCTCGGCGCGAAGGTCGCCGCGGAGCCCGCGGGCGCGCTGGCGGCGGTCCGATCGATGTTCACCCACCCCGAGGCCGCCGCGGAGGTGCGCGCGGCAATGCTGGCCGAGCAGCGGCAAGTCGCCGAGACAGTGCCCGGGGAAGACGCGGCACTGCGGACCGGGCTGATCGGCGCGCTGACCCTGGGAACGGTCATCGGGCGACACCTGTTGGGCCTGGACGGACTACGAGACGCGTCGCCGGACAAGATCCTCGCGTTGCTGCGCCAACCGTTCCACTCGATCATCCACGGCGATCCAGCGCCGGACACGCCCGAACTCTCCCCCTGACCCGATCATGGCGGCCCGGTCGCCTTGGCTCCCTCCGGGCTTCCCGACACGGGCGCCGGTTCGGCGCGGCTCGCCACGAACGCGATGAACAGCAGCCCGAACACGAACGTCCCAGGCACCGCCCAGATGGACTTCGGTGTGATGAGGCAGGCGGAACCGGGTCTCGTTCGCGTTCCGCAGAACCCCGCTCGCCACACCACTGACCAAGCCGACGATCACACCGTCAACAAGAAGGCTTTGCGCCTCATTCGTCCAGATATCCCGTCTGGCGTTTGAAAGCGTCCTGATGGTCCTCAGGGACGCCCATTCTCCAACCCTTCTGCCACCCGCCCGAACTCGATGTCCCGCACCGCCCCGTTCGGGCGCGACGGTCACTGTGACCGCGCCGTCGGGAGAGCGCACGGTCGCCGTGCTCTCCTCGATCCGTGCCGCATCTCCGCCGACTTGCGCGCGAGATCCCACGCGCGCCTCAAGATCGGCGATCATCTGCTCCGGCTGCACCACCTCTCCCTTCGGCATGGGTGGCTCCGGACGGATTGCCGGGCATGGCCGCAACCGGCCACGCGGCTCAGCCGGAGTCGGCGCGGTCGGCGAGCAGTTCCAGCACCTCGACAAAGGCTTGGCGCTTGGCCGGTGGCGCCGCGGCCAGGAACTCGGCCTCCATCGCCCGGATCTCGGCGCGGCAGGAGGCGAGCACGGCGCGTCCCTCGTCGGTCAGGGCGACGACGCGGTTGCGTCGGTCTGTCGGGTCGGGGGTGCGGCTGAGGAAACCCTTTGCGGCCAAGCGGTCGAGGATCGGGATGAGCCGCGTCTTGTCCCGCCGGACCGCCACGGCCAGTTCCGACTGGGTCGGCGCCGCGGCGGATTCCAGTGCGCTGAGCACGGCGTAATCCCACATCTCGATCCCGTGCGCGCGCAGGATCGGCTCCTCCGCCTCGATCATCGCCCTGGTCAGGCGGGCGAACGACGCTCCGAGGTCGTGCCGCTGTCCCGTCATGCGCCAACAATAGACGTTGACCAATCGTCTACCGGCGTAGATAGTTGACGTATGCAGAACATCTTCGACCTTCATCGCCGCTCGCTCGACGCCATCCGACCGGTCGTCGCGCGGGTCCGCCCCGCCGATCTGGACTCGCCGACGCCGTGCGCGGGCTGGGATCTGCGGGCGCTGCTGGCGCACATGATCGGCCAGGACCACGGCTTCGCCGCCGCTGCGCTGACCGACGTCTCCACCGACGCTTTCGCGCCCCGCGACCTGCCCTTCACGGCGCACGAGGCGGGCACAGCGGCGGTGGCCGCCGCGTTCGCCGCGGCCGACCCGGCGCGGCAGGTGCTGCTGCCGGAGTTCCCGGGCCGCCGGTTCCCGCTCCGCACGGTGATCGGCTTCCACCTGCTCGACACCCTCGCGCACGGCTGGGACGTGGCCCGCGCCCTCGGCGTCGAGGTGGACTACGACGAAGACTTGGTCGCCGCCGCCCAGGCCGTGGCTGAAACGATCCCCGACGGCCCCGAGCGCACCGCACCGGACGCGCCTTTCGCCCCGAGCCTGCCGACCGCGACCGGGCTCACCGGCTGGGACCGCACGCTGGCGCTGCTCGGCCGCGACCCGCGCTGGACCGGCGAGCGCACAGACCTCGCCGGGTGACGCGAACGCGGGTTCAGCGGGCCCGACCGAGCCGCGAGAGGATGCTCAAGTGCGCGA
The DNA here is from genome assembly GCF_055586285.1 of Actinokineospora sp. NPDC051303. Lineage (NCBI taxonomy): Bacteria > Bacillati > Actinomycetota > Actinomycetes > Pseudonocardiales > Pseudonocardiaceae > Actinokineospora > Actinokineospora sp. NPDC051303. The sequence goes on from NZ_JBVJIN010000014.1 coordinate 53,681, forward strand.
CACAGTGCGGGTCATCGAGGCCCACGGCGAGGACGGGCTGCGCGAGTCCGCCGCGATCTGGGCTCGCGCGAAGGCACGCCGCGACCACGAGCCCGCCGCCGTGGCGGAAGCCGTGCCGGGCATCCGGCAGCGCCTCGGCGTCGAGGGCGCGACACTGCTCCTGGCCTGGCGAAACGATTGCCCCGTCGGCTTCACCCTGTTCGCGCCTGGCCCGGCGGCGCTGGAAGTCTTCTATCTCGGCGTCGATCCCGACGCGTGGGGCGGCGGGGTGGCGGGGCACCTGCTCCGCGGGGTGGAGGACCATGCCCGGGAGATCGGTCGCGACACGCTGGAGCTGTGGGTGATCAGCGACAACGAGCGCGCCATCGGCGTCTACGAGCGGTTCGGCTGGGTCGGCGCCGAGGAGACGCGACGGAACCCGTCCGGACGACTGGAACGCCGCTTCCGCAAGCACATTCGTTAGGCGCGAGCACGGTGTCGGGGTGATCAGGCCGTGCTGAGCCGCCGGAGGAACCACCGGGTCAGGATCTCGTCCACCGCCTTGGCCGCGGGCAGTTGCGGGGCCGGTGCCAGTCCGGGTTCCTCGGCCAGCGGGTGCGGCAGGCCCGGCACGGTCGCCGACTCGACGTCGTCCGGGTGCGTGTACCGCTCGCGCAGCGCGTCGACCAGAGCGACGGCGTCCGCCCGGAACGTCGGGTGGTCCAATTCGCCGCTGACGATGAGCAGTGGCGGCTGCGCCGGGACACCTCCGGCGACGCGGGCGACGAAGTCCAGGTCGTCGGCGGTCTCGCGAGACTTCTCCGCCCACGAGTACGGCTGCCCGAACCCGGCTTCGATGAGTTCGACGGCCGACCGCAGCCGCACCGCCGGGTTGACCAGGGCGACCGCCTTGAGCGGAATCCGCCCCCTGGTCAGCACTTCCAGCGCCACGGCTCCACCGAGCGAACCGCCGAGGACGCTGACTGGCCCGTCGTCCACCGGCAGCCGGTCGCGCAGCGCGGCCAGCGCGGCCGGAAACTCGTCGGCGGCCTGGCGAAGAAAGGGGGCAAGGTAGGCCATCAGCGGGTCCCGGCGGATGAGGTCGATGACGGCGTCGACGCGGCCGTCGACCATCCGCGCCCCGCACATCGGCATGCCCAGGTGCACCCGCCAGGCGGGCACCCGGGCCATGGGCAGCGCGGCCGCGAACGCCGCGTCGGTGCGGGGCGCGTCCAGCATGTGCCAGGTCACGATCAGCGGCGCGGGTCCGTCGGCGACGCCCGCGGGCGGCAGCGCCGTGAACGGCACGCCCGCGGCGGTCCCGGTGATGGTTTCCATACGCCCCCCAACGGTTTTCTCCTCTTTCCGGCCACTGTAGACAGCGGGGCGGGCGGCGAACCTGGTTTCCGCCAAGGGCGAAACACCGACCGGGCTAGCCCGCGCCGGGGCCGGGCAGCGGGTCGATGTCGGTGGCGTGCATCGGTTCGCCGCAGTGCGCGCAGCGCAGGTCGACTCCGCTGATCTCGCCGCACGCGTGGTGGCGGTAGAGCACGGGCGGGCCCGCGTCGCCCGCGAGCCACTTGTCTCCCCACCCGGCCATGACCATGAGCAGGTCGACCAGTTCGGCGCCCTTTTCCGTCAGGTGGTACTCGTGCCGCGGCCGCCGGTCGTAGGGCTTGCGCTCAAGCACGCCTTGGTCGACCAGATGGTTCAGCCGCTCGGTCAGAACCTTGCGCGAGATGCCGAGATCGGCCTGGATCTGCTCGAACCGGGTGAGCCCGACCCACACGTCCCGCAGCACCAGCGGCGACCAGGGCTCCCCGATGACGTCGAGGGTGCGCGCGATCGAGCACACCATCCCGCCGAAGTTCGTGCGCTGCATGACGCCAGCCTAGCAATTCGAGTTCCCTTAAGAAACTCACCGTGCTATGGTTACGGCGTCTCTTAAAGGAACTCGGAAAGGACGGCGGAGATGAGCAAGGGCATCGGCGAACACTCGGTGTGCTCAACGAGGTGATCCCGCACCAGGCGCCAGTCCCGCTCGGCGCGGGCAGGCCCGTCTTCCCGGCGCTGCCCGCGCACGTGCGCCTCATCGACGCCGTCCCCGCATACCTCCACTACGCGGTCGAACGTTGACCACTAAGAACCCCACCCAGGAGACGACGATGCTCGATCCCGCTGTGCGCCGCGTGCTCGACGGCGCCCCGATCGCCCACCTCGCCACCGTCCTGCCCGACGGGTCCCCGCACGCCGTCCCGGTCTGGATCGGCACGCACGGCGACCACATCGCGATCCTCACCGGCCCGCACACCCGCAAAGCCCGCAACCTGCGCCGCGACCCGCGAGTCGCGCTGTCCCTGACCCCGGCCGACAACCCGGTCCTGCCGGTCGCCATCCGCGGTGTGGTCACCGAGTGGGTCGACGGCGACGCCGCCTGGGAGATCATCGACCGGATCGCGGCCAGGTACATCGGCGGCCCCTACGCGCGCGACGAGCGGCGGGTCGTCGCGCTGATCCGCCCCGACCGGCAGAGCGTGGGCTGAGCCCGCCCGCTACGCCGGTTCGACGGGGATCCACAGCTCGCAGGTCGCGGTGCTGAAATCGGCCGCGCGGTCGAGGACGGCGACGATCGTGGGCCCCGGCCGCAGCCGCCACGGGTTGGCCGGGAACCACTCGCTCGCGGTCGCGGCCCAGGTCGCCTGGAGGGCCTGCGGATAGGGGCCAGCGGTGCGGAAGACCGCCCACCGGCCCGCGGACGCCTCGATGGCGTCGAGGTCGTCGGGGACCGGCGTGGCCCCGGTGACGGCGACCCCATGCAAATAGGTCAGTTCGCTGCCCTCGACCGGGTCGGGGTCGAGGTCATCGCAGACCTGTAGCAGGCCCCCCGGCTCGGTGTCGCTGAGCGCTTTGAGCCGCGGGTGTTCCTCTTGCGGCAGCGCGGCGATGTGCCGCTCGATGTGCGGGTTGGCGCCCAGGTAGATGAGCGGGACCCGGGCGGCGTGCCCGATGAGCCGGAACGCGGGCCGGTCGACAATGCGGGTGTCCATGGGGTTGTTCCCTTCGACGGTCAGGCGGAACCTGATCTGCGGTTGTGTCCGAAGGGGACCTCCAGCACGGCGCGCGTCACCCGGGCCGACACCGTGGACGGCCCGGAACGCGCGCCCGAACGCTTCGGTCGAGCCATAACCGTGCCGGACGGCGATGGTCAGCAGATCGTCCTGCCCCCGAACCACGTCGCCCGCGGCCACGGTCATCCGCCGCCGCCGCACGTACTCCGACAACGGCATGCCCGCCAACGACGAGAACATCCGGCGCAGGTGGTACTCGGTCGTGCCGAGCGCCTTGGCCAGTCCCTCGACGTCGAACTCCGCGCCAAGGCGCTCCTCGACCAAGTCGACAAGCCGGTTGAGTGCCGAGATCATGAGGTCTCCTTCCGACACCAACCCTGCCCGAGGGACCCCTTCCCCCACCCGATCGTTCCGGACCGAACCGATCGCTCGTCGTCCCCGACAGCGCCCGGCTGCCGCACCATGAACACATCGATCGGATCCTGTGCGCACACGGTGAACCCGTGGCGCTCGTACAGCCGCTGGGCGGCGCTGCCGCGCAGGACATTCAGCCGGGCGACCACGCCGTCGGCGTCGATCCGCCCCAGCAGCGTCCGCAACACGGCCGAGCCCAACCCCCGCCCCTGGAGTTCCGGGGCGAGGTAGAAGTGCTCCAGCCAGCGCCCGTCCTCGGCCGGTCGCACGGCGACACTGCCCCCGAAGCCACCATCGACCACGACGACCGACGTGTGCCGCGGCGAAAAGGAGTCCCGGAACCGCTGCCGGACCCGATCCTCGTCAAACCGCCCCAAGCGCAGCAAATCCGGGCGCATCACCGTCGCCCGCAGCTCCGCGATCGGTTCGATGTCGGCCTGCCTCGCCGGGCGCAGCGTCCATTCCCCGAGCAGGCGGGCCCGCTGTCCCGATTTCGTCTTGCCTCCGTCCGCGTTCACAGGTCGAAGTCTCCCAGCGGCCACTGGCGGCAGAGCGGTCATCGGCGATTTCCCGGTGTGCCGGGCACGAGGAGCGCCAATACCGCCGTGACGACAGCGACACCGGCCGCGGCGGTGAACGCGGCGTTGTAGCCGTAGACCAGGGCGTCGGGGTTCTGCCCAGCCGGGTCGGCGATGGTCGTCAGCGCGGCCAATCCCACGGCGGCCCCGATGTGGCGTGCGGTGTTCAGCAGACCGGAGGCGAGGCCCGCGAGTTCGGGCTCGACGCCGGTCGTGACGAAGGCAGCGACGGGCACGGTCATGACGCTCGCGCCGCACGCCCACAGCAGGGTCGGGCCGAGGACGTGGGTGGCGTAACCGGCCTCAGGGGCCAGGTTCGCCAGCCACAGGGACCCGGCCGCGGCGACCACTGCCCCGCCCACCAGCAGGGTCCGTGGACCCGCGATGGGCAGAAGTCGTTTCGCCGCAAGGGAACCGGCGACGATCACCACCCCCATCGGCAGCAGTGCCAGGCCGGTGCGCGCTGGGCCGTAGTTCAGAACGTTCTGGTGGTACAGCGAAAGGAAGAACACCGTCGCGGTCATGACCGCGCCCAGCAAGAGCATGATCGTGTTTCCGACGGCGATATTCCGGCGAGCGAGGACCCCGGGCGGGATGAGCGGGGCCGTGGATCGGGCTTCCCCCAACACAAACAGCGACACCAGTAGCGCCGTTGCCGTCAACGCGCCCACGACCCGCGCCGATCCCCATCCGTGGTCGGCGACCTGGGAGACGCCGTAGACGAGCGCTCCGACGCCGAGGGTCGCCGTCACGGCGCCGCGCGGGTCGAGTCCAGCCCGCGCGGTGGTCCGCGTGCGCGGCAGGGTGCGGGCGGCCACTAGCAGCGCGACGCCGACGGGCACGTTGATCAGCAGAACCCACCGCCAGCCCGCCAGGTCGGTGAGCAGCCCGCCGAGGACGAACCCGAGGGCGCCCGCCGAAGCCGAGGTGGCGCCCCACAGCGACAGCGCGTGGGCGCGGCGGCCAGGTTCGGTGTGAGTCGTGGTGAGCAGGCTCAGGCTGGTGGGCGCGAGGGCTGCGGCTCCCACCCCCTGCGCCACGCGCGCCGCCACCAGCACCCCTCCCGCGGTGGCGAGCCCGCCGACCAGACTGGCCACCGTGAACACGGCCAGGCCGCCGACGAACACCCGCCGGTGCCCGAGCAGGTCGGCCGCCCGCGCGGCGAGGAGCAGCAACCCGCCGAGCGTGACCAGGTACCCGTTGACGATCCAGTGCTGGCCCGCCGAGGACAGCCCAAGCCCGGACCGCATGGCGGGCAGCGCCACGGCCACGACCAACCCGTCCAGCACCACCATGAACTGCGCCCCGCAGGCCACGCCCAGGACGACGCCCGGCCGTGCGTGGTAAACATTGTTCACAACAGCGAGGTTAGTCAGACGCCCCGCCGTGGTCAACCGGGTGCGGACTGGGGAAGCTAGGCTGCGGACCGATGGTCAAACGCGGACTGAGCCGGGACCGCCTCGTCGGCATCGCGCACGAGTACGTCTCGGCGAACGGGCTCGACGCCCTCACCATGCGCAGGCTGGCTGCCGCGGCCGAGGTGACTCCCGGCGCGCTGTACAAGCACTTCCGCGACCAGAAAGACCTCCGCCGCGCGATGGCGGACGCGATCTTCGCCACGATCCCGCTGTCCGATATCGACATCGCCGCCCCGACCACCGATCAGGTGATCACGTGTTGCGAGCGGATGCGTCAGGCCATGCTGGGTTTTCGGGCGGGCGGTCGCATCGTGGCGGGCTCGTACTCGCCGTTCGCCGCGACGCTGCGGTTGTCGCACACGCTGATGAGCCTGCTCCAGCCGCTCACGCTGCCGCCATTCAGCGCGGGCGTGGTCGCCTTCGTCCTGCGCTCCTACACCGTCGGCTTCGTCATCGAGGAGCAGGCGTATGTGGAACTGACCAGCACCGGCGAATGGGATTCCCTGGTCGCCGCCGTCGCCGCGGGCGAACACCCTCGTGTGGACGAGACCGCTGACTCGATCGGCATCATGACCGGGGACCGCGACCGGCGATTCACCGAAGGGCTCACCACGGTCCTCGCCGGGAAACTCCGGGACGCCCGGGCGAACCCGTGAATGGCCCGTTTCCGGTGTGAGCGCGGTGAAGTGAAACGAGGCCCGGGACGGGCGCGGCCCGTCCCGGGAAGGCCCGGACCTACTTGGATTTGCGGGTCTTGGGCTTGTGCGCCTCTTCAAAGGCCTCGATGATCGTGGCGGGGATGCGGCCGCGCTCGGAGATGTCGTAGTCGTTCTGGCGGGCCCAGTCGCGGATGGCCTTGGTCTGCTCTTTGCTGCGGGCGTCCGGGTTGGGGGCCGGGGCGTTCGCCGCGCGCTTGATTCGGCCGCCGACGCGGCGGGCGGCGGCGGTGAAGTCGTCCAGGGTCTTGCGGAGGAGTTCGGCGTTGGCCGCGGTCAGGTCGATCTCGTACTGGGCGCCGTCGAGGCCGAAGCTGACCGTGCTGATGTCGTCGCTGACGCTGCCGTCGAGGTCGTCCACGAGTTCGACGATTGTGCGCTGTGCCATGTCTCCTCATTTTCCTTTGCCGGTGGAGGCCGCCGAACTCCCGCTTTCGGCAACCGATGGCGGGACAGTACCCAGTGCGGCGGAAAGAGACAAGCCAATGCGAATCGCCGCCGTTTTCGTGTCGGCCGGGCTCCGGGTTTCTGTCGCCCTTCCGAGTGACGCCCAGTCCGTGGCGTTCGGCGCTTGTTATCCGGTGGGACCGGTGGCATTCATGGGCCGGTGACGCGAACTCTATCGCCGCGGCACAACACCGGGAGTTCGCATTGTCGGGGACGGACAGCCATCCGCCGCCACGCGGCGGAAAGCGGGACCGTGGCCGCGGGCGAGCGGCCACGGTCCCGCCGTCGACCGGCGCAAGGTCAGGAGGCGGGCATCATGACCTGGTCGATGACGAAGACGGTGGCGTTGGCGGTGGGGATGTTGCCGCACAGCACCTTGGCGCCGTCGACGGTGAGGGTGTCGCCCGCGCCCTCGACCTTGAGGGTCCCGCCCTGCACGGTGGGCAGGCTCGCCGCGGCCACGATGCCGTCCTTGTCCATGCGCTGCGGCACGACGTGGTAGGTCAGGATGCTGGTCAGCTTCGCCTTGTCCGCGAGCACGGCGTTCAGCGCCTCCGGGCCCAGCGCGTCGAAAGCCGGGTCGTAGGGCGCGAAGACCGTGTACTTCGCGTCCGTCTTGTTCAGCGTGTCGACCAGGCCCGCGGCCTTGACGGCGGCGACAAGCTTGGTGAGCAGCGGGTTGTTGCTCGCCGCTGTGGCCACCGGGTCGTCGACCATGCCGTCGAGGGAGCCTTCGTCCTCGGTCTCCTTCGGCAGGCTGGCGCAGCCCGCGCCGAACACGTCGCCGGTGGTGGTGACGCCCTCGCTCGTCGCCGCGCCCGCGCTGGTCGTGGGCGCGGTCGTCGTCGTGGCCGCCGAGGCGGTGGTGGAGGCGGCCTGCTCGCCGCCGCCGCAGGCGGCGACGGAGATCAGGGCCGCGGTGATAGCGCCGAACGCGGGCACGAGCCGGGTGGTGCGCATGGAGTTAGCTCCTTTGTGGACGTATGCCGGGAACTGTGCTTCCGGGCTTGTCATCGGTGATTCGGCGCGGTCGCGGCGGCGGATTGGTTGATTGGCAAGAAACCTTCGGTCATTTCCGGGCGGTGAAGGCGATGGCGTGCCAGCCGCTGGCGCCGTCGGGAATCGGCTCGGCCCGGTCGCTGGTCTGAGTGTGGCCGGTGCGGTCGGTGGCCCGGACCTCCAGCGTGTGCGAGCCCGAGGAAAGGTCGACCTCCGCGCGCCACATGCGCCAGGTGTCGATGTTCACTTCGGTGCTCAGCGTGGCGGGCAGCCAGGGGCCGCCGTCGACCCGGACCTCCACCCGGTCGATTCCCCTGCGCTGCGCCCAGGCCACTCCCGCCGCGACGAACCGGCCCTCGGGCACCTGCTCGAAGGCCCTGGGCCGGTCGATGCGCGACATGGTCTTGATCGGCGCGCGGCGCGCCCAGTCGCGTTTGACCCAGTAGGCGTCGAAGTCGGCGAACGTGGTGAGTTCCGCGCCGACCAGCCATTTCGTCGCCGAGACGAACCCGTACAGGCCGGGCACGACCATCCGCGCGGGGAAGCCGTGCTCGATGGGCAGCGGCTCGCCGTTCATACCGATGGCCAGCAGCGCGCCGCTGTCGGGCCGCATGATGTCCTCAACCGGGGTCCCACAGGTCCAGCCGTCCACGCTGCGCGTCGCCAACTGGTCCGCGCCCGGCCGGACACCCGCCTCGGCGAGGATGTCGCGCAGGGACACGCCGATGAAGTTGGCGGTGGAGATGTAGGGGCCGCCGACCTCGTTGGACACACAGCACAGGCTGATCGTCTTCTCCACCAGCGGTCTGCCCAGCAAGTCGTCGTAGGTGAGCACCAGCTCGCGGTCGACCAGGCCGTGCACGCGCAGCCGCCAGTCCCGCGCGGGCACCCGGGGCACCGACAACGCGGTGTCCACCCGGTAGAAGTCTGCGTTCGGGGTGATGAAGGCGGGGGTGCCCGCGGCGGCGAAGTCCGCGCCCGCCGGAATGGGTGGCGCGGACGTGCCGGGTCGGAGCCGGATGGCGCTCCGGGAAGCCGCCACGTCGGCTCCGCCGCCGATGACGTTCCCGGCCACGGCCGCCGCGCCCGCGCTGGCGGCGACCGCGGTGGAGGTCACCAGGAACCGGCGGCGGCCCAAGCCGGGGACCGGCCAGTCGACCGGACGGACCTGGGCATCGGGCTCGGGATCGGGTGCGGGCACGGCGAGCCGGGGCGCGCGGGCGTGCAGCCACCGGAAGGCCGCGACGCCGACGACCAGGCTGGCCAGCGGCGCGAGCAGGGTGAGCGCGCCGAGAGTCGGCCGGGCGAGCGCCGCGGCGATCCCGAGCGCGCCGAGCGCGGCCGCCAGGACCGTGCCCGGCAGCGGGCCGCGCCGGGACAGCAGCCCCGCGGTCGCCGCCGCGACGGCGATGACGACGGCCATGCCCGCGAGCAGGACGGCCTTGTCGTTCTCACCGAAGGCGCGGATCGCGAAGTCCTTCACCGGGTGCGGCGTGAGGTCGATCGCGGTGTTGCCGACGGCCAGCAGCGGGGAGGCCAGCGGGTCGGTGAGCGCGGCGGCGAGGTGCCCGGCGGCCAGCGCCGCCGCCACCGCGACGACGCCGACGGCGGCGGCTGCCCACCGCGGCAGCAGCCGCGCCACGGGATCGGTTTTCTTCCTGGGTGCGGTCACCTCCGGTATTCGGAGCCGACACCCCCGCGGATTGCTCAGACCAGGGGAAGGACCACGATGGTCGGGGTCGTCGGCCGGGCTGAGCCCCCGCGCGGTTCCACGGTGAGGCCGACGGCTTCCCGCCCGGTGAACCCACCCGCCAGCAGCGGGCTGGGCTGTCCGCCGGTTCCGGTGAGCAGTCCGGCCGGGCGCGGCCCGTCCGCGCCGATCAGCCACAACTGGTAGGCGCGGTCCTCCGGCAGCCGCGGCAGGTCCTGGGCCAGGAACAGCACCTGCCCGGTGCCGGGCGAGGCGACCACGGTTCCCGTGCCGCCGCCGCTCACCTCGCCGCGGACCAGTTTGGCGTCCGGCGCGGCCAGCAACCGGCCGATTTCGGCGTTGTGGTCGTCGGCCTGCTCGATGGCCTGCCGCTGGCGCTCCACGCTGCGGTTCGCCTCGACGGCCTGGACCCCGAGCACCACCGCGGCCGCGATCCCCGCCGCCGCGGCCACCCGCCACGGCCACCCGGCTCGGCGGGCGGACCGGCCGTCGCCCTCGGCCACCGGCGGGTGATCGGTCTCGTGCGGCCGCTGGGGAGTGCGCGCCACCGCCGCCAGCACCTGCGCGCGCAGGTCGGCGGGCGGCTCGACGGTGTCCGAGCCGCCCAGCAGGGCGCTGGTCTCGCGCAGTTCGTCGACCTCCCGCACGCAACTCGGGCAGCCCGCCAGGTGTTCCTCGAACAGCAGGCGCTCGGCGTCGGAGACGGCGTCGAGCACGTACGCGCCGATCAGCGTGTGGGCCTCGGCTGGCGCGCTGTTCGGCCTGGTGTTCTCGGTCATCGGGTCACCCCAAGGCAGTCACGGAGCCGGATCAGTCCGTCGCGCATCCGGGTCTTCACCGTGCCCAGCGGGATGCCCAGCACCGAAGCGGTCTCCGCGTAGGTGTGGCCGCGGAAGTAGCTCAGCAGGATGGACTCCCGCTGCACCTCGGTCAGCGTCGTCAGGCACCGCTGGACCTGCCGCCGCTCGATCCGCGCGGCGACCTGCTCGCTGACCGCGTCGAACGGCGTCTCGGCGTCGCGGCGGGCGGCGAGATCCTCCCGCCGGGTCGCGGCCTGCGCGGAGCGGACCCGGTCCACCGCCCGGCGGTGCGCCATCGTCAGCACCCACGCCAGGGCGCTGCCCCGGTTCGGGTCGTAGCGGCCCGCGGTGCGCCACACCTCGACCAGCACCTCCTGGGTGACCTCCTCGGACTGCGCGTGGTCCCGCAAAACCCGCAGGACCAGGCCCAGCACCTTGCCCGCCACCACGCCGTAGAGCCGCTCGAAGGCCGTCTCGTCACCGCGCGCCACCCGGCACAGCAACTCGTCCGCGGTGACCTCGTCCGCGGCGGCCACCGACCGCAGCCCGCGCTCGCGCCCAGCCATCCCGTTCCTCTCTGCCCGTCGACGGCCCGCGCGCCGGACAGCGGCGCGCGTCGTCGCTGGTGCTTCGGAGCCGGTCGCGGGTCGGATTGGCCGTCTTCGGCGAGGGATGCCCCGTGGGCGCGATTTGACGCGGGGGCGACTCGACGGGCCGCGTCAGAGTGGATCGAGGCGGGCCTTGAGCAGGCAGAACTCGTTGCCTTCCGGGTCGACCAGGACGTGCCACGACTCATCGCCGGTCTGGCCGATGTCGGCCGGGCGCGCGCCGAGGCTCAGCAGGCGCCGCAACTCGGCGTCCTGGTCGCGGTCGGTGGCGTTGACGTCGATGTGCAGCCGGGACTTGCCTGGCTCCGGCTCGTCCCGGCGGCTGAGGATGATCGTCGGCTGCGGTCCGCCGAACCCCTCTCGCGGTCCGATCTCCACCGAGCCGTCGTCCTCGCGGTCGAGCACGACGAAGTCCAGGACCGCGCACCAGAACCGCGCCAGCGCCTCGGGGTCGCGACAGCCGAGCACGAGTTCGCTGATCCGGCACGCCATGGGCGAAACCTAGCCGCGGGCCGGGTGCCCGCGCCAGCGGATTTGGCTCGCCGGATCGGCGTCCTGGGCCGCGCCCGCGACTGTTTTCCCTGGTGGCGGGGCCCGGCCAGATATGGCCGGTGCCGTGGCCTGGCAGCGGGACCGGCTGGTCCGAATGCTCAGCTCACGTCAGGTCTGCCCGCTCGGCGCGGGCGACACAAGGGGGACATATGAAGAGATTTCAGAGAATCCGCTGGGCGCTGCTCGGCGCCGTGGCGGCCGCGCTGACGGCTGTCGTGCCCGCCGCGCACGCCGACACCGCGCCGCCGCGACTGGTCGACGGCTTCGGGCTCCAGGTGGTCCGCCAGCCGGTGTGGGCCGAGGGCCAGCGGACGTTCGCGTTCAGCGTGCGCACGGCCGAGGTGCCGGAGTTCACGGTGCTGCCGGGCCAGGTCTCGGGCGAGCACGTGATCTTGGTGACGCTCCCGGAAGGCTACGACGGGGTCACCCGGTACCCGGTGCACTACACCCTCCACGGCGGCGGGGACATCCCGAACAGCCCCCGGCAGAAGGAGATCGTCGAGCGGGCCACCGCGGGCGTCCCGGTGATCACCGTGACCCCCAACGGCGGCGGCCGCGGCTGGTACTCGAACTGGGTGAACCCGGGCGGGCTCGGCAAGCAGAACTGGGAGAACTTCCACCTCGACCAGGTGATCCCGTTCATCGACGCCAACCTCCGCACGATTCCGACCAAGGAAGGCCGGGCCATCTCCGGCCACTCGATGGGCGGCTTCGGCGCGTTCCACTACGCCGAGCACCGGCCGGACCTGTTCGGCTACGTGGGCAGCTTCTCGGGCGGGCTCGACCTGCTCAACCAAAAGCTGCGCACCGCGGTCGTGGGCACGACGCAACTGGCCATCTACGGCACGCCTGCCGTCGACCCAGCCGCGATCTTCGGCCCGCCGATCTGGCCGCTGGACGGGGTCTGGAACGCGCAGAGCCCGGCGCAGCACGTCGCGCCGCTGCGCGGCATGGGCGTGGCGCTCTACACCGGCGACGGCACCAACCCCGCCGCCGACCCGATCCTGGCCCAGGTGGAGGCCGGGGCCGTGGAGACGGCCATCGTGACCTCGCAGTTCCTGACCAGCGCTGGCATCGCGCACGAGTTCGTCAACTACCGCGGCGGCGGACAGTGGGCGCCCGGGTGCCTGGGCGAACACAACAACCAGGCCTGCCTGCAGGCGGACATGAACCACTTCGTGTCGCTGATCATGGCCCGGCTCCAGCACCCCTGATCCCGGACTTCCTCGGAGGACAATCATGAAACGACGTGGCGCGATCACGCTCGTGCTCGCCCTGTTCGCCACCCTGGTCGCCGCGCTGACGACGGCCTCGACCGCGGCGGCGGCGCCGCCGGACTTCTTCTCCGCGCACGGAATCGAAGTGCGCAATGTCATGCAGACCACGGATCGCACCTATGTGATCAACATCCACACGAACTCGGTGGACACCCGCGCCCTGGGCTGGCAGTTCCACGACGTGGTCGTCACGCTGCCCTCGGGCTACAACCCGAACCTCGCCTACCCGGTGCTGTACCTGTTCCACGGGCGTGGTCAGGGGCCGGGCGCCTGGCACAACGAGGCGCGGATCGAGGAGGTCACGCACGGGTACCCGATCATCACCATCACGGCCGAGGCGGGCCTGGCGGGCTGGGGCACGAACTGGGTCAACCAGTCCGCGGGCGCGCAGCAGTGGGACCGGTTCCACCTGGACGAGCTGATCCCGTGGGTGGACGAGAACCTCAACACCATCCGGGCCCGTGAGGGCCGCGCCATCGCGGGCTTCTCCATGGGCGGCTTCACCGCGATCCGGCACGCGACGCACCGGCCGTGGCTGTTCCGGATGGCGATCGGCATGTCCGGCGGCTACCACCTGGAGGACCCGAGGATGCGCACCGCGGTGACCGGGTCGATGCAGCTGCACAACTTCCCGCTGGACGGGCCGTTCGGGGCGCCGGGGGACGGGTCGTGGGGCTTCAACAACCCGTGGCACCGGGTCAGCGGCCTCGGCGACGTGCACACCGTGCTGTACGCGGGCACCCGGCACGACGACCTGCTTGAGGCGCAGGCGCACCGGCTGACCTACGAGTTCCACCAGCACCTGCTGGGCAGCGGGATCGGCAACAGCTGGATGGTCCAGTACGACTGCGGCCACTGGATCGATTGCGTGGCGCGCAACGGAATCGGCCACGAGCTTCCGACGATGATGAACGTTCTCTGGCACCCGTAACGAAATCCGCTTTCCGACCGGCGGCGTTCCGTGACGCGGAACGCCGCCTTCACCTCTGGGGTAAGAATGAGACTCCGAATCACCCGACGCGTGCGGTCTCGCTCCGCACGGCCGGTTTCCGCGCTGTTGGCGGTGGTGCTTGGCCTGGCTGGCCTCACCGTCGCCGCGGCGCCCACCGCCACCGCCGAGTCCGCTGTGGACGGACCGATCACCCGCGCCGAAATCCTCAGCCGCGCCGAGTTCTGGGTGGACCAGAACGTCCCCTACGACATGGGCGGCGAATACCCGGACCCGCAGGGCAAAATCTACCGGACGGACTGCTCCGGCTTCGTGTCCATGGCGCTGCACCTGTCCTGGTCTCCCAACACGGTGAGCCTGCCCGAGTTCCTCGACCCGATCGGCTGGGAGGACCTGCGCCCCGGCGACGTCGTGGGCACCCTCGGCGCGGGCACCGGCGGCGACGCCGGGCACGTGGTGCTGTTCACCGGCTGGGCCAACGCCGCGCACACCCGCTTCTCGACCATGGAGGAGATGGGCGGCGCGGGCGCGGTCCGCTACGAGCGGCCGATCAACTACACCACGAGCGGTGGGCGGTTCACCGCGAAGCCTTACCGCTACAAGAAGGTCATCGACACCCCGCCGGGGGTCGGCGCGTTTCCCGCCGAGTCGGGCCGGGTCGTGTCGGCCCGGTCCGCGGACGGCAGGCTTGAGGTCTTCGCGGCCGGAGCCGATGGCGTGCACCACGCCTGGCAGACCGCGGTGAACGGCGGCTGGTCGCACTGGGAGTTCACGGGCGGGCCGCGCGGCGCGGAACTGGCCATCGCCCCGAACGCGGACGGGCGGCTGGAACTGCTCGCCATCAACGGCGACATTTTCCAGCACCTGTACCAGACCGGGCCGTCCGGCGGCTGGTCCGGCTGGTCGGACTTCGGCGGCGGCGGGCGCGACATCGCCGCTGGCGCCAACGCCGACGGCCGGATCGAGGTGTTCGCCTCCGGCCCGGTCGGGGTGTTCCACCGGTATCAGACCGCCCCCAGCGGCGGCTGGTCCGGCTGGGAGTCGACCGGCGGCGGCCCCGCCTTCGCCCGGCTGGAGCTGGAGAAGGCCCGCGACGGCCGCCTGGAAGTGTTCGCGCTCAACGGAGACGTGTTCGAGCACCAGTACCAGACCGCGGTCAACGGCGGCTGGTCGGCGTGGGAGAACTTCGGCGGCGGCGGACACGATCTGACGGTCGACCACAACGCCGACGGCCGGGTGGAGGTGTTCGCGTCCGGCCCGGTCGGCGTGTTCCACCGCTACCAGCCCAACCCGACCTCGTGGTCGGGCTGGGAACGCACTGGCGGTCCGGCCAACGCGCAGCTCACCAGCGAGCGCACCGCGGACGGGCGGGTCGAGGTCTTCGCCATCAACGGCGATGTGGCCCAACACGCCTGGCAGACCGGGATCAACGCCCCCTACAGCGACTGGGCCAACTTCGGCACCGGCGGCGCGGAGATCACCGCGGCCACCAACGCGGACGGGCGGCTGGAGGTGTTCGCCACCAGCGGCGCGGGCGTCTTCCACCGGTGGCAGAACGGCTTCGCCACCTGGTCCGACTGGTTCTGGGTCAGCGGCACGGCGGGACCGGTGGTCCAGTGAGACGACAAGGGGGAACACCATGGGGATCACCAGAGGCGCGTTAACCAGATCGGTCGTCGTCGGGGGGATCGCGGCGACCGTCACCGCGCTCGCCGCGTCGGTCGCGATGGCGGCGCCGGACGAGCCGGAATTGGCGCCGCAGAATGTGTCCGCCCGGATCGCCACTCTGCCCTGCGACTCGGCCGGTCCGTCCACATCGGACGCCCAGCTCGCCGACGAGCTGAATCCGCGGCTGCGCAACACCATGGCGGGCTATCTCGACGCCTACCGGATGTCGTGCGCGCGGGTTGTCGTGCAGGCGGTCCGGGATCGCGGGCTGAATCCGAAGGCCGCGGCCATCGCCATTTCCACGACTATCGTGGAGTCCACGATCAGGAACTACGCCGAGGCGGTCGACTACGACTCGCTTGGGCTGTTCCAGCAGCGGCCGAGCATGGGGTGGTGCGAGCCCGCGCAGTGCGTCGACCCGGTCTACGCCACCAACAGCTTCCTCGACGGCATGGAGCGGGAGTTCCCCGGCGGGTCGTGGAACAACGAGTCCATCGGCAAGGTCGCCGGGCAGGTCCAGAAAAACCTCGAATCGGAGCGCTACCGGTACGAGGTGGAGGCGGGCGACGCGGTGATCATCGCCGACGCGCTGTGGAACGGGTCCCGCCGAGGGGCGCACCCGCACGCCAGCGGCCGGGTGGTGTCGGCGCGGTCGGCCGATGGCCGGTTGGAGGTGTTCGCCGCGGGCGAGGGACGGGTGGACCGCAGGGCGCAGTCCGCGCCGAACGTCTGGGGCGCCTGGGAATCCTTCGGCACCGCCGCGCACAGCATGACCCTGGCCCAGAACGCCGACGGCAGGCTGGAAATCCTGGCCAGCGGCCCGGTCGGGATCTTCCACCGCTGGCAGACCGCCCCCGGCGGCGACTGGTCCGGCTGGACCGCCTTCGGCGGCCCGGCCGACTCCGCGATCGCCACCGGCCGCGACGCCGCGGGCCGACTCCAGGTGTTCGCCGCGGCGGCGGGAACCGTGCACCGACGCGCCCAGAGCACGCCAAGTGGCGGGTGGCAGCCGGAGTTCGAGGTGTTCGGCGCGGTGCCCGGCGTGACCGACCTGGCTATCGGCAGGCGCCCGGACGGATCGCTCGGCCTGGTCGCCTCAGGTGATTCCGGCGTGCACCACCGCGTCCAGCAGGGCCCGAACGGCTCCTGGTCGCCGTGGGCGGGCTTCGGCGGGCCACCGCGCGCGACCGTCCACATCGGACGCAACGCGGACGGCAGGATGGAGGTCTTCGCGGGCGACGGCGCGTCGGTCCACCATCGCTGGGAGAACGGGTCCGGCTGGTCGTCTTGGGAACGGTTCGGCCCGGGCGTGTCCGGGCTCGACGTCGGCACCAATGTGGACGGTCGGCTGGAGGTGCTCGCCGGTTCGCCGCACGGCCCGCTCGGCGGCCGCTACCAACTGGCGCCCAGCGGCCAGTGGTCGGCCTGGACGTCCGTGGGCGGGCCGGTTCTGCGGTAACCGGGTGCCGAGTCACCATAAGGGCGATGCCTGCTGGTTCCCGGGTGGCGGGAACCAGCAGGCATTTACGCTGAACGTGGCGTCTCTTCTTCTGGCGCCACAGGCGATGCCCGGGCTCAGCCCGCCCCGAACACGGCCGTGACGGCGTCGTTGACCGCCGCGACGTTGCCGCTCACCGCGGCGACGTCGCCGGTCGTCGCGGCGATGCCGGTGATCAGTTCCCGCACCTTCGCCCAGCGCCTGCGGGCGAACCCGGGCTCGGCCTCGGCGGCGGGTTTCCCGGCCTCGTCCCGCACGTCGCCGAGCGCGTCCACCGCCACGGCGCGCTCGGGTGACTCCGGGGCTTGGGCGAGCAATTCCCCCAACTCGTCAAGGAGCAGGAGCAGCCGCTCGCGGTCGGGGCCCGCGCCGATCACGACGCCGCCGACGTGGTTGCGGTCGCCGGTGACGATGTTGCCGGTCATGTCGCCGCCGACGGAGATGCCGCCGCCGGGCTCGCGCGCCTTGTCCATGCTCAGCCCTTCCTGTTCGACGCGCCCGGCCGGACGCCGCCCACCGTGTTCCCGCTGCCGGTCACGATGTTGCCGGTCACCGAGCCCTCGATGCGGATGTTGTTGTTGACCATCGCGGCGGCCTGTTCCTCGAACGAGGCCAACGAGTAGCCTGCGTCGCGCATGGTCTCCCGGACCGCGAGCACCAGCCTGCCCTCCATGAGCTTGACATAGCGCTCGGTGTCGGTCAGCTGGAAGTAGTTGTGCACCACGGTGTCCTGCGCCAGTTCCCGCAAGCTGTGCAGGGACCCGTACTTGTCCGAGTTGACCACGCCCGCGCCGTCCTTGGCGGGTCTGATCAGCCGCAGGGTCCGGCTGACCCGGCCGGGCAGCGACGCGGGCAGCCGCACCAGGTCTGCCAGTGCCTGCTTGATCGGCCGCCACGGGGACCGGGAGACGGTGTCGATGCTCTGGAACCGTTTGTCGATGGGGAAAAGCACGCACGGCGTCCACTCGACGTAGAGCATCGACTCGTCCATCGCGACGTGCAGGAACACCGACGTCACCAGGTCGCGGTCCCAACTCTCGACCCGGAAGCACTGGTAGTAGCGCGCCCACTCCAGCGGCTCGTCGCGCAGCGCCAGGGTCCGCCGTCCGCTGAGCAGGTCGTAGGGCGCGTAGCCTGCGCTGTAGAGGAACTGGGGCGACTCGGGCTCGGCGATGTGGTCGATCAGCTCGCTGGAGGAGACGATCACCTGATGGTCGAGGGTCAGCGCGCGGAGGCGTCCGCCGGGGGCCAGCGGCACGGACTGCCGCAGCTTCGCGACCTCAGCGGTGATCGCCTCGTACAGCAGCGCGGAGTTGAGCACCGTTGTGCTTTCGCTGTCCGGGTCGCGCACCAGCGGGACGGCGATCGACCACGGGTCGAACGGGCTTCCCGCTCCCACGAACGGGTTGTAGCCGCGGTGGACCACCACCTGCGCGGGCGTGCCGGTCTCGTCCTGCGGGTCGGGGGCGGCATGCGGCTGCGGCGCGAGGTAGCGCTGCCGCAACCGCGCCAGCCACCGCGGCGGCGCGTACTGGAAGATCGCGCGCCCGTCCAGGTTCGTGACCGGTCGCGCGCCGCGCTGGAACGTGATCGTCATCAGCCGCCACACCACGACCCGGTCGGCGAGCAGGACGCCGAGGAACGCGAGCAACAGCAACACGGTCAGCACAACCGTGACGGAACTGTCGGAGCTGTCGGGGTAGTAGTCGTCGTAGTCGTATCCGGACGAACCGCCGCTGGACTCGAACAGCTCCTCGAAGATCTCGCCGAGGGGCTCGGCGAAGAGAGTCACAAGCAGCAGCACCGCCCCGGCGGCCAACAACGGCGCGGCTGACCGCTCTTGGACAGCGTCCTTCGTCCGGCTGGCCATCCCCGGCAACGCCGTCGCGACCGCGATCACGAGCCAGATCCCCAGCAGGACGCCCGGCATCGCGAACAGGGCGAGGACCGCCAACACGATCACGGCGCTGTCCACGATCTTGCGCCTGGCCCGCGCCGCGACGGCCTCACTGAGCACAGCGCCCGCGTCCACCCCCGGCGACGGCGCCACCGGCCGGGTCGGCTCGACAAGGAACTCCCGAATCGCCCGGTCGGCGAAGTCGGGGTCGACATGCGCCGCGGCGCACAGGTATCGGGTCGTGTCGTCGCCTGCCATGGTCTCCTCACGCGCCGCGAAGTGCTCACATCCGTTGTCCCGCCAGCACACCTGCCGCTAGGCCCCGGACTCCCCGTCGATCGCCCCGCCGCTATGAAATGTGACGAAATCGAGCCGGATGTGTCCGTATCCCGCTATGCGACGCTGCCCCACCCGCGCCCCTACGAACGCACAGGCGGCCACCCCGACCCGCCCCTAGCACGACCACACTCCAGAACCACAGAAATACCGTCTATTCGTAACCACACCCCAGACTACTGATCTCACCGATGGAGTAGCACCGCCAAACGGACTCCATCCACCCGGAGTCAGTCGGCGGCCTCGATCTCGTCGATTACCTCATCCGGTTCTCCGCCAGACCTGCGGACGAACGTGAAGTGGCATTCGCCGAACGGCAGGGAAACTCGTTCCACAGGAGCGAACGTTCTCGAATCGAGCTTGACGCCCTGAACGGTGTCGAAAGGTTCGCGGTCAGTAACGAGCCTGATCAGGACCACCGGAGACGAATCCGTCGTGGTCCCCGCTCGAATCCAACTGCGCCGAAAGTAGGACGATTCATCGATGTCATAGCGGGGAAGGGGCAGTTCGCCTGTTCGGTTGCCCGCGTCCGCCTCGATCGGTCCGCGGACGCAGGCGTCGAACACGGCTTCGGCCATGCGTTCCCAGTCGCGGTGCTGGCATTCGTCACGCCAGTTCATCCTCAGGCGATCCGCGGTCGGGACAAGGGCCACCAGCGCCTGGCGGAACGTCGCCATGAGCTCGGACACCGAACAGCGAAGCGTGTCGGTCTCCACGTGCCCCACCGTTCCACGATCCAGGCCAACTGCTCAAGCGTGGGCGCCGAATCTTGGCCGGGAAGGACGGGGTGCACCCGGTCTCATGGTGCCATGGCGGTGTGGGTCGGTGCTTTGGTTACCTGGTTTGGACGGTCGGGCGGCCGCCGGAGTGCGCGGGGTGCGCTGTCGCCTCGGCTTTGAGGGTGCCGATGGACTGGGGGTAGCGGAATCGGTTGGCGGGGTCGTAGCGGCGCTTGACCCGAACCAGGCGTTCGTAGTTGGCGCCGTAATAGGCGTGTTGCCAGTCGCGCAGATCGGGATCGGGGAAGTTGACGTAGGCGGCGTTGGTGTTCAGGTCGCGGCGCAGGGTGCTGTGCAGGGCGCGGAGTCGCTCCAGCCCTGGGGGCGTCTGGTCGATCGAGGGGCCGGACGCCCATCGGGCGCCGATGTCGATGATGAAGGTCGCGTCGCGGTGGGGGTAGGCGGTCTCGTCCGACCGAAGCTCGGCGCTGGCGCCGCCCATCGCGAACAGAGTCACGTAACCATCCGCTTTCGCCGGACCTGGCTCCCAGGTGCGGGTCCATTCGCTGATCTCGGCCACCGCGTTCCTGGGCAGCCGACTGGCGGGAACGAGAGATTTCGAGGCGTAGCACTCCCTCGGGCCTGGGACGTCCATCAAAAAGTGTTGGGCGTCCCAGAACTTGAGCTCGCGGATGACGGACTGGGACGGGTGCAGTTTCACCAGCCCGGTGAACAGGTGGCGCAGGGTGTCCTCGGCGCCGAGGCGCTGTCCGAGCACCTGAAGGGAAGTGCTGCCGTCGCGCGCGTGGCGGAACCCGACCCGGACGTCGAGGGAGTGGGTCTGGTCGGTGTCGAGCAGGTGCTGCAGTTCGTCCATCACCGCCACGGCAGAGCCCAAGCCGAAGGTCAGGGAGAAAACGGTGGCACGCAAGTGGTCCACCGGCACCGCGTCGAAAACGAAGGCGGTGTTGACGCCGAAGTTTCCGCCCGCCCCGCCACGGCACGCCCAGAAGAGGTCGGCGTTCTCCTTCTCGCTGGCGCGCACCAAGCTCCCGTCGGCCAGCACGACTCGGGTCTCGACCAGCCGGTCACAGGTCAAACCCCATTTGCGGTCGTTGAAGCCGAGTCCGCCGCCGAGCGTCAGCCCGGCCACGCCGACGCCGGGGCAACGTCCGCCGGGGAAGTACAGGCCCGCGCCGCGGACGGCGTACACGTCGGAATTGGTCACGCCGCCACCGAGGTGCAACCGCCGGTCCTGCCTGCGCAACCAGCGCATGGGCCGCAGACAGATCACCAGTCCGGTGGTGGTCGAGTAACCGGCGTAGTTGTGCCCGCCCGAGCGAAGCCGGAACGGCACCCCATGCTTGGCACACCAGCGCACGGCGGCCTGCACATCCTGCTCGGTCGCGCACGCCAATTCCTGGGCAGGCGGCGGCAAAGCGTAACGCTGGTTGTCCACCGGAGGGCAGTCCAGCGTGCCCCGCGCACCAGGGTCGGACAGCCGGGCGGCCGGACTGAGGGCTCGGCTCAGCTCACGCCAGGCGGCCGCGTCCAGCGTGGAATCGGCTGCCGCTGGAGAGGCGCCGTATCCCAAGGCCACCGCGGCGGCGGTGGCGGCACCAGCGCTCAGCACAGTCCTCCGGTTGACCGGCATGGTTTTCTCCTTCACTGCTTGGGCTCTGACACCGCCCGCACAAGATTCACCGGGCCTGCCAGCGTGATCCGACAGGTTGGGTCCATGACAGGCGCGGCACGCGAGACGCCCGCTCGCCCATCAGCGTCCCCACACGCGGCCGCGCTTCGGAAGGCTGTTCAGCCATGCGGGTCGACAGGTTCATCCGATTTCGCATGACATGCTCAGTTCGGGTGACCGACCGGCGCGGTGTCAGCGGGGTGGCGCGCCCGCGCCTATGAGCTGGTTGGCGATGAGAGAACGTAAGAGAAGCGGCGGATTCGCGGCACCCAGAGTTGGAAGTGGACCAGGTTCGTGAGCGCGACGTTGCCGGACAGCCGAGTCAGTCCGCCGTGCAGCCGAACCCAGTGCCGCACTTCGTCGTCTGGCAGCGCGCCGACGATCCGGTTGGTCCAGCCACCGGTGGATTTCTCCGGCTCGAAGTCGCTGACGAAAGAGGCCCAACTGGTTGTCTCGGACCGGTGGACCATGCCGCCCAGCACGCCAGTGACCGGGTCCGGCGGAGTGTCCAGCACTTGGCCGAGCAGTCGGGAATGCGCGGTGAGCAACCCGAGCAGCACGATCACCGCCTGGTAGTCGCCGGGTTTCCCGTCTTTACCGAGAAACCGGGATGCCTCGGACAGGTCCCGGGTCGCGCGCAGCATGCGGTACAGGTTGATCAGCCGTTTGGCTTCCCGCGGCGTGTCCACCAGAAGATCCAGCGCGCCCAGCAGATCCAGCTCGTCGTCGGTGAGCGGGAGGGGAATCTGGACGGGCTGCGCGGAATCCCGGTGTCTGTCCACTTCGGACCCGGCTTCGACGGTCATCGTGCTCGTCTGGTCAACCGGCTCCCCCGCCAACCTTTCGACGCTATCCAGCAGGCTCCTGGCCGGGTCCGGGTCATCGTCGGCGGTGGTCGGCGCTTCCGCTTCGTCCTCGGTCATCGAGCGGAGCAATCGCTTCAGGCTGCCCGAAGTCATTTCGGGGAGCACGATCGGGAGGTTGAGGATCTTCTCCAGGTAGTCCTCGGGCATCGTCTGCCAGGCGTCCGCCGCGCCGCCGTCACCGGAAAGGATCTCGTTGTACTGGCTGGACAGCGATCGAAGCAGCCACCGCGGGTCGACGCCGACAACGACGACGAACAGTTCCATGGCAAGCAACAGGTGCACGGCCTGAAGCACATCGACAACCTGTCGGGGGCCGCACCGGTCGAGGTCATCGATGTAGAGCACGATCCGTTCCACGGGCCGCGGTCCGTCGTCATCCGCAGGATCGCCGTTTTCTCGCCAGTCCTTCATCAAGTCGACCAGTTGCTGGAAGTCCTTGTGAATCATCGAGATGAGCCCGAGGTTGCTGCTGTAGGAGTCGCGGCGGGCCCGATCGGCGAGGAATGAATAGAGCCTGCGCCCCGGTGTCAACTCCGCGAGGTCTCGGCCAAGCTCGCCAACCTGGGAAACCACCTCGTTGAGCTGCGCCTCGGCGACCCGCTGCTCGGCCTCAGCCCGGCGCAACGCGTCCAGCGTCTGCACGACATCGTCCGGCTGTGCTGCTTCCCCTGCGACTCGTTCCATTCGGTAATGCAGGTCTTCCGCCAGCTCACGCAGCCTGCGCAGTCCAGACTGGGCCGCGGTGAGGGCGGTGATTCCACCACCGGTGAGTGCGGCGACCGCACCGCCGACACCGACCAACCATCCCGTGGCGGAGGGAATGAGCAGCGCGCCGAAGCTGCCGATCCCCAGGAGCACCGCCGCTGCCACCAACGCGATTTTGCCGCGCCGATTCCACGGGGCCCGGCGCAGCGCCGTGGCTTCGGTGAGCGTGCCGCGGAACTGCTCGACAAGGAGGTTGCCCTGTTCGGTCTCATCGTTGACGCCCAACAGATGCCAGAGTGCGTCGACGGCCTTCCTGGTCTCGTCGGACTCGCGCAACGCCGCGATCAGCCCGCCCACACTGGCCTCGCGGCCAGCCACTGCCGCATCCACCGCGGCCTGCAACGCGGCGATCTCGACCCGAGCCTGCTCGGTCGCCGCCTCCAATCGCCGTCGTTCGGTCAGCCGCCCGGCCAGCGCGGCGCGCAATGTCTCACGCTGTTTGGCTGGATTCGGGTCTTGCTCGGCCAACTGTCGGAAGATCTCGTCGCCAAGGCTGGCCCACAGGTTGCTGTCCGCATAGTGCCAGGCATTGAACCCGATCTGTTCGATCCGCCCGCAGTACGCGGGGTTGCCGGTGCCTGCGAGCTTCTTCACCTGCTCGCGCAGTAGTCCCATGAAGTAACTCTTGCCCGAACCCCACTCACCAAAGATGCCCACTGACAGCGGAAGCGGCGTGGCCTTGTCGGCGATCACCGTGGCCAGCATCGACACATAAGGGCTGACGCCAAGGTGGTCGCGTGACAGCGGGATTCCCTTGTTGGGGTCGACCAGGTCACTCGATATGCCTCCGGCCAGTTCGGTTTCGGAGAACTCCATCGCCCGCGCGACTGGTGCAGGCAGGTCGCTGGAGAGACCGTCCGAGGAGACCTGGCTGGACAAGGTTGATCGGATGCTTGAAGCGGTATCGTCGTCTTTGCAGATGAACACCAGTCGGCGCACGTCCCGACTTGGCGCGTCGACGCCGTCCAAGGCGGCTTGGATCGCGGCTTGAGCGACCGACGTCGGGTCGACGCCTAACATTCCGGTGGACAACAGCGGCACCCCGACTGCTGTGGCGTCAGAGTTCACGGCGAGCCGCACAGCCGCCCTCGTCGCCGTGGCCACTGACCGCGAGGAGACCTCCCCAGACCCGCCGCCGTCGTGCGGCGAGGCGAGCACGGCGAACCGCAAGCCGCTTTGGCGCTCTCCCGGCGTCAGAGGAAGCAGGTAGGGCCGTTCCGGTGTGATCCCGCGGAGCTTGACCGATCGCCATCGGGCGCGCGGGAACACAGCCAGGACATCGCTGGCCAGGCTCCCGAGCACGGTTCCCACCGACAGGACGATCGCGTCGATGTCCAGCGTCCACGGCTCATCGGTCACGGCGATGGCACACGACACGCGTCCGACGACGCCAAGTTCGTCTACCGAGGGAGTCGCCGCCATAGTTCTGCCTGTCCCCCATCGCCTCGCTGTAACGGTCCGTGGTTGAGACGTTACCCGTGCTGCGCGACGCCCGGAAAAGTTCCGCGAAGAAGTTGGGGAGGAGGTGTCGGATCGGGGTGGCCGTGTTCGTAGCAGGGATGAGGCCGCCCACCCGGGGCGGCGCCACAGCGAGGGACCTGATCGAGTCGCGGGTCGACGCGACGGGCGTCACGATCCAGGTCCACCGGGCTGACCACGCTTTCCTGACACCATAGGAGATGATTTTCCGATGCAGTACCTGGTTTCCGTGATCGATGACAAGAGCAACCCCGGCAGCACGGACAGGCGGCCCGCCATCAGCGCGTTCAACGAACGGCTGATCGCCGAGGGCTACTGGGTTTTCGCGGGCGGACTCGCCGACACCGACGCGGCGACGGTCGTTGACAACCGGGGCGAGCAGGCGGTGTTCAGCGACGGTCCGTTCGTGGAGACGAAGGAATACCTCGCGGGCCTGTGGGTGTGGGAGGCCCCCGACCTGGATGTGGCGCTCAAGCTGGCCGCCGAGGCGTCGAAGGTCTGCGATCGGAAGATCGAGGTGCGGCCGTTCCAGTGAGCGACGTCGCCGCGGCGATCACCCGGGCCTATCACGACGAGTGGGCCCGGGTGGTCGCCGCCCTGACCAGACGCTTCGGCGATCTCGACATCGCGGAGGACGCGGCCGCCGAGGCGTTCGCGACCGCCGTGGAGCGGTGGGCGGCCGACGGCGTGCCGCCCAATCCCGGCGCCTGGCTGACCACCACCGCCGTTCGCAAGGCCATCGACCGGATTCGGCGCGAGAACAAGCGCGACGACAGGCACAAGGAGGCTCAACTGGTGCACGACAACTCCCCGCCCGAGCCTCTCGGCGCCATCGATGACGACCGGCTGCGGCTGATCTTCACCTGCTGTCACCCGGCGCTGGCGATGGACGCCCGCCTGGCGCTGACGCTGCGCATGGTCGGCGGTCTGACCGTGCCCGAGATCGCCCGCGCCTTCCTGGTGACCGAAACTGCCATGGGGCAACGGATCACCCGCGCGAAGGCCAAGATCAAAGCGGCGCGCATCCCCTACCGGGTGCCGTCCGCGGACGATCTGCCCGCTCGGGTCACCGGCGTGCTCGCCGTGTTGTTCCTCGTCTTCAACGAGGGCTACCTGGCTACCGGCCCCGACACCGATCCCCTACGCCACGACCTGACCACCGAGGCGATCCGACTCACCCGTCTAACCCACGCACTCCTACCGGACAACGGCGAGGTGACAGGTCTGCTAGCGCTGATGCTGCTCACCGAGGCCCGCCGCACCGCCCGCGTGTCACCAAACGGCGAACTGATCGCCCTGGACGAACAAGACCGCGGCGCCTGGAACCCCACCCTGATCGCCGAAGGCCACCACCTGGTGCGCGAACGCCTGGCCGCCGCTGCCGCGGGCACACCCCCGGGCCGCTACCAGCTCCTCGCCGCGATCAACGCCGTCCACACCTCCGCCCAAGACATCCGCGACACCGACTGGTCGCAAATCCTCGCCCTCTACAACCACCTCATCCGCCTCGACCCCTCCCCCATCATCGCCCTCAACCGAGCCGTCGCCGTGGCCGAGATCGACGGACCGGAAGTCGCCCTGGCCATCATCGACCGCATCGCCGAGCCGTTGGCCAACTATCACGCCTACCACGCCACCCGCGCCGACCTACTCCGCAGACTGGGCCGAAGCCAACAATCCCGCGCGGCCTACGACCAAGCCATCGCCCTAGCAGGCAACACCGGCGAAACCGCCTACCTCACCCGCCGCCGCGACCAACTGCGGTAACGCCCGCTCTGAAAGGGGCAGCTGCGTCCGGCGCTAGGCGACCACCGAAAGCGATCTTGAAGGTCAGCGCAGGTTGGGCAGCCCCGGCAGGCTGTCGGAGACCAGCATGAGCACGTCGGCCACGCCGCGGTCGCGCAGCTCGGTAAGCACGTGCAGCCAGTACGTCGCGCCCACAAGCCCAGGATGTCGCGGTGACCCTCGCAGGTCACCGCCATCGCCACATGAATTGGCTGGTCGGCCAGCTTCCCGTCACGGATCTTCACCTGGATCGCCTTGACGCCGACGAGCCGCTTCTGCCGCTTGGCCACGATCCGCGGCTCGAACTAGGCGTCGTGGTCGCGCGGTACGCCGATTTCCACCGGGTCCGAAATCGGTGAGCACGATCTTGGGGCGGACGCCGTTGTGTGAGTCCCGGTCCCGCGATCCGGCGATTCCGCGGCGAGGGCGGACCTACGGTCGGTTCTCTCACTGGGAGACTGTAAACGAGTGGTGTGACTCCTGATCAAGGATGAGCACCTGAACTGCTCGACCAGTTGCTTGTCCAGGCTGCCCAAGGGGCCGTCTCGGGGATTCAGTCCTCCGGCAAGCCGATCAAGTCGTCCAGGTCAGGCTGGTCGGCCTCGGCAATGGCGGCTTTGGCGGCCCTGCGAATAGCGTCCGCGACAGACGCGGACCCGCCCGCACAAGAGAGCAGACATCCGGCATCGGCTGAGTCGATCGAAACCGCGTCGCCGAGGTCTTCTTGGGCGAGGCGCAGGTAGACCTCTCGGTTGACCGTCCGCTCCAGATGTCGGGCGATCGGAACCAGGCCTTTGGCGATTCCCAGCGAAAGCTGCCAGGGCAGCACCTGGGCGAGATCGCCAAGATCGGCATCGGGGTGTAGGTGGAAAGCGATGTCAACGACCGGGCGGATGACGTCGGCGGTGCGTTGCGCGGCATGGGCGACCGGCCCTGGCTCGCGGACGCCGTCCTGTGGACGCATGTGGAGCGTCAGCGCCTGCTCGATGGCAGCCATGGGTCGACCGACAGACCACATCATGCAAGCGAGGGCTCGACGCACCCTGCCTATCCCCGCCCCGCCCTTGGTGCGGGGCCCGAGCAGCGCCTTCGCCACCGCAGGCGCGCAGTCCTGCCTGCGGAGCTGCCGAACGAAGCTGTCGTACTCGGCCTGCCAGTTGACCGAAACCCTGGAGAACCGCGCGTCGTCTGCCTCGCTGACCAATTGCGCGACACCGATGAGCGTCATCCGGGTCAACTCGGTGTCGGCGACCGCCGTCAACGCCTCGACCACCACGCGGGCCGAAGTGACCCGCAGTCCACTGCGGACCACGGTCTCGCCCAGCGGGGTGAGCTGGAAGCCGTTTCCCACTTCGGTCAGAAAGCTACCGTCCCGCAGTGCAGCCACCGTCGCCCGGACGGTGTCGTGCGGGAACAAGGTGGACACACGGCGTTCAAACGCACCGAACGTCCAGGCGAGGTAATCCACCACCGAGTCAACGCCACTCGGTTTGCCAGCGAGATCCTTGATCACGGTGAGCGCCAGGCTTTCCAGGTCGATATCCGGGGCGAGCAGTGCTGAGGAGACCGGTGCAGGGCCTGCGTTGATGTAGTCCCGCCAGATCCGCTGGGTCTCGACGCCGCCGTTGGACAGCACGACCGCTCGCCCGGGCCGGTGCCGTCCGGCGCGACCCGCCATGTTCTTGTACTCCGACGCCGTGTACGGCCGGACGGGGTTGCCCGGGTGCTCCAACTCCCACATCACGACCGTGTCGGCCGACAGATTCACGCCTTGCGCGAGAGTGGTGGTGGCGACCACGACCTGGACCTCCCCCGCCGGGTCGCGGAATGCCGTGACGACCGCCTGCTGTTCAATTTCTCGCAAATCAGTGTTGTGGAAGGCGACACCCCCGGCCAGGCAGTCACGTAGCACCTCCCCCACTCGGGAGAGGTCGTCCTGCGGCAGGGAAGCGAGCACGGACATGGCGGGAGACAGACCGAGGCGGTGCGCGAGCTTGCGGGCGAAAACCCGGGCCGCGGTGCGGGTGGCGCGGAACACCAGCACCCGGTCGCCCTTGGCCACGGCCTCGGCGACCAGCCGATCGGCAGCGTCGTCGATGTCCTCGCAGGCGGCGACCAGTTGACATTCGGCGTCTGCCACCTCGGGTTTATCCCCGCCGTGCGACCGATACCGGTAGTTACCGTCCAAGCTGAGGACACCCTCCACGAGCTGGACAGTGCGGTCGGTGAACAACACGAGTTCCGCGCTGAGCCAACCTGCCAGTCTGTCCGGGTCCCCTAGCACGGCCGAGAGCCCGACGAGTTGCGGAGTGGGCAGGCCTTGGGCGGCATCCCGGCGCAACCTGGTGAGGAGGAGCTCCAGCCGGGGACCCCGGTCAGGCAGCGTCATGGTCTGGATCTCGTCAACGATCAGCGCCTTGATGCGTTCCAGCATGCCCGGGTGCGCGGCCAAGAGGCCGATAAAGGTCTCGTAGGTCACCACGGCGATCTGGTAGGCGCCGGTGAGCAAGTCGCCCACGTGGTCGCGGAGGCCGCCGGTGGCGCGGACAACCCGCAGTCCCAGCGGTTCGTACGTCCTCTGGAACAACTCGTACTGCTCGTTGACCAAGGCGCGGCTCGGCAGCAGGAACACCGCCTTGCCGCCGTCTGCGGCGGCCCGCACCGCGGCGATCTCGCCCACCAGAGTCTTGCCGCTCGCGGTCGGCGCGCTGACCAGCACACCGCAGCCACGCAGAAGGCCACCGCGGTTGATGGCGTCGACCTGCAGGTCGTTGAGTTTGCGGACCCGCTCCCGCCATATCTCGGCCACCGGTTCGGGGATGCCGTGAGCGGTCAGCGACATGAGGTCCTTGTTGACCGGAGGAGGCTGCTGGTGGTCGCCGACCTCGGCGTACCGAGGACCGGGAACCAGCGCGGGAAAACTGGTCAGGGACAACGCGCCTTCGAAGGTGGGCCGCTGCCTGCGGCGCTTGGCGCCGGACTCCTCGGCGTTCACCTGGTCCAACACATGCGTCACCAGACGCGACAGGGACACCTTGCCCTCTCTGTCGAGGACAGCACTCCCTCCCATCAGTCCCTGGATGAGGTGGTAAGTCAAGACACCGTGGCCGTATCGCCCGGACTCGAACGCCTGCTCGTCCGCCGCGGAGGCGCCGAGGAACACCCGGCCTTCACCGTTGAGCGACTGGAGGACGTTCCACACATCTTCGTCCGCCCGGGCGGTGACACCGTCGTCCGGCTCGAAGAACGCCCGGGAAATCATGCTGCCGGAGAAGCAGCAGTCGAGGACGACGACCAGCAGGCGCGCCCGGACGCCCTTGACCAGGTTGACGAACCGGGCGAGCGGCAGTGCGGTATCGGCGAAGGCCCGGGGGTCCGCGTCCTGCGTAGCCAGTTCCCTGGACCGGGTGCCGTGGCCGGAGAAGGTGACCACCACGACGTCGTCGTCACCACTGACCTCGACGAGACTGACGAGTTCGGCGGTCAGCCTGGGCAAGGTCGCGTCGTCGTCTTGGAGGAGGACGAGGTCGCCACGGACGTTATCCGCGAAGAGCGCGTGCAGGACGCGCGCGTCGCGGCCCGCGTACCTCAGTTGCTGGAACGCCGGGTCACGGTACTTGTCAATCCCGACAAAGAGGCCGCGGAAGACACCGGTCACCGCCGCACCCACCCCTGCCACGGTTCCGTCGCCGAGATCGTCTTGAGCAGGTAAGCGATGTCTTCCCTGGTCAACGCCTCCACAAGGTAGTGGTCCCTGGTCATCGGGCTCAGGAACATCGGAATCTCCTTGATCGAGCGGCCGGGCAGGACCACGGGCAGGACGTAGTCGGCCCACTCGGGGTGCTCTGCCAGCAGGTTCCTGATCACGGCCAGCTCGCTGCGGAGCCCTACGCGACCAGGGCCTGCGTACTCGCCGTCGCCGACCGCACGACATGTCGGCGACGCGATGACGGTGAGGAAATCGGCCCGCTTGATCTCGCGCAGCGCCCAGTGGTCCCAATCCTTCCTGGTCCCCACGTGATCTCGGTCCACGACCGGGTCCAAGCCGTGTTTCCGCAGGAGGTCGGCGAAATCCCAGACCATTTTCTTGTGCGCGTCATCCTCGTGGGCATAGCAGATGAACACGCGGGGCGCAACCGAGGGGAGACCAAATCCAGAGCCACCTCCGTCTACGACGGCGACATCGGAGAATGACGATTCTCCGGCCAGGGAGATACTGAATTCAGCCGATGCGGGGACCGGACGGAGGTCGTCTCCCGAGGCGGGTTCCGGGGAGAGGCGCGCGGTCACCTTGAATTCCTGTTCGGCTCGCCTGACGGGCGCGAGAACTACAATCCACGCCGAATAGGAGCCCGGCCGGACTCCGGTTTTTCCGGGAGCCATGTGCAGCCATCTGACCGAGTCGCCAGAGGCGCCGTAGGCGTGGATGGCACCCTCGGTCGGTTCGACGTGGACCAGATCCGCGTCGCTGCCAACCGGGACGAACTCGAGTTTGCGGCTGAGCACGTAGGACGCCGCGGGTTGCGGTTGCACAGAGCCTCTCGGAACCGCCGCGACGATCATAGAATCGCGGTCGAGCAGGGAGAACTCGACCTCGAACCAGCGCGCGAGCGGGGCGTCCTGGTCAAGTCGCAGGTCATAGTTGATCTTGACCAGGTGGGCGGTTCGGCCCGCGAACACCCCGTCTGCCATCGGGACCGGGTGCACCTGCCAACGCTTGAGACACACGGCACCCGCGACGACCTCATCCGGCCCTTCGTCGATCCGCCGTGCGCCAATGTCCATCAAGGTCAATGCGAGGTCGACCTCGTCAGCCAAGCGCATGCCCCGCTCCTTTCTGTTTCGACAGGCCGACAGATTAGACACACCTCCCCGCAGTCCCGTAACCAGACCTGACGGTGTCATGTTTTTGTCCCCAAATTGACCGCAACGTGCCCGCACACGTTGACCGAGAGACCTCACCTGTGGTTTGCTCCTCGACCATCGAACCTCTGAGCTCATCACACCCACCCTCCGTGCCGTTAAAAACCATCTCCCCACATAATGCTTCCATTCTTGAAAGGCTTGAGCGCGTAATGGAAGTCATCACGAAAAACGCCGACCGGGACCGGGGTGCGGACTGGAGGCGCGACCAGGCTGTCACCGCCTGCTGCCTGGCCGCCGCCGCGCTAGGCGACCCAGACCTCGCAGGCGAGGTCAAGGGCCGAAGGCTGATGAACTGCCTTGGCGTGCTGGCGGCCACGCACGCCGTCGGCAGCGCCCCTTCGATGGCGCGTTTCCGGGCTGGACTACGCGAACCGCTGGGCGGCCTGCTGCCCGACGACGTGCGCACCGCCGCGCTAGCGGACCTGGTGTTGCTCGACGAGGAAGGCCACCTCACCGACGAGGCCGAGGACCTGTGCCGAGAGTTTCGGATTCCTTCCGCCGCCCTGGAAGAGCACTGGCCCTGGGACCGGGTGACCATCGAGCAGAGGGAGAGGCAGGTTTACGACCTGCTGCGCCGTCTCCCGGCCGTGGACTACCGACGTCTGCGCGCATACCTCATCGAGCGACCAGTCGGAGACCTGCGGACACTCCGACAGGACTGGGGAATCATGCTGCCGGAGTTCTACGAGCCGGTCATCGACTGGCCAAGGCGACAGATGAACGGCTTCTTCTTCGCCTGTCCGGAATGCGGGTGGCCGATGCGTGTGCTCGACACGGGCGACCTGACGGAGATCCGCTGCGAGGCGCATGCCCGACACGGAGTGGTTTATTCCTGCACGCCCGGTGCTGGCGGTGACGCACCCTCTGTGCCGCGTCGCGTCGGCAAGAAGGCGAAAGCGGTGGCGGGCCAACCCGCGACCAGGGAGATGCTGGCCGTGTCCCGGGTCGTCTGGCGGTACGTGACCTTGCCCGGCCTGATGGAGATCGAGTTGCGTGATTACGCCGCCACACTGCGGGCGGAGGTAGAGATGTGGCCGCACCAGGACCGGTACGACCTGCGGATCGCGCTCAACGGGCAGGTGTGGCGATTGGACGCCAAAGCGTGGGCGTCGCCACTGGCGCTCGGCGAGGCGCTGTTCGGCACCACTCCCGCCGCGCCGGGTCTGATCATCGTCATACCGGACCACCAG
The DNA here is from genome assembly GCF_055586285.1 of Actinokineospora sp. NPDC051303. Lineage (NCBI taxonomy): Bacteria > Bacillati > Actinomycetota > Actinomycetes > Pseudonocardiales > Pseudonocardiaceae > Actinokineospora > Actinokineospora sp. NPDC051303. The sequence goes on from NZ_JBVJIN010000014.1 coordinate 86,019, forward strand.
CGGTCGAGCCTGACATTGCTACGGACCATGCTCAAGGACTCCGGCTACCAGGTCGACACGGTCCTGGGCGTCAAGAAGAAGCTCGCCAAGGCCGCGGCGGTGCCGGTGTGAGCGGCACTCCCAGCGGACTCGCGTTCCAGATCGCCTGCGCCCTGGCCGAGGAGTTCTTCGGATTCCCCGACCCCGATGGCCGCACGGAGGTACCCCTCGAATCCGCAGCGCTGGTGGCAGCGGGGCGGATCGACCTATGGCGGGACTGGCCCAAACAGTCAGCGGAGACACGGCGACTGGTGGGCAGGTTCCTGCGGGTGCGGCCCAATGAAATCGGCTCGCACCGCCGGTTCAGGGATATGGCCCGGGCGCTGCGCTCGACCCCCGAGGGCCCCTACGAACTCCCGGACGGCGTTCCCGACAACGAGGTCAGGGTAGTCGTCGCCCGGCACGGACAACAGCCACTGGATCTCGTGGAGCGACTGCTGGAGGAAGCCGAGAGGCAGTACGCGCAGGGCAGGCGACCACAGCCGGTCGCGGGACCCGGGCGCTGGCGCTTCGGCTGGCGGGGTGAGTCCATAGTGGAGCTTTCGGTGAGGGTAAAGGACACGGTCGTCGCCCCGGTCCGGCTCGACACCACCCCCTCGATGGAGGACGTAAAGGTCACCCGTGACGCGTTGGAAGGGTTGGCCAGGGAGATCGCCCTCGGCCGGGGCGAACATCCGTGGCAGCGCGACATCCTGGCCAAACTGTTCGCCGGGCTGCGGGGCAACGAGGACGTCCCGGTGGAGGAACTCGTGCTCAGGGCGGGTGGGATCCGCCTGCTCAACGCGCCCACTGGGGTCGGCAAGTCCGTTCTCATCAGGCTTCTCGCCATTCACCTGGCCCAGGCTGGCGTCCCGGTCGGGATCGTCGTCGGTCGGGTGGACGAGGCCGCGGAGACCACCGAGAAGATCACCGAAGACCTGCGGGTGCTGAACCCGGCGCTGCGGTGTGCCACGCTGGTCTCGCCGCGTCGGCTCGCCGAGAAGGCAGCCCAGGCGGCCGACGATGGACGGTGGAGCCGGTTCGACACCTTCGGGTACGGGTGCGCCCTCGCCGCGTCGGTGGTCGACGGACCCCAACCGGTCCCCAGGGACGAGCCCTGCACCGCGTTGCGACCGCTGGTGGAGTCCGTCGGCCACAAGCGCAGGGCCGCCCCCCGGCACGCCTGCCCGCACCTGGGGGTGTGCGACCGGCACCGGAGTCTGCGCGACGCGGCCGCCGCCAACATCGTGGTCACCAACCATCACAACCTCGTGCACGGGACCATCCCGGTTCCGGTCCGCGTCGACGGCGTCGAACTGAACCGCCTGTCGGCGCAGGAGTTCCTGTTGCGCAAGTGCGCGGTGCTGCTGATCGATGAGGTGGACCACCTGCAGAGCGGGATGTTCGACACCGGGGCCAGGCAGCTCGCGCTCGCGTCCAGCGGGACGGCGGTCGAACTGCCCCTGATCCAGCTGGACGCCGAACGGAGCATGCTGCTGCCCGCGGAGGACCGCGACGTCGTGCCGCCCCTCACCCGCACTCGGTTCCTGGCCGATCAGTTCCTCAACTATGTGCTGGAAGGCGACGTGTGGTTGACCGACGCCCGTCCGGAGTCCACTGGCAGGCGCGGACTTCCCGACGACAGGGCCGAGTCGGGGTGGCACCTGCCGGGCTCCCGCGACGAACTGGTGCTCAAGCACCTGTTCGGGATCGACGACGTCCAAGCCGAGCCGGTGCCCGACGCGGTCTACGAGAAGTTCAACTGGCTCTTCCCGGACAGCCGAGGCGCCCAGATTCCGCAGCTGCCCGAGTGGCTGCGCGGGGTAGCCGATCAGCTGACCCTCGCGGTGAGCAACGACAACGGCCAGGACCACATCCGGGAGATCCGGCACCGGCTCCACGAGCTCGTGGCCGAGCGGGTCGAGGACGAGGACGACCGCCGCGAGGTGGTCAACGTGCTGCTTGTGCGCACTTGGCTGGGTGCCCTGCACCAGGCGCTGACCAGGCTCACCTACGCGGTCGCCGCACCGGGCGTCGAGATGCCCGCCGCCCGCGCACTCGCCGAGCAGCTGGGGACCGTGGCCCAGCACCAGGCCATCCCGCACGGCCCACTCGGCTACCTGCTGTTCGGATTCCGGGTGGACCGGGTCGACGACCCCCGACCGGGCGGGAAGCTGTCGGTGCAGGCTGTCGGCGGCGACCCCCACACGACCATCGCCCAACTGGGAGGCACGGTCGCACTGGCCGCGGCGGGAGTGGAACGGGTGGTGCTGGGGCTGTCGGCGACCGCCTACTTCCCCGGCGCGGCCCGCGAGCACGTCCGCGCGGGCATCACCTACTCGATGACCGACGCCGACCGAGACGCCTTCACCACGCTCGCCGGTGAGGCGCAGGACGAGCAGTCGCAGACGACGATCCGCATCGGCGGCCGATCCGAGTCCGGCAAGACCCTGGCCATCCGCGACCTCGGCGCGCGGCTGTGGGACCAGCATCTCGACGCCCACCTGCGCGACCTCGCGGACAAAGACGAAGACCGCGAGCGCTGCATGCTGGTCGGCAACTCCTACCGCCACGCCACCCTGCTCGCCGCCGGGATCGCGAGCCGGTGCGCCGACCCCGGCTGGGTCGCCGTCGTCGTCCCCCGCACCGGACCACCGCCGTCGGTCGTGCTGCCCGAGAAGGTGGTCACCCTGACCGTTGACGAGCTGGAGTCGTTGCCGCGCAAGCACAAGCGCGTCAAGGTCTGCGTCGCGCCGCTAAGCCTGGTCGCCCGCGGGTTGAACATCCTCGTGCCCGGCGACCAGCGTTCCGCGCTTGCCTCGGTGTGGGTGTGCGTGCGTCCGCCGACCAGCGTCACCGAGTCCGCCGAGCTGTTCGCCAGCGTGAACGCGCACGCGCTCGGCTCGGACGAGTCGTCCGTCGACCCGGTGGGGATGTGGACCACGCAGCGCACGCGCGCGTTCCGCCGCCTGTTCCACATCCTTACCAGCGACCCGCGGTTCAGCAGGCTCAGCAGGGAACTCAAGGCCGAGGCTGTCGCCGGGATGCTCGTCGACATGATCCAGCTGGCGGGTCGGGCCCGGCGCGGCGGCACCCCGGTCAAGTTGTACCTAGTGGACGGGGCCTTCCACGATCCGAAGCACGGCACCGACATTCCGGGCCTGCTCCGCTACTACTTCGCGAACCTCTCGCCCTCCCAGCGACAAGGTCTGGCCCGCGTCTACGGCACGACCCTCACGTCCTGGTTGGACTTCGCGGGCATCGACAAGGAGACCCTGTGACTACCGGCGACCAGGAATTGGCGCTGCTGGCATATCCGCTGACCGGCGTGCTGCACGGCATTGCCCACCTACACCGGCTGCCCGAGGAGACCGGGCGCGCGTGGGAACGCGTGCGAAGCCGGTTCCGGGAGCGGGTGCGCTACAACGTCAACCTCCCGTACTCGGGTCTGGCGACCGCGTTGCGCGCCTACAGCGGCGCCAGCGTGAACCTGTTCCCCACCAGCAAGAGCCGGGCGCCGGAGTTCCTGGTTTCCAGCAGCCGTCTGGACCCCCGTGACCTCCGTGACGCCGTCGTGCTCTGGGAACAGGCGCTGGACAATGTGCCAGCCGGTGACATCGACTTCGGCTACCCCAGCGAGCTTGCCGATCTCGTCGCGGACAGTGTGGCCGAGGAAGTGGCGCTGGCGGACCAGGTACGCCTCCTCGGCGACCAGCCGGACGCGCCGAACTGGGTGTACGAAGCCGCGACATGGGAGGCGGCCCGCCTGCTGTCAGGAGCGGTCTGGCGAGTCGACGGCCGCGATGTGCGTCTGCGGGCCGACACCGACGGGAACCTGCTGGTGTGGGACTCCGGCACCCTGTGGTCGTCGCCGTGGAAGGACGGCGTCGTCAACTACGCCGCGCTCCGGGTCCGGCTGCTGATGAAGACGATGCCCGGGGTGCGGACCCCGGTTCTAGTGCTTGACCCCGGTGTGTCCCGGTTGAGCTGGGAACTGCGGGGCGCGCGCAGTGCCTGGCTGGCTCCGCGGCACGACGACGACCCGTTGCTGTGTCTCGCGGTGGAGGGCAGGCTGAATAGCAGGATTGAAAAGACGAGCATGGCCGCATTGACGGTCGCGCACGGGCTTCGCGGGGAGAGGCTTCTCGATGAGGGAGATCTCGACTTGTCGGGGCCACCCGGGCGGTTGCGGGCACTCGTGCGCAAGTCCGTGCGGTTTCCGATCGGTCGCGGAGTGGGCATGCACACGGTGCGCGAGTTGGCGAAACACGCCGCCGCTGTGCTTGGGGAGCAGAATATGAGCGCCCGCCGGGTTAGCCACCGGTTCTCGGCGCAGGCCCGCCGGAAGATCGACAAAGGCCGTGATGTCGACCTACTCGATGAGGGCGGTCTCCCCTCGGTCGTCAAAGCGTCCGGCGCGGAGCGGCTGCGGCTCCTGGTCCTCTACAGCACCCAAAGCACCCGCGCCCGGGTGCAGCGGTTGCTGGCCTACCACTTCTCCCGCGACGACCTTGTCGACGGCATTCCTGAGGACACCCTTGTCGGGGTGCACTCCCATGTGGAGGTCGCGTTCCACCACGCCTCCGGGTTCCTGGCCCACGGCGACCGGCAGGGGCGCGGCGGGGTGCCCGAAGCGCTGCGCAAGCACGAGGTGCCGGACGGCACGCGGGTGCTGGCCCTGTGCGAGACCGAATACGACGGCAAGAAACGGGATGACGACGCGAAGCCCGACGTCAGCCGCCTGCTCGCCGGGCGTGGTGTCCTCGCCCAGTTCCTGGTGGCGGCGGCGCAGGATGAGGACCCGGCCAAGGACTACGCGGGCCACGGTGCCCTAGCCGACCTCTTCCGGATGGCGGGTCTCATCCATCCTAAGCTGACCGAGGCGCTTTTGTTCACCCGCCCTGATGCCGAGGAGCCGGTCGCGTACGTCGGTCTCCACGTGCGCGTCCAACGCGGGGAGATGTGGCGGACCGGCGCGCCGAAGTTGAGCTGGGCCCTGGTCGCCATGATCCCCGACGGCAACCACTGGCGGACTCTCGCGTACCAGGCCGACGAGCAGTCGATGACCGGCCTCGGACCCGGCTGGCATGACTACTTCGCGGTGAACGCCTCGTTCCGCGCGACCCGGCTGTCCGAGGGGAAGCGTCAGGACGCGGCCTTGGTCGCGGCCATCGACACCGCTCTCGGCGTCCTGGGTCCGAACCTCACCCCCGGCATGGGTTACGTGCTGATGTCCTCCGGGGACAGTTCCAGATCCCTGTGGCCGTTGTTGGCCAACAAAAACCTGGACCGCGCTCCGGACGCGGCGGGCCGGGTCGACGGCCGTCCGGCTCTGCCGGGCTGGACTCTTGAACCATGCCACCGCCCCCTCGCGGTAGTCCGGGTGACGTCAGGATCCCGCGACCTGCCCCGCCCGGTCGAAGTGCGCGACGCGGCCGGACGCGCCACCGCGGCCACGACCAGCGCCCTGTTCCGGCTCAACGGATCCGCGAATACCTGGATCTTGTCCAATATCCCGCGCCAGTGGAGCGGGGAGAAACGGACCAGGCGCCTGGGCGATAAGCACGGCCGGTGGTCGGCGGACTCACAGATGGGCAGGCACACCTGGTATGCCCACACCACAACCGAGATCCTGGTCGTCGGCACGGAAACCGACCCGGAACGACACGCCGTCGCCGCAGCCCGCCTGTGCCAACACGCGGTCTCCTGGGACGGCAGGACCAGCTACCCCGCCCCCGTGCACCTGGCCGCCCTAATGGATTACGACCATCCCCAGTACCGCCGCACAATCGACTGGGACAACGAGACCGACTACGAGGAAAACGGAAGCCAGTGACACCGCGGGGACATAGGCCACCACGATGGATACAGGGACTCCATGCCGAGTGAACACTTGGAGGCTCAGACTCGCCGATGAACCGGTTGCGATCGGCTACTCCAGCATCCGAACTGGGTCCACCAACTGATCCCACCGCGCCGCTGTCACTGCCCGGAAGAGTTCCAACAACCAAATACCGCTGCCTGAATGACAAGGCTTCCTGCCAGCATTTCATACCACCCAACCAGCCGCCGACGAGCGAAAGAAGACGATCAGTGTCCAGGTGCCGCTAAAGGAAGCGCGCGGCATGCCCAAGAACTACGGCAAGGCGACAACCGAGACAAGGCGCCCTCCGTCGCACTGCCGTTGCGGCAACGCTGCGATTGCCGCGCGTAAGGGTCGAACGAAGACCTGGCGAGCACGCCCTCTCAACGGCTCTTGGGGGAGCTATGTGTGGGTGCGTCCGGGTAGGTCGGTGCCGTGGCCCACTGAGGGCGAGGAGTGCGAGCGTTATGAGGCGTAAGGTGTTTGCAGCCGTAGGCGAGTCGGATGAGTAGTCGAATTTTGGTATTGGTTAATTCGGTCAGGGCGTTGGACAGGTTGTGGCAGAGGGTAACGTGGATCTTTGGGAGTCGGGGCCGACCGACTCGACCACGCCGACCTATTCGTGGCGAAGCAGTGCGGATAGCGGGCACGCCCGTCGCGCAGATACGGGGACGTGACGTGCAGGAGTTCGAGATCAGTGCCGCACAAACCCACGAAGCACACGCGGACCAGCACGTCGCCTGTGTTCGTCTCGGGTGTCGGAACCTCGATGGTCCTGACTGAGCTCGGGCCGTCGATAAGGGCGGCGCGCATGTCATCCCCCGCCTCGGCGAACGAGACCGCGGTCGTAGTCGCCGCGGACGGCTTTCCGGCACGCTGTGCCAGGGCCAGCAGCCCGACGGCGCCCGCCGCGAGCACGGTGCCGATGACGGGCAGGGAACCCACGCCCGCACCCGCTCCCAGCGCGATCGAACCGATCCAAGCGCCTGCCGCGTTGGCCAACTGGAAGCCCGCGATGTTGACGGTGGCAGCCAGATGCGGCGCCTCGGCGGCCGCAGAGATCAGCTTCGAGGCCAGCGGCGGGATGATCGAGAACCCGGCCGCGCCGAGCACGAACATCCAGACCATGGAGAACACCTCGCTGGTCCCGACCAGCAGCAGCGCCACCAGCGCCGCGGCCAAGGCGGTCAACGTCACGTAGAGCGTCTTGTCCAGGTCGTGGTCGGCGAACTTCCCACCGAGCTGGTTGCCGACGATGGCGCCGATACCGAAGACGAACTGCGCCACCGTCACCTGGTTCTCCGACAGGTGGCGGAGCTGTGCCAGGTACGGCGCCACGAAGGTGAAGAACACGAACAACGCGGCCTGGCCGAGCGCGGTGAGACCCAGCGCCCACAGCACCGGGCCGCGAGCGAACACCTTGATCTCAGAGGAGATCCGGCCTGCCATGTGTTCCGGCGCCTTCCGGGTGACAACCACCAGCGCGACCGTCACCACGGTCTGGAGGACAGCGACGGCGACGAAGGAGGCCCGCCAGCCGAGCTGGTGCCCGACGAAGGTCCCCAGCGGCACGCCGAGGACAGTCGCCAGGTTCAGCCCAAGGGCGACCCGGGCGATGGCGCGCCCCTGGAACTCGGGCTCAACCAGTGTGGTCGCCAGCACCAGGCACAGCGCGAAGAACGTGTCGTGCGGCAGGGCGGTCAGCACGCGGGCGACGATCAGGACGGCGAAGTTCGGTGCGAGCGCGGTGGCGATGTTTCCGAGTACAAACAACGCCACCGAGCCGATGATCAGCGGAGTGCGGCGCACCGAGGAGGTGACCACGGTCATCAGCGGACCGCCAATCATGACGGTGACGGCGTAGACGGTGACCAGCAGTCCGGCGGTGCCGTCGGTCACCCCCATGTCGCGCGACACCTCAGGCAGCACACCGGCGATGAGATACTCGACAATGCCGACGCCGAACACGGCGAGAATCATGCAGAAAATTGCCCGGTTGGCCGAAACCGTGGCCCCGGTGTTCTGCTGGGAGTGGATCTGGGTCAACATGACCCTCCGTTCAACGACGTGGGCTGTTGATTCAGGTGGAGACGGCGCAGATCAGGTCGGTGGCTTGGACGACGGCGCTTCCCCAGGTGAAGCCGCCGCCGATGCCCACGAGCACGAAGAGGTAGCCGGGCTCGATCTCCCCGGAGGAGGCCAGGAAATCGAGTCCCAAAAGTGGATCGGCCGCTCCGGTGTGGCCGATGTCGCGACCGAAGTCGGCGATCGTCTGACCACGGTGGATCTTCAACGGCGCGTAGCACTGCTTGTGCTGCAATGCGTCGCCTAAGTACGGTGGACGTCAACACCATGTCGATCGCGACCGCCTCGCCGTGCGACAACGTGGGCAGCGCCTCCATTTCGGGCGTCGGCGAGAAGGTGTGCCCGTAGTCGAGGCACCGCTCCAACTTGCTTTCCCAAAGATTGGAGTGGAGTTCCTCCAACATTCAGCACCCTGCCGCCGATCACGATGACTGGCTCCCGGCGGCGATCAATGCCAAAATTGTTCATCGCGTCGACTACGGTATGCACCGATGCCCAGTCCTTCACCGATTCATCGGCGGGCATGGCCACGAGCGATGCCCTGATCCCGTTGCGCGCGAACCACTGCCGAATGCGCGCGCCATGCAGACGGTCCACAGTGGCGTCGATGATGACTAGGCGACGTTCTCCTGTTCACAGCCGGGCGCCGCTGTCGACATCAAGCTGCGTGTTCTCCGGCGCGAAGATGTCGCGAGTCGCAATGACCTGGTAACTGACTTGCTTTACCGCTTCGACCGTCCACTCGGAACCAGTGGATCTGACGTGTGTAAGCCCCAGTTTTAGCGTGCACCACTACGCGTTTGAATCCCCCTAGAAAGTGGCCCGTCATCGCGCGGCCCCGGCCGTCGAGCAGGAGGAGGGGCAGTGACTGGAGTACCCGGTCAAGGACGCAGGTTCGAGCTGGACCGGGCACTGGATGTCGCCATGGCGCAGTTCTGGCAGCACGGCTACGAGGGAACGACGATCTCCGTGCTCACCAAAGAGATCAGCATCGAGCCGCCGAGTCTGTATGCGGCGTTCGGTGACAAACGGCGACTGTTCAAAAAGGTCGTCCAGCACTACCTCCAAGGGCCCGGTGGCTGGATGCAGCAGGTGCTGTCTGAGGCGGATTCCGCACCGATGCTGGTCTGCCGCCTGCTATACGGCGCCGCGGTGCACTACACAGATTCCGCGCATCCCCGCGGTTGTCTGGTGATCACCGCGGCCAGCTGTCTGACCAGTGCCAACCAAGCCATCGGCGACGAGTTGCGGGAGCACCGCAATCGCAATGTCGCCGTGCTCACCGAACGGCTGGCGGATCATCGGCGCCAAGCCGATCTGCCCGGTGATCTCGACCCGCGTGCCGCGGCCGAGTTTCTCGCCGTCTCCATGCAGGGCATGTCCACGCGCGCCCGGGACGGCGCCAGCGCCGACCATCTGATGGACGCCGCCGATCTCGCTTGCCGCGCACTAGGCGTGGAACCGCAGCGGGAAGCCGCGCCTTCTGTGAAACCGTGACGGACCCTGACGCTCCGCTCCCGCGAGCTGGGACGCCTATCGGCGGGACCATTGACCATGCCCGCGAGACAAGCCCCAGTCCTTCACTGGCGCCGGCGGGGAGAGCAGTCCAATCCGCCTTCTAGTGGTTCTCTGAGCTTAAAGCTCTGCGAGAGGTCCGCCCCGGTCCGGTGAAATCCGGTCAGCGTCCTGCGGGACGGCCCTCCGGATCGACCATCTTGATGGCGCCGCCCTGCTCTCGCAGGACGACGTCCGCACGGTACTCACCTTCCGCGAGCGCGGCGACCTGTCCAAGGCTTACCATTCGCACGATTTCGTCGTGACGTTGGAAAATGAGGAGATTGCCGTCCTGGATGTAGTCGCCGTTGTAGGTGCCGTCGCCAGTGATCTCGACTGGGCGACCCAGCTCTTTCTCGATCAGGTCGCCGGTCACGGGTCCGAAGAGGACATGCACTGAGGTCCAGTCGCCGGGGGCCAGCTCCATGAGCGGTCGCGAGCCGCCGGTTCGGGCCAGTTCTACGACCGCGGTCTCAAGGTCCACGTCGAATTCCACTGTCACTCCCGAGGTGTTCGCGCCGCATCCCGCCAGTAGTGCGAGCAGTGCGAGCAGGGGCAATATCAAGCGCATGTCAGTACTGGTCCGGTTTCGCCGACGGTTTGCCAGGATCGCGGTCGTCGCCGCGCCCGGGATTGTCGGTCGGCCAAGGGTTGCTCTTGGTGTCGCGAGTCTCGCCGGGGTTCACCTCGTTGGAGGGCACCAGGGTGTCGTTGCCGTCGATGACCACCATTTTGCCGTCCTTGACCGCCTTTTCGACCAAAGACGCCAACTCCTCGGGACTCGCGTCGGGGTTGGCCCGCGCGATCTCGCGCCCCACCTGGTTGTTGTGCAGATCCATGCCCACCGGGACGTGGTGGCTGGTCGGGTTCCGCTCGTGCGCGGTGGCGAACTCGCTCGCCCACTGCTCGCCGTACCTCTGTGTCATCAGCGCGTTCCAGTACGCGTGCCGGAAGGCGTCCGCGTGCCCGTCGGTCAGGCCCTGGCCCTCGAACTTGCCCTTCGCGACATGCAACGCGTCCTGCCGGATGTCGCCGAACTCCTTGAGCCCCATGAGCCCCTTGCGCGCCTGCAGGTCATCGAGCATCGCCGCCTCGGTCACCGTGAGCCGTTCCTGGGGGATGCCTCTCCTTTCCGCGATCCACTTCGCGAGACCGGTAGGCCACATGGTCGTTTCGTCGGTCTTGACCTGGTACTTGGCCAGCAGATCACGATGTCGCTGCTCATCGACGATGCGGTCTTCGCCCGCGTCCGCCGCCGCGGCCAGCGTCGTGGCTCCCGCGTCGTTGATCTCACCGGAGAGAATGCGCTGGAGCACGGAGTTCAACTCGGTGTCGATCGTGGCTGCTTGGGCCACGATGCCCTGCACCTCCGCTTGCAGGGAGATGAAGGTGAAGATGTCGCCCGCGCCCGCGGTTTCGACTACCTCTCCGTTATCGATTCGATAGCCATTCCGGGCAGCGTGGTCCTCGATCGCCTCGATGCCGCGAATCAGGTCCCGCACCGACTGCTCGGTGTCGTCAATGACCTTCACCGAGGCGGCCAACCGGGCGGCGAGGTCCTCCAGCGCTTGGCGACGAACACGCAGATCATTCTCCGCGGCGACCGCCGCATCCCCGGTCCACTCAGTGGGCTTGGCTCCGTCCAGCTCATCCTGCAAGCCGACAACCACCTTGCTCTGCGCGGAAAGGTGGTCACCGACCTGAGCGATCAGGTCCGGCTGCCACTGCCTGATCTCCGACCACGTCGCCATCAGCGGCCCATCCTGCCGAAATCCTGCGCGGTGGCATCATCTCGCGCCTGGTAATCATCGGCGGTCGAGTTCAACGTGGTCGCGTAGGAGCTCATGCCGTCGGCCCACGTCTTAGCGGCAGCGTCCCAGTGCGGGCCAAGCTGACCGGCGGTTCCAGCGGACTCCGTCCCCGGCAGCGCCGAGGCAAGCTCCGCCACCCGCCCCAACTTCAGTTCACGCACGACATCCGCGGCCTGCCGCGCAGCCCCAGCCGCGGCACGCAATGCCCCAGGATCGACCCCGAACCCCGTCATCGTCCACCTCCCCGCCTACCGACAGTACCAGCGACACCGCAGACTGTGATTGACATGACGGAACTTCGCGTCGATCCGCGAACCCCACCGAAGTTCACCATGGCGGATCTCGGCAACCGGATGCCGACGGACCATCGAGTCGCCGGGCAGCAGGTCAGCCTGACCAACCCGCGCCGACGCCGAATGCCGTGTATTCGCGCTGGAACTCGATTACTGCCGCCGCAAGGACGCATTGGCCAAACCCGAACAGCGGAAACCGCGCCATGATCAGCCACGCGCCGAGTCGTTTCAGTCGCGACCAAGGTCTCGGGATGCCCGGTCGTGACCTCACCGCCCACGCCACAGTCAGGAGCCGGAATCAGTATGACCGCCCCCATCTCCGGTCGCACTGGTTCCACCGAACGAAAGCACCGGCACCCGATAAAGCAGCAGTTCCGCCAATTCCCACACGCCCGCCACCTCAGTCAATGCCGCGAAGTCGCCCTTCGCGATGTCCAGCGTGGCGACGGTCACGTCGAATCCCTCGCTGATCATGGCCGCGAAACAGCGCAGCGCCGTGCCGGAGTTCTCCGGCCCCAACGGCATCACGACAGCGGACTCCAAACCTTTGGCGATCCCCTCGGCCATTTCTTCAGGCCAGGGCCACCATGCCGTGGCGCTGAACCCCTGCGCACTCGCCTTTTCGCATAACTGAACGAACTGCCGCCGTGGCACCAGCTTGACCTGCCCAGGAACCCGTAAACCTAGCAAGCCATCACGTTCGACAGGCGCGCTTGGCCGATGAAAGAATCTTTTTATGAGTGAAGTCGTCAGCGTCAACACCTCGGTAGGTTAGCAAATCAACCGACCGCCGGTGCGTGGTGCCTTGCACTCCTCGGTCAGACACGAAAGGGAACGTCATTCTGGCGTTCCGGAACTCCGCAAACAAAACATTGACGGACAGCAAGAAGCTCACGTCAGCGGCGTTCCCGCAGGTCGCGCTGGTGATTTCTCGCCATCATCGTCGGCGCGACTGTGCTGGCGGAAACGTGCCAGACCACGTCCCGGGCGGGTGGTGAACTGGGTTCTGTCCCCCGCAGCGACCGCAAGAAGGGTGAAGCCATGTCCTCAGTCACGACCACCACTCCTCAGGTTTCGGCGGCGCCGGGGTCGCCGTTGGTTGGTTGGTTCGCGGTGGTGTCGGTGATGTTGGGGATTTTCTCGATCGTGACCACTGAGATTTTGCCGACTGGCCTCTTGTTGCCTATTGGTGACACGTTCGGCATCTCGGAGGGCACCGCGGGTTTGATGATGTTCCTGCCTGGCGTTCTGGCTGCGGTCGCGGCGCCCGTGGTGACCGTGGCGACGGGGCGGGTGGACCGCAGGCGGATGCTGTGCCTGTTGATGGTCGTGCTCGCGGTGGCCGACTTCCTGGCCGCCGCAGCGCCCGGTTATTGGGTGATGTTGGTGTCCCGGGTGCTCGTCGGGTTCGTCATCGGCGCGTTCTGGTCGATCGGCGCCGGGCTGGCCGCACGACTGGTTGCCCCCGAGCACGTCGGCCGCGCGACCGCGGTCATCTTCTCCGCCGTCCCGCTCGGCTCGGTCCTGGGCGTGCCCGCGGGCACGCTGATCGGGGACGTGTGGGACTGGCGGGCGGCATTCGTCGCCATGGGCCTGCTGACCGTCGGTGTCGTCGCCGCGCTGCTGGCGTTCGTGCCCTCGTTGCCGCCGGAGACCCCGACCAGGCTGTCGGTGCTGCGTGAGGTGCTGCGTGTGCCCGAGGCGAGGGTCGGTTTGGTCGTCACGTTCCTCATCGTCATGGCGCATTTCGGCGCCTACACCTATGTGACCCCGTTTTTGGAGCAGGTCACCGGGTCCAGTTCCGGGGCCATCACCGTGTACCTGCTGGTCTACGGCGCCGCCGGGATTGTCGGCAACTTCGTCGTGGAGACTCGTGTCGGCCGCGCGACCCGGGTGACGTTCATGACCGTCGCGGCGATGCTCGCCGCGGCCACCTTGTTGCTGCCTTTGCTCGGGGTGACGGCGGTGGGCGCGGTGGCGCTGCTGATCGTGTGGGGCCTGGCCTACGGCGCGGTCCCGGTCTGCTCGCAGACCTGGTTCGTCAAGGCGGCCCCGGACGCGCCCGAGGACGCGTCGGTCCTGTTCACCTCGTCGTTCCAGGCCACGATCTCGGTCGGGGCGCTGCTGGGCGGCCTCGTCGTCGATGCCACATCACCGTCGGTGGTCATGGTCCTCGCAGGCTGCGCCGCGGTCCTGATGGTGCTGACCGTGGCCCTGTTCAGCAAACCGGGCAAGCTCACCTGAACCGCTGCCCACCCCCAGACAAGAGCGAACGTTCAGCGGTCGCGCAGTTCGAGTTCGCGGGTTATGGACAGGGCCGCGTCGCGGACGGCGCGCTCGACGGCGGGCACTTCGGCGCGCGGGATTCGGGCGGCCAAGGCGGCGATGCTGACCGCAGCGCACACGCCGCCGGTGCTGTCGCGGATGGGGGCGGCGACGCCGAGGATGTGCTCGTCCAGTTCGCCGTGGGAGAGGGCGACGCCGCGCTTGCGGATCTGGGCGAGGCGGGCGCGCAGCCGATCGGGGTCAGTCAGGGTTCGGGCGGTGAAGCGCTCCAGTGGGGCCTGGTCGAGGACGGCGGTGACCTCGTCCGGGTGGGCCCACGCCAGGAGGACCTCCGCGGCGGCGCCCGCGTTGATGGGCAGCACGTGGCCCCGTTCGTAGGACAGCCGGACGGCGTGCCGCGCTTCGACCAGGTCCAGGCACACCACCGACCGGCCGGACCGCCGGGTGAGCAGCACCGTCTCGTCGATCTGGGCGCCCAGTTCCCGCATCACCGGCAGCGCGATCTCGGACAGGCCCAAGCCCGCTCTGGCCGACCGGGCTAGCTCGAAGATCCGCGGTCCGAGCCGGAATCCGCCCGCGGTCTCCTCGATGAATCCCATTCGGACGAGGCTCTGGATGTAGCGGTAGCCGGTGGAGCGCGCCACGCCGAGTTCCGCGGCGATTTCCGTGCCGGACCACACGGGCTTGCCGGTCGCGTAGAGCAGCAGGATGTCCAGCGCGCGGTCGGCGGTCGAGTTGCGGTCACGGTAGGTGCTGGCGTCGCGCCCTCGTCCGGTCATGCCCACACCATAGGCCGTTCCGCTGTCCTGAAAATCAGGAATCTGCTGACGAAAGTCAGGACTCTGTGCGTACCGTCAGTGCCAGGACAGGACGGGAGGGCGAGCCATGACGGGTCCCTACGATGTGGTGGTCTGCGGCGCGGGTCCGGTCGGCCTGACAGCGGCGGCGCTGCTGGCGGCCCGGGGTGTCACGGTCGCGGTGCTGGAGCAGCGCTCGGGCACCAGTGACGAGCCCAAGGCGATCAGCGTGGACGACGAGGCGCTGCGCGGGTTCCAGCAGGCCGGGATAGTCGACCGTGTGCTGTCCGTGGTCGCGCCAGGCACCGGCACGCGCTACTACGACAGCCACGGCCGGGTGCTGTTCCACGCCCGCGGCCCGCGCCCGTACCGGATGGGATACCCGTTCAAGAACCCCTTCGCCCAGCCCGATTTGGAGCAAGTGCTGGCGGGCGCGGTGGCGGAGATGCCCACCGCGCGGCTGGCGTTCGACACCCGGGTCACCGGCTTCGACCAGCGGCCAGACGGGGTCGGCGTCCACGCGCTCACCCCGGACGGCGAGATCACCGTCGAGGCCGCCTACGTGCTCGGCTGCGACGGCGGCCGGTCGGCCACCCGGCTGTTGCAAGGCGTCGACATGACCGGCCGCAGCTACGACGACGTCTGGCTGGTCGTGGACACCCTAGACGACCCGCACACCGAGCGGTTCGCCATGCACCACGGCGATCCCGACCGTCCACATGTGATCGTCGCGGGCCTGGACGGGCGCTGCCGCTACGAGTTCCGGCTGTTCGCGGGCGAGGGCGCGGCGGGAGAGCCGCCGCCGTTCGAGCTCATCGAGAAGCTGGTGTCCCGCTACCGGCCGATCACGCCCGCGCAGGTGGAGCGCGCGGTCAGCTACCGCTTCAACGCCGTCGTCGCCGACCAGTGGATGATCGGCCGCTCGTTCCTGCTCGGCGACGCCGCGCACATGATGCCGCCCTTCGCCGGGCAGGGCTTGAACTCCGGCATCCGCGACGCGATCAATCTGAGCTGGAAGGTCGCCGACGTGCTGGCCGGACGGCTGGATCCGGCCGCCCTGTCGAGTTACCAGGACGAACGGCTCCCGCACGCGTTGGCCACGGTGCGCATGTCCGAGCGGCTGGGCAGAGTGGTCATGACGACCAAGCCCGGTCTGGCGCGGGCCCGCGACGCCGCGGTGGCGCGGGCGCTGGGCACCGCGACGGGCCGCGCCTACCTGGAGGAGATGCGCTACCGGCCGCTTCAGCGCTACACCAAGGGTTTGGTCGTCCCGGCGGGAAGCGGGCCGGTCGGCGTCGCGGTCGGGCAGCCGCTGGCCTTCGACGCCACCGACCACGTCGTCCGCGGCCTGGACGACCTGCTGGGGACCGGCTGGGCGCTGCTGGGCGTCGACCTCGGCGACGCAGGCTGCTGGGCGGCGGTCGAGCCGGTGGCCGCCGCGTTGACGGCGGCCACCGTCGAGATTGGACTTGACGACCGCCTGCCGCGCACGCCCCGCCGCCTGCTGTTGGACGTCGACGGCAACCTGGCGCGGGAGTTCGCGGCCTACCGAGGGTCCTTCGTGCTGCTGCGGCCGGATCGCGTCGTCGCGGCAGCCTGGCGGCCAGCGGACAGCGCGACCGTCGTGGGCCAGGTGCTGGCCTGGACGCCCCAGAAGACACTAACCCCAGCCACGCTGAAGGGAAACAGCCCGTGCCTTACGTGACCTACGAACACCGCGACCGGCGACAGGTCGGCGAACTGCGCGACTCGACGGTCATCCCGCTGCGCGGGCTCACCGAGTTGGGCGCCTCGACCACGCCGGACGTGCTCGCTATGGCGCCGCGCGATGAAGCGGGGGCCACCCCAGTCGGCGAGGCGCGGCTGCTGCCGGTGGTGCCCGCGCCCACGAAGGTCTTCTGCGTCGGGCTCAACTACCTCGACCACGTCAGTGAGACCAAACGGGACATTCCCGAGTATCCGGTGCTGTTTCCCAAGTTCGCCGCGTCTCTGCTCGGCCCGTACGACGACATCGTGCTGCCGCCGGAATCCACCCAAGTGGACTATGAGGGCGAGCTCGCCGTGGTGATCGGCCGCCCCGGCCGCCGGATCCCGGAGGCCGACGCGCACCAGCACGTGCTCGGCTACGCGGTGGCCAACGACGTCACCATGCGCGACTATCAGTACAAGACCCACCAGTGGATGCAGGGCAAGGCGTGGGACGCCAGCACCCCGGTCGGCCCGTACCTTGTCGCGCCCACGGAGGTCGATATCGACAGCGCCGGAATCCGCACGGTGCTCAACGGCGAGAAGATGCAGGAGTCCGATCTGGGCAAGCTGATGTTCTCCATTCCCCGGCTGATCGCGGTGATTTCCACGTTCACCGCGCTCACGCCCGGCGACCTGATCCTGACCGGAACCCCGGGCGGGGTCGGCTATCGCCGCGATCCGCAGGTGTTCCTGCGCGACGGTGACGTGATCAGGGTCGAGGTCGACGGCGTCGGGGCGATCGGCAACACCGTCCGCGCGTGCGGCGCCCGATGACCCGCCCACCGGAGCCGAAGATCGACCGGACCGTGACCCTGCACCTGCGCGGCGACTGGGGCGGCGCCAACCTGCATCGGGTGTGCGGCTGGGTGGCGCAGGAACTGGGCGACCGCACCGGGCCGGGCAGCCGGTTCGCCACCTGGAACAGCCGAGGTTTCGTTGACGCCGTCCGCGCGGTGGGGCACGGCGAGGTCGACATCGCGCTGACCACCCCGGCCGCGTTCACCGTGACGGCCTTGGACGGGCGCGGGGTCTACGCGGGCGAGAAGTTCCCCCGGCTGCGTGCGCTCGGCGTCATCCCGCAGCGCGACCGGCTGGTGGTGGCGGTGCACCGGTCGCTGGGCGTCGGCACGTTCGCCGAGTTGCGGGAGCGCGCGCCGCGACTGCGGCTGGCCACTTCGGTCAACGACGGGATCAACCACGTCGGGCTGGCCGCGCACGCCGTCCTGGACCGCGCGGGCGTTGACGTGGTCGGCTGGGGCGGGTGTTTTCTGGAGGACGAGCGGCCCTTCGAGTCGCTCGACCACGTGCTCGCCGGGCGGGCCAATGCCATCATCCACGAGGCGGTGATGCTGCCCGCGTGGCAGCGGTTCGCCGCCGACTACCATTTTCTGCCGGTGGAAGACGCCGTGCTGGACGGACTGGCCGAGGACTACGGCTGGCCTGCCGCGACCGTCGCGGACGGCTACTTCCCCGACACGCCAGGCTTTCGCACGCTGGACTTCTCCGATTTCCTCGTGCTCACCACGGCCGACCTCGCCGAGGACATCGCCTACGCGGTGGCGTGGGTGCTCGGCGAGACCCGCGAAATCCTCGAAGGCCAGTACCGGCACCTGCCGCCGGAACGCAGCCCGGTCACCTACCCGCTGGACCCGGTGGCGATGGGCCGGACGCCGATCCCGCTGCACCCGGGCGCTGCCCGCTACTACCAGGCCCTCCCGAGCGACTGAACGCGCTCACTTCGACTAGGAGGTCGTCATGGACGTCATCGAGGACGTCATGGTCATCGGCGAGGACCAGCCGCTGCGCGGCGTCCCCCGCGACGAGCACCTGCTGCTCTCGGCGCCGCACCCGGCGAACGTGCCGTTCAAACTGTGGCGCGACCACCCGCCGCTGTCCGTGGTGCATTTTCCGCAGGAGTACGCCGCCCAGCCGTTCGCCCCGCCCCGCGGCGTCTACGAGAACGACGTGATCCGCGTCGAGTGGCAGACCATGGACAACCGGCAGCCGTTCTACCACCGCAACTGCGACGTGGACGAGATCTCGTACCAGATCGCCGGTGAGCGCACCCTCATGACCGAGCTGGGCGTCATCGAGCACCGGCCGGGCGAGTTCTCCCACATTCCGCGCGGTGTCGCCCATGACAACTACGGGCGCCGCGAAAGCCACCTGCTCTTCTACCTTCCCGCGCCGGTCGCCGAGCTCGTGCCGCCGCGGCATGAGTCGCGGCCGGTGTTCCCGCCGTTTCCCGGTTGGCAGCCCGGGGCGGTGAACGAGGCCGTCACCCAGTGCATGGGGACCCCGCAGCACGATGTGGCGGTGTTCGGAGTGGACGAAGAGAAGCTGCTCCACCAAGTGCGGGCCGAGTCGGACCGCATCGGCGTGCTGCGCGGCGAGTCCGACGGCTCCGATGGCGGGGTCACCTGGCTCTACGGCTGCGCGGGCGTCCGGCTCGGGACTTTCGCCACCGTTCCCGGCGGCGCGCGGCGCTATCGCCGGACGCTCGACGCCGACGAGATCCAGTACCAGGTCAGCGGCAGGCGCACCCTGTTCACGCAGCTCGGGGTGGTCGACCTCGGTCCCGGTGACTTCGTCCGAGTGCCGCTGGGTATCGCGCACGCCAGTGTCGCCACCGAGCCCAGCCTGCACCTCAGCCTGCTGTCGCACCTTGAGCTGCCCCAAGTCGCCGAGACCACCCGGGTCGCCGAAACCTCTGCGCCAGAACGGCTTGACCGCATCGACGCGGGAGCCCACCGATGACGACAATGCTTGCCCTGCGCGCCCACGACGGGGAAACCGTGACCCTGGACCGTGTCCCGGTGCCGGAACCCGGTCCGCTCGACGTGGTGGTCAAGATCGCCGCCGCCGGTCTCGCGCCGGGCATCGTCCGGCTGCTGGCCATGGGCGCGGTCAAGCATCTGCCCACCACGCTCGGCCACGAGGCCGCGGGCACGGTCGCCGCGGTCGGCGCCGCTGTCCCCGGGATCTCCGGTATCGCCGTCGGGGACCGGGCGCGGGTGCATCCGAACCTGAACTGCCGGGACTGCGACTACTGCCGCACCGACCGCGACATGATGTGCGCCCAGCAGGCCATGATCGGCCATGCCGCGTTCGGCGCGGCGACGCCGCTCTACGACCAGTACCACGACGGCGGGCTCGCCGAATACATTCGGGTGCCGCACTGGTTGATCGACCATCTGCCCGACAACGTGAGCTTCGACGTCGCGGCCAAGGTGCACGACCTGGCCAACGCGGTGCGGGCGCTCAAGTGCGCCGCCCTGCCCGCGGCGGCCACCGTCGTCGTCACCGCGGCGACCGGCACGATGGGCACCGCCACGGCCAAGCTCGCCGCGCACTTCGGCATCGCCCGGCTCATCCTGGTCGGCCGGGACCGCGATCGCGTCGACGCGGTCGCCGCGCTGGCCGGAACCTTTGCGACCAGCGGGATAGCGACCAGTGACCTGCCCGAGGACTGGGCGGCCACGGGCGGGCTCACCGCGCTGCTGCGTGAGCAGGCGCCGGACGGCGCGCACGCCGTCATCGACTTCATCCCCGACGGCGCGGCCACCGCCCAGGCCATGGCGGCGCTGGGCACGGGCGGCACCTTGGTCCACATGGGAGCGAACCACACACCGTTGGCGTTGCCCCCTTCGCGATGATGACGCACTGCTGGCGTTTCGTCGGCACCCGGTCCTGCACCCGCACCGACGCCAGGGACGTGCTGCGCGTGTTGGGCAGTGGCGCGGTCACCGCCGACGAGCTGATCACCCACCGATTCCCGTTGACCGAGGCGACAACGGCCATCGAGGCCATGGGTCGCCGCACCGAACCCATGTGGATGACCGTCGTCAACCCCTGACGTGAGGATCACTGATGCGCCTTACCCACTTCGGACACGCCTGCGTGCTGGTCGAGCCCCCCGGCGGCGGGGCACGCGTGCTGCTCGACCCCGGAACCTATTCGCACGACTTCGAGAGCTTGCGCGACCTCGACGCCATCCTCATCACGCACTCCCACCCGGATCACCTTGACGCGGGCCGGGTGCGCGTCCTGGCCGCGAACAATCCACAAGCGACAATCGTGCACAGCCCCGCGGCCGCGCTGGACGGCGTGACGACGACTTCAGCCAGTCCCGGCGACAAGCTCATGGTGAAGGACATCGAGATCACCGTGACAGGCAGCGGACAACACGCCTGTGTGCATGCCGACCTGCCCGGTACGGACAACAACGGCTACCTGATCGACGGTCTCGTGCTGCACCCCGGCGACGCCTTCGATCCGCCGCCCGGGAACGTCGACGTGCTGCTCGTCCCAGTGGGCGCGCCGTGGCTGAAGATCGGCGAGGCTGTCGACTACGTCCGCGCCGTCGCACCGCGCGTCGCCGTGCCGATCCACCAGGCCGGACTCGCGCCTGTGCACCAGCAGATGCATTACCAAGTGCTGCGCGACCTCGTCGCCGCCGAGGTCGTCGTCCTCGACCACGCCGCGCCCCGCGCCCTGTGAACCGGATGGGAAGATGAACCACCCAAGGCAGTTGGTGGCACAGGCCTGCCACGCCCTAGCCGCGGCCGGGCTGGGCGACCTGGTGTGGGGCCACGCGTCGGTCCGCGATCCCGACGGCCGCGGCGTCTGGATGAAGGCGTCCGGCTGGGGATTCGAGGAAATCGACGCCGACCGGGTCGTGCTGGTCGCGCCTGATGGGTCCATTGTGGACGGATCAGGCAGTCGTCATCTGGAGTACCCGATTCACACCAAGATCATGGCCGCCCGGTCCGATGTGGGCGCCGTTGTGCACACCCATGCCCCGGCGCTCGCCGCGTTCGCCTCGCTGGACACCGACCTCAAGCCGCTGTCGCACGACGCGGTCCCGTTCACCTACCCGCAGCTTCCGCGCTTCACCGACACCGGCGCCCTCATCGCGACCGCCGAACTCGGCGCCGCGCTCGCCGGGCGCCTCGGCGGGGCCAATGCCGTCCTCATTCCCAACCACGGCGCGGTGACGGCTGGCCCGGACATCGAGTCCGCCGTGATGCACGCGGTGCTGCTTGAACGCGCCTGCCGCACACAATTGCTCGCCATGAGCGCAGGCGGCCCAGTGCTGTGGTCGGACGAAGCCGAGACACACGCCAAACGCGACCAGGTGTGGAACGCCCGCCAGATGCGCGCGGGCTGGGAATACCTGGTCCGCCAAGGCGAACACCACCGTCGACACGGTTCCTAACAAGAAGATCGGAGTAAGGCTATGGGTATCACGCAGCTAGGCCACACCGGACTGTGGGTCTACGACCTGCCGAAGATGCGGGACTTCTACGAGCGGATCTTGGGCCTGACCGTCACCGACGAGGACGCCGACCTGGGCATCGTGTTCTTCAGCTCCCGCCCGGACGAGGAACACCACGAGTTCGTCCTCCAAACCGGCCGCACGTCCGCGATCGGCGACAAGCAGCAGCACCAGATTTCCTGGCGGGTCCGCGACCTCGAAGACATCCGCGCGTTCCACCGGGTGTTCGCGGAGGAGGGCGTCGAGGTGCAGCAGGAGGTGTCCCACGGCAACGCCTTCGGCATCTACTTCTTCGACCCAGAAGGCAACCGCAACGAGGTCTACCTCCGCATCGAGCGCGACGTGCGCCAGCCCTTCCGCAAAACCATCGACTTCGGCATGCCCCCCAACGAAATCTGGGCCGAAGCCGAACGCCTCCTCAACGACGGCGGCGAAGCGTACCGACCAGTCCAGTGATCTTGGACCTCGTTGGTCACCTGCCCTGATCAAGAGGCTCATCGACCGGGAGCACATCCTGTCCGGCGCCGCCGAGCGGGAAAGTGTGTTGAGCCCGCTGCCACTCGTCAGGTGATCGAGGACCGGTGCACCCGCCTGGCGATCTCCGCGTCCAGCGGACTCATGTCGTCACTTACCGGAGCCGATGGCCGCCACCACCGGAAATCCAGGGCCTCGTCGTTCACGACAAGCCGAGGCACGGTCTGGAGTTCAACCCGATAGACAGCAAGGAGTTCCCGACGCGCAGGCTTGACGAGGTCGAACTCGGCAACCGCGGCGAAGGACAGGTCAACCCCGTGGATGCCAGTCTCCTCCCGCAGTTCTCGTACCGCGGTCTGACGCGCGGTTTCCCCTCGCTCTCGCATTCCCCCAGGCAGTTCCCACTGCTTTCGCCAGCTGTCGAACATCAGCAGAACGCCACCCGCATGAACAACGACGACCAGCGACGCAGGCGCGATCGTCTGCGCCAGCTCATCTTCCCCGACGAAACGAACGGCGACCAAGGTGTTACCGACACCATCACGGACCGGAAGCGCAGCCATGATGCCAATCCCATCGCAACACCGGCTGAGGCACCACGACGAGCACCGAGCACGCTGCGCACCAACCACCCGCAGGCGCTGGATCCGCGACAACGACCCCGAAGGCTGGACGGAGGCGGTCGAGTTCGACCACGCATCAGCCACCCCCACCAGACCGGTCGGCACCTACGACTGATCACCGCCCACATTTCCCAGTCGCGCGCCCGCCGAGTCCAGGACGCTGTCCCCATGACACTCCCGACCCAGTGACGAGTCCAGCGCTCCCACCGCCGCCGAACTCCCGCGCTCTCAGACACGGAACCTGCCATTCGAACTCGTCCAGGGCGAGGTGTGGTCAGGATATGGCGGGAAGCGCGAGCGCGGCGTCGATCGTGGTGTCCAGGAACGCGAGAGTGTCGCGACGTCGGGCCAGTGGGTTGCGGTAGCCCCGGTGGCCTTCGGCGCCCTGGGTGCGCAGGTGCAGGCTTTCGGCGATGATGCGTTGCCAGCGTGGGTCGAACTCGTTGTGGGCGTATCGGCCCGCGCCGCATTTGGAGGTCATTGTTCCGGTGGCGAGCAGGTGGTGCAGCCTGCTCACGCCGAGGACGGCCCACACCGGGAACCACGGGCTGAGTCCGATGGCGAGCGACAGGGCGCTCCATCGCTGTTTCTGCTGCCACCATGGCCGCCAGTAGGAGCGGAGGTTGTCCAGGGTGAACGCGCGCAAGGCACCCTGGTCGGCCCACAGGTCCAGCTCGGCGGGCTGTGGCCCGCGCACCGCGATCCCGTGCCAGGCCAGCTCGCAGAACATCACCGGGTTGACGCCGGACCGCCCGGCCGGTGTGAACCGGCCCTCCTGCGCGCAGGGAACATCAGGACAGCTATCCGGCCCGGCGGCGAGATCGGCCCAGGTGAGCACCGCACCGTCGAAATGCGGCCGGGGAAAGGCGGCCACCGTGCGGGCGTGCGCCTCGGCCAACGCCGCCATCTCCCGAGACCCGGGCTCCACACGCCCTCGGTGACCGCGACGACATCGATGTCGCTGGCCGTGCTGAGCCGACCACGACCGGCACCACGGGCATGAAAGTCACCCAACGCCACCGACCCGACCAGGTAGAAGCCCGCGACCAAGCCCGGCGCCAACTCCTCCACCACGGTCAGGAACAGCTCCACACTCCGACCGACCTCGACCGGAAGAACCTCATCAGGCACACCAAACAACCTACGCCCCCCACCACTCCGATCCGGCACGCCAGGACACCCTGGGTCGACAACTGCCCGGACAACTTCTTCCCACACCGCTGCCGTGGCCAGCTCGACCAAGTCGATCTCGACACGCCCACCAGGGTCACGGCACCCACGACTGATCACCACCGACACCGAACGCGCCTAGGACAGCCCACCCCAACGGCTGCTCACCCTGATCCTGCCGCTCCGGCGAACCGCTCACCGGCTCCGGGGCGCCTGCCGGGTGATTCTCCAGCCTGGAGCCACCGGAGGGGTTGGGGCTGTCAATCTGGATGTGTAGTATCCGGGATGTGCGGATGGGGCAAGGTGTCGAGTGGGGCGCGCACTGCTGTCTTCTGATCGCCTGGCTGGGCGAGGAGGGAGACGCGATCCCCACGGCCAAGCTGGCCGAGGCGTTCGACCTGCCGACCGCGTACTTGAACAAGTGTCTTCAGGCACTCTCGCGCGCGGACATCCTCGCGTCCACGGCTGGGGTCAAAGGCGGATTCCGGCTCAGCCGACCGCTGGAGAAGATCACGCTGCTGGACATCGTCCTTGCGATCGAGGGGACCGAGGACGCCTTTCGCTGTTCGGAGATCCGCCGGAACGGGATGGGGGCCGACCGGCCCGCCCGTGACTTCCTTCGCCCATGCGGCATCGCCACCGCGATGCGGCAGGCGGAGTTGGCCTGGCGTAGAGAACTGGCGGCGCGGACGCTGGCCGATCTGGCGCTCGACATCCCCAACGGGGCCAGGGCGCGGGCCAAGCGCTGGTACGCCGAAGCCAGGAACTGAGCGCGCGGTCGTCGTGAGATCGCGCGGCGGTTGAGGAGAATCTGGATGTCTAATGTCTCGATTGCGTCGAGGGGGACGGTCCAGCGGCAGGACCGCGGCCTCGGCTCGACGCTGGTGCTCGCACTCGGCACCTTCGCGGTCGGCACGGACGCCTTCGTCGTCGCGGGCTTCCTGCCCACCATGGCGCAGGATCTCGCGGTGTCTTCGGCCGCCGCCGGCCAGAGCGTCACAGTTTTCGCGATCGCCTACGCGGTGCTCGCGCCGCTTGTCGCCACGGTCACCGCGCGCGTTCCCCGGCGACGCCTGCTGGTGGCCGCGCTGGTCGTGCTCGGCGCGGCCAACGTCGGTTCTGCGCTTGCGCCGAACCTCGCGGTCCTGCTGGCGAGCCGGGTGCTCGCGGCGGCGGGAGCGGCGGCCTACACCCCCAACGCGGGTGCGGCAAGCGCGTCGCTGGTGCGGCCGGAGCTGCGCGGCCGCGCGCTGTCGGTGGTCATCGGCGGGCTCACCGCGGCCACGGCGCTGGGCGTCCCGCTCGGCGACCTGGCGGGCCAGTGGTTCGGCTGGCGGATCGCGCTCTGGCTGGTCGCGGTGTTGAGCGTGGTGGCCGCGGTGGGTGTCGCGCTCATCATGCCGCCGCTGCCGGGCAGCCCGGCCGTCCCGCTGAGAGTCCGGCTCGCCGCGCTGCGCCGACCCGGGGTGCTGACCGTGCTGCCGCTGACCATCCTGGGCATGGCCGCCTGCTACACCGCCTACGCCTACGCGGTCCCCGCGCTCGGCGCGGTCGGGGTGCCGGAATCGTCGGTGACGGTGATGCTGCTCCTCTACGGTGTCGGCGCGGTGTTCGGCAATCTCGCCTCCGGCTACTGCACCGACCGCTGGGGCTCGGTGCGGGTGCTCACCGCCGCCTATGGGGGTATGGCCGCCTGCCTGGCGGCGCTGGCCTGGATCGCCGAAGCGCGGGCCGCGCTCCCCGTCATCGTCGGCTTCCTCGCCCTGGTGTGGGGCGCGACGAGTTGGACGCAGACACCCGCCCAGCAACATCGCCTCATCGCGGCGGCGCCGCGGGAGGCTCCGCTCGTGGTCGCGCTGAACTCGTCGTCGATCTATCTGGGAATCGGAGCGGGAACCGCCGTCGGCGGCCTCCTGCTGACCGTCGGTCCGCCCGCGATGTACCTCTCGGGAGCCTGCCTCGCCGTATTTTCCCTGATCTTCCTAAAAGCCACCGCACGTTCCCCGCAGGGCTGACCCACGGGGTTCCCGGCCGATGACAGTTCGGCCGGGAACCCGTGTTCGCTCATTCGCCGACGTCGGCAGGCATTCCACCGGTCAGTCGGATCAGCTCATCGAACGAGCTGGGAAACATGGTGTATTTGCTGCCCGCACCCGCCCAAATTCGGTCGTATTCCTTGAGCGCGGTGTCGACCACTGTCCGAATCGGCCTCGGATGCCCGATCGGAGCGACCCCGCCGACCGGTTGACCGGTGTGCTCCAGCACGAACTCCTTGCTCGCACGACGGGGTTTCGGCAGGCCGAGCAGCACAGCCACCTTGTCAAGGTCGACCCGGTGCGCACCGCTGGCGATGACCAGCAGTGGCTCCCCGTCGACGGTGAACACAAGACTGTTGGCGATCGCGCCGACCGGGCAGCCCAATTGGGCGGCGGCATCGGCCGCGGTCGGCATCGGCTCGGCGAACTCCACGACCTCACCGGTCGCGTTCTTATTCCGCAGCGTCTTCGCAACCTGCGCAACGGCTTCATCCATGAATGAATGATAAGCGAACCCGGATGGCGGGAATGTCGCGGGGGGCACATCACCCTTGACCGTCCGAGGCGTTCCAGTTATGTTCGTCGGCGCATGCCCGTTGGGCGACTAGGGCCTGCGTGCGACTCAATACTTCATACATCAGACCGTACTGCGCTGGGGGAAGTATGAACAATGGGGTCAATTCCAGCATCGCGTTCACCGAGAGAACCCGGGGAACCTTCCTGACGCTGCCGAAGCGCGGCGCCGTGGGGGTCGGCACGGCCACTGGACACCATGGCGAACTGCTCCAAGGCGTCTTCCTCGACCGGTTCGGCTCACCGCGTCGGGGCTTGGTCACCCTGCCCTTGCACGACCGGGAGAGCGTCGCGTCCTTTGTGGCCACTCCAGGGCCGGGCGCTGGGCGGGTCACAGTCTCCCCGCCAGACAAGGAAAAAGCCCGCCGGGCCGCCGAGCTGGCCATTGAGTCGTGCGCCCACCGCACCCGGACCTCGTCGGTCGACGGCCACTTGGAGCTGGACACCGCCCTGCGGAGCGGGCTGGGCATGGGCGCCTCCACCTGTGACGTCGTCGCCGCCATTCGCGCGGTGGCGCACTGCTACCGAGTTCGGTTGTCCGCCAACGAGATCGCCAGGGTGAGCGTGCTCGCCGAGCAGGCCTCGGACTCGATCATGGTCGAGGACCGGGTGGTGCTCTTCGCCCACCGGGAAGGCGCCGTGCTGGAGAGCCTCGGCGCCGAGTTGCCGCAGATGATCGTTGTCGGCTGCCTGGTGGGCGCGGAGGCGACTGTCGACACCCTGGCGTTGCCGCCCGCCGAGTACGACGCCGACGAGCGGGCGCGTTTCACCGTGCTGTTGGCCGCGCTGCGGCGCGGCGTGCAGGCGGGCGACCTCAACCTGATCGGCCGGGTGGCGACCGCCAGTGCCCGGATCAACCAGCGCTTTCTGCCCAAGGACGAACTGGACACCCTGATCGAGATCGGCGAATGGAGTGGAGCGGCAGGTGTCCAAGTCGCGCATAGCGGCACCGTCGCCGGTCTGCTGTTCGACCCCGCGCGCCAGTCGGTGTGGACCGATGTCGAGGCGTGCGTCGCCGCGCTGCGCCGCGCTGGCGTCACCCTCACCGAGACCTTCACCCTGAACCCGGCCAGGAGAGTGGCATGACCGGCACGATCGCGTTCGAAGAGATCACCGAGGCCACGGTGCGGCCGCAGGTGGTGCGGCTGAGCCGCAACCTGTACGGCGCCGTGTTCACCCTGATGAAACTCGTCCCAGCCCGGCATATCCTGCGCCAGGCCGTCCAGCGTGGCGACCTCGGCAAGGACACCCTGATCGCCGAGACGACCTCCGGCACGTTCGGACTCGCGCTGGCCATGCAGGCCGCCCTGCTGGGCCGTGACCTCGTCCTGGTCAGCGACCCGGTGATCGACGCCGACCTGCACCGGAGGCTCACCGATCTCGGCGCCAGGGTGGAAATCGTGCGCGAGGTCGCGGCGAACGGCGGCTACCAGGGCTCGCGGCTGGCGCGACTGGCCGAGATCCGCGCCGCGCATGAGGACACCTTCTGCCCCGAGCAGTACTCCAATCCGGATAACCCCCACTCTTACGCGCTGGTCGCCGAGACGCTGTCCGACGCGCTGGGCCAAGTGGACGTCCTGATCGGACCGGTCGGCTCCGGCGGGTCCATGTGCGGCACCAGTTCCTTCCTGCGCTCGGTCAACCCGGACATGCGGGCGATCGGCGTGGACACCCACCGCAGCGTCCTGTTCGGACACCAGGACGGCCCCAGGGCATTGCGGGGCCTAGGGAACAGTCTGCTGCCCGCCAACCTCGACCACACCGCCTTCGATGAGGTCCACTGGACGACCGCGGCCGAGGCCTACGCCTCGACCAGGGCGTTGCACCGGCGGCACGCGCTCTTCCAGGGACCGACCAGCGGCGCGGCGTTCCGGGTCGCCGAGCACGTCGCCGCCCGCGACCCCGAGGCGACCTGTGTGGTGATGTTGCCCGACCAGGGCTACCGGTACCTCTCCACGGTCTACAACGACGACTGGCTCGCCGCTCAGGGATACGATCTGGCCGCGGTCGCCGCCGAGCCTGTCGAAGCCGCGCACCCGGCTGTCGCGGCCGACGACTGGGCGTGGTTCGCCTGGAACAGGCGCACCCTCGGCGAGGTCATGGACCTGCTCACCCCGGCGCGGGTCTCCCGATGAGCGGTGACACCGGCAGGATCACGCGGCCGCTCGGGCCGCGGACGGCACGGCAGGTCTTCGGCTCACCCGGCCCGGCCGAGATCGCCGCCGAACTCGGCCAGACCACGCTCATCGACCTCGCCCATGTGGTGATGCTCGGCGAGCAGGGGCTGATCGACCACGCGGCGGCGCGCGCGTTGCTGGCGGAGATCACCCGCCTGCGCGCGGACGGTTTCGCCGAGTTGGTCTCGCTGCCGATCCCCCGCGGGATCTACCTCGCCTACGAGCGTCACCTCGCTGACCGGCTCGGCGAGGATGTCGGCGGGGTGCTGCACACCGGTCGCTCGCGCAACGACATGAAAGCCACCGCTACCCTGATGCGGCTGCGGAACTGGCTCCTGGAGTTCACCGAGCAGGCCACCAGGCTGGTCGCGGTCCTGCTGTCCAGAGCAGAGCGACACGCCGACGCGGTGATGCCGGTGCACACCCACTTCCAGGCGGCCCTGCCGATCACCTACGGCTACTACCTCGTCGGGGTCGCCTCGGCGCTGATCAGGGAGATCGAGTACCTACGGGACGCCGCGCGGGAATTGGCGCGCTGCCCGATGGGGGCGGGCGCCGTCGCGGGCACCGACCTGCCGCTCGATCCGAGCCGGGTCGCGGCGCTGCTGGGCTTCGCCGCCCCGCCCCTGCACGCGCTCGACGCCATCGCCAGCCGCGACGTGCCGCTGCGCGTGCTCGCCACGGCCACCGGGGCGGCTGTGGTGCTGAGCAGGCTCGGCACGGATCTGCAACTGTGGAGCACCGAGGAGTTCGGGTTCATCGAGTTCCCCGATCGCCTGGTCGGCGGCAGCTCGGCGATGCCGCAGAAGCGCAACGCCTTCCTGCTTGAGCACGTCAAGGCGGGAGCGGGCGCGGCGGGAGCGGCCTGGGCGGGCGCGGTCGCGTCGATGAAGAGCACACCGTTCACCAACTCCATCGAGGTCGGCACCGAGGGCGTCGGCTTGATCTGGCCCGGTCTCCACGCGACGACCAAGACGGTCCTGCTGTGCCAGGTCCTCGTCAGTGGCGCGCGGCCCCGCCCCGAACGCATGCTGAGCCGCGCGGAGGACGGCTTCACCACCGCGACGGCCGTCGCCAACCACCTTGTCCGCGGCGGCGTCGCTTTCCGAACCGCCCACCACGCCGTGGGCGCCGCCGTGCGGGAGGCCCTGGCCCGAGGTGAGCACAGGCTGTCCGCGGACGCTGTGGCGTTGCGGGAGTTCGCGTTGCCCACCGACCTTGACGAGCCGGAAAAAGCCGTACGGCAGGCCAGGGTCGGGGGCGGGCCGGGTGCGTGGCGCGCCGCGTTCGACGACGTGCGCGCCCGGCTGGCGGACATACGACGATGGCGTGCCGCGGAGCGGGCCCGGCTCGACCACGCGGATGCCGAACTGGATCGGGCGGTCGCCGTCCTGGCGGAGCGCGCCTTGGTGGTGAGCGGGAAATGAGCGAGACAGCCGTGGCTTTCATCGAGAGCAACACCACTGGCTCCGGCAGACTCTTCTGCGCGGCGGCCGTGCGGCGCGGTCTGCGTCCGGTTGTGCTGACCCGCGACCCGGCCCGATATCCGTATCTGGAACTCGACGGTGTCGACTCGCTCATCGTGGACACCGAGGACCGCGCCGAGGTGCTGCGCGCCTGTGCGCTGCTGAGCCCGCTCGCGGGCGTGACCTCCAGCTCGGAGTACTACATCGGCGTCGCCGCGTGGGCGGCCGCCGAGTTGGCCCTGCCCGCGGCGGACCCGGCCGCGATCGAGCGCACCAGGGACAAGAGCAGGCAGCGCGCGGCGCTGCGCGCGGGTGGCGTCCCAGTTCCCGGTTTCCGCGAGGTGGCTGACCCGGCGGGCGCTCTGGCCGCGGCGACCGAACTGGGACTGCCGGTGGTGCTCAAACCGGTCAACGGTTCCGGGTCGCTCGACGTGCGGCTGTGCCGCACTCGCGCGGAAGTCGCCGAAACCGCCGTCCGCCTGCTCGGTCGTCGGGAAAACGACCGAGGACTGCCCGTCACGCCCCGGGCGCTGGTCGAGCAGTACGTCAGCGGGCCTGAGTTCTCCGTTGAACTGTTCGACGGCGAGGTCGTCGGCGTCACCGCGAAGCACCTCGGCCCACCGCCGGACTTCGTGGAAGTCGGCCACGACTTCCCCGCACCGCTCACTGGGGCGGCCGAGGCCGAGGTCACCGGCTGCGCCAAGGCCGCGGTCCGGGCCCTCGGGCTCACCTGGGGCGCGGCGCATGCCGAGCTGAGGCTGTCCGAGACGGGGCCGCAGATCATCGAGGTGAACCCGAGACTCGCGGGCGGGATGATCCCCGATCTCGTGCTCGCCGCCTACGGGATCGACCTGGTCGACTGTGTCGTCGCCCGGGCCTGCGGCGACCTGCCCAAACTGGGCAGGCTGCGCGACGAGCACGCCGCGATTCGCTTCCTGTTGGCCCCGGAGGACGGCGCGATCGCCGAGATCGGCGGAATCGAGGCGGCACGGGCGTGTCGGGCGGTCCGCTCGGTCGCCGTGACCGCGAAGCCGGGCGACCGGATCGTCCTGACCCGGTCGTTCAAGGATCGGATCGGGCTGGTCATCACCGCCGACCGCGCCGCGGCGGTCGCGACCGCCCAAGCTGACCTCGCTCTCAGCCTGCTGGCCGTGCGCATGCGTGACCATGACGAGGACGGGACATGATCGAACTTCGCAGCGACACCTTCACCCTGCCCAGCCCCGCTATGTGGCGGGCGATGACAACCGCCGAACTCGGCGACGACGTCTATGGGGAGGACCCGACCGTCCGGCGATTGGAGGAGCGGGCGGCGGAACTGGTCGGGCAGGCGGCCGCGCTGTTCGTGCCCAGTGGCACGATGGCGAACCTCTGCGGCGTGCTCGCCCAGGCCGATCGCGGCCGGGCGGTGATCGCGGGCGACCGCTCCGACCTGTACTACTTCGAGGCAGGCGGCCCGTCGGTGCTCGGCGGCGTCGTCCTGCGCGGCGTGCCGAACCTGCCGGACGGGACACTCGACCCGGCAGCGGTGAGCGGCGAGTTGGACCTCGATCGGTCCGACGCGCAGTTCGCCGTCCCAGCTCTGTTGTGCCTGGAAACCGCGCACAACATGTGCGGTGGTGTCCCACTGCCGCTCGAATATCTCAAGCGGACGCGGGCGCTCGCCGACGAGCACGGCGTCAACCTGCACATCGACGGCGCCCGTGTCTTCAACGCCGCCGTGGCTCTCGGGGTTCACGCGAGCGAGATCGGCCAGTTCGGCGACTCGGTGCAGTTCTGCCTGTCCAAGGGACTAGGGGCGCCGGTGGGGTCGATTCTCGCCGCCTCGGTCGAGACCGTGGAGCGCGCCAGGCGGATACGCAAGATGCTGGGCGGTGGCATGCGGCAGGCCGGTGTCCTCGCCGCCGCGGGCTTGGTGGCGCTGACCGACATCGAGGAGCGGATGGCGGACGACCAGGCGCACGCCGCCGAGTTCGCCCGCCTGCTCAGCGACTGTGAGGCGATCGAGGCGCGCCACGCCGTGCCGCCGACCAACATCGTCTTCTTCCGGGTGGCGGGAGCGAGCGAGCATCGGGTGTTCCTCCAGCGGTGCGCCGAGCAAGGCGTGCGGTTGCTGGAGTTGGAGACGGGATGGGTTCGGGCGGTGTTCCACAACGGAGTAGCCGGGCCACAGGTGGCGCGGGCGGCCGACATCGTCCGTGCGGTAGCGCGAAGCGTCCGCTGAGCGGCGGACAACGAGGGGGGAAGACATGAAGCAGGACAGTGCGCGGACATTAGCCCCGGCGCGACAGGGTGTCGCCCAAGCCAAGGCAGGCGCGAGCCTGGGGCTGCTCTTGGCGCTGGTGTCGGCGTTCTCGTTCGGGGTTTCCGGCCCGTTCGCCAAGGCGCTGCTGGACCTGGGCTGGACGCCGAGCGCGGCGGTGTTAGTGCGGATCAGCGGTGCGGCCCTCGTGCTCCTGCTGCTGGTCGTGACCACTCAGCGGGGTTACTGGCGGGCGGTTCGCGCGGACGCCTCGCCGATCCTGCTCTGCGGCGCGCTGGCGATGGCGGGCGTGCAGGTGTGCTATTTCAGCGCGGTGCAGCACCTGCCGGTGAGCGTGGCGCTGCTGCTGGAGTACCTGGCGCCGACGCTGGTGGTGGTGTGGGTCTGGCTGGTGCGCGGTCGACGGCCCTCGGTGATGACTCTGGTCGGTGGCGGCGTCGCGCTCATGGGTCTCGGCCTCGTGGTCAACGTCTTCTCCGGAGCCGACCTGCAGTGGGCGGGCCTGTTGTGGGGCTTGGGCTCGGCGGTGTGTCAGGCGTGCTATTTCCTGGTGGCGGACCGCGCGGACACCAGGACGAATCCGGTCACGTTCACCGCAGCCAGCACCGCGGTCGCCGCCGTGGTCGTGGCGCTGTTGGGGCTGCTGGGCGTCCTACGGATCAGCTTTCCCGCCGCGCCCGGCCCGCTCTCCGTCGGCGGCGTCGACACCCATTGGCTGGTGCCCGCGTTGGTGCTGGTCCTGGTCTCCGGGGTGTCGGCGTACCTCACCGGCATCATGGCGATCGCCCGCCTCGGCGCCACCCGTGCCTCGCTGGTGGCGCTTTCGGAGGTGGTCTTCGCCGCACTGGTGGCCTGGCTGTTGCTGGCCGAGTCGCCCACCGTCTGGCAAGCCGTCGGCGGTGGGCTCATTCTCACCGGGATCACCCTGTCCAGGAGCGGCGACGAGCGACAGGCGGGGTAGCCGTGCTCGCCGCCTACATCGACCGGCTGGGCTCGGCAACGGAGATCCGCTTCGGCCCGGTGCCCGAGCCGAAGCCGGGACCTACCGATGTCCTGGTCGAGGTCATCGCCACCCCGGTCAACCCGGTCGACACCTTCATCAGGTCCGGGGTCTTCGCGACCCCGATGGACTTCCCGTTCGTCCTCGGCCGCGACCTCGTCGGCAGGGTGGCCGAGAGCAGGGCCGGGTTCGGCGAGGGTGAACTGGTGTGGTGCAACAGCCTCGGGCATGGCGGACGCCAGGGCGCGGCGGCCGAACGGGCCGTGGTGCCTGCCGAACGCCTGTACCGGCTGCCCGCGGGAGTCGATCCGGTCGAGGCGGCAGCGGTTGTCCACCCGGGCGCCACGGCGTACCTGGCCCTGTTCACCCACGGTGGCCTGCGTCCCGGTGAGACTGTCCTGGTCCTCGGCGGCGGTGGCAACGTGGGCGGCGCGCTCATCACGTTCGCTGTCGAGG
Organism: Actinokineospora sp. NPDC051303; assembly: GCF_055586285.1. Lineage (NCBI taxonomy): Bacteria > Bacillati > Actinomycetota > Actinomycetes > Pseudonocardiales > Pseudonocardiaceae > Actinokineospora > Actinokineospora sp. NPDC051303. The sequence goes on from NZ_JBVJIN010000014.1 coordinate 119,991, forward strand.
CGGGCGCCAGGGTGATCGCCACGGCTTCCCCCAGCGACCTCGACTACTGTCGCTCGCTCGGCGCCGCGGAAGTCTTCGACTACCGCGACCCGGTGACGGCGAACCGGCTGCGTGACCTCGGCGGCGTCGACCTGCACGTGGACACCTTCGGCTCCAACGACCTCGATCTGGCGACGGACCTTCTGGCCTTCCGCGGCCGGGTGGTGCTGCTGGCGGGCGCGCGGAGTACCCCGGTGCTGCCCGCGGGCAGGCTGTACATGAAGGACTGCTCGATCCGCGGCTTCGTCATCTCCCACGCGACCACCGCGGAGCTCGCCGAGTCGGCGGCGGCGCTCAACAGGCTGATGGCCGCCGGGCGGCTACGCCCCAAGGCCGTGGAGCGATTGCCGCTCACCTCGGCGGCCTCGGTCCACGCGCGGCTGGAAAGGGGTGAGTTCCGCGGCAGACGAGCCGTGCTGCTCCCGTGATGATCTCGACGCCCGCCTGGTTGGGCGACGTCTTCCGCGAAGAATGGCAGGGTTTTCAGCGTCCGCGCGGCGAAGATTCAGCGGGCGCACAGTGATTTCCGCGTAGGGCACGTCACCTCGACGAGGTAATCGCCGAGCGTCGCCTTTTTCCGCGAGCGATCGATGTCGCCGATTCCCGGGGTCTCCCCGGGCGGAGCGAGTGTGCTCTTATCGCCTCGCCCGGGGAGACATTCCTCATGCGGTCGACTGGACCAGATTGGGCCGCAGGAGCGCGCCCGCCAAATCTCGCAGCATGGCCGCGCCGTCCTCGGTAAGCACCGATTCGGCGTGGAATTGCACCGATTGGAACGTCGGTCCGCTCAGCGCGTGCACCTCACCGGTGACCGGGTCGCGGCTGATGGCCACCTCGCCGTCCGGGCCGTCGAGCACGTCCACCGCGGACTTGGCCGCGAAGCTGTTGTAGAAGCCGACCCGCACTCGGCGGTTGAACAGGTCGATCTCCTTGCTCACGCCTTGGTTCGGCGGGGTGAGGGGCACTAGGTCCAGCCCAAGCAGCGCGCAGAGCACTTGGTGGCTCAGGCAGACAGCCAGGAAGGGGCGCCGCTCGGCGAGCAGCCGGGTGATTGCCGCGACCAAGTGCGCGATCTTGGGATCTTCCCGCCTGCGCGGGTCACCAGGCCCCGGGCCCATCAGGACCAGGTCGTAGCCGTCCATGCCGTAGTTATGGTCGAACCTGGTCACCGTCACCGACAGGCCAGCGGACCGCAGCTGACAGGCGATCATCGCGGTGAACGTGTCCTCGGCGTCGACCACCAGCACCCGCTTGCCCATGAGCTGCGACGAGCTCACCGCCCGATCGGACTCCCTGGCCAGCCAGAACCGTGAGATCCGATCGTTGCGCCCGGCCAGAGCGCGGTGGACCGCGGGATGCTGGGCGAACCCGATCGCCGGAGTTCTGTCCAGCGCCGCGAGCAGTCCCGCGGCCTTCGCCCTGGTCTCTTCGGCCTCCGAACCGGGGTCGGAGTGCCTGACCAGGGTGGCGCCGACGGCGATCCGCAGATGGCCCGCGCGGTCGATCTCGGCCGTGCGGATGAGGATCGCCGAGTCCAGCGCGTGCCCGCCCCTGCCGTCGCGGCCCAGCAGGGCCACCACGCCGCTGTAGTAGCCACGCCCGTCCGGCTCGTACCGGTCGATGACCCTGCTCGCGCTTTCCAGCGGGCTGCCGACAACGGTCGGCGCGAACATCGTCTCACGCAGGATATGCCGGGGATCGCAGGCAGTCCGACCCTCGATCAGGTACTCGGTGTGAGCGAGGCGAGTCATCTCCTTGAGGAACGGTCCGACGACCCGCCCGCCATCCGGGCAGATCCTCGCCATCATCTTCAGTTCCTCGTCCACGACCATGTAGAGCTCGTCGGACTCCTTGCGATCGGCGATGAACCGCAACACGTCGTCCAAGCTGGGACCGGTCGCCGGGTAGCGATAGGTGCCGCTGATCGGGTTCATGACGGCGCGACCGTCGAGGACACTGACATGCCGCTCAGGGCTCGCGCCGACGAAAGTGCGGTCGCCGGTGTGCACGATGAATGTCCAGTAGGCGCCGGACTCGGCGTGCAGCAGCCGCCGGAAGAACGCCAGGGCGGAGGCCGCGGAGTAGTCGGTGACCTCGGCGACGAAGCGGCGTTTGAGGACGAAGTTGGCGCCCGCGCCCGCGGCGATCTCCTCGTCGAGGATGCGCTCGGCCAACCTGGAATACTGCTCGTCGTCCAAGTCGTAGTGCCTGCCCGCCAGGGTGATGGGCTTGTCCGGCACCTGAGCCAGCACCTCGCTGACCGGCAGTGTCGCTTGCTCGCGCACGGACAGCGTGAGCAGGGGGCTGCCGTCCTCCGCGTTGGCGTACCCGCGCTCCGCGATCTGCCGGTAGGGGACGAGAACGAGGACGTCGTGGCGTGCGGGCCCGTCCGGGACCGGGAGCGCGATGTCAGCCAGGGTTGGCGCCGTCGCGACATCGCCGACAAGCACGTCCACCACGCCGGGGCCCGCCGTCTCCGGGCGGTGCAGCAGTGCGAATGACGGCGGGTCGGCGGCGAGCACCTGCTCCAGCAGTGCGTTCATCCCGCCGCCTCCACGACGAGCGCTTGCGACGCGAGCGCGTCGGTGAGGCGGTCGGTGGTCCCGACGAACGCGCACCTGGCCGCGGCGTATTCCAGGGCCATGCGGTGCTCGGCAGCGCTGAAGTCGGCTACCGCGTCGGCGGCCAGAAAAGCCTGGATGTCGTAGGTGAACGCGTCGCAGGCGGTCATGAGGACGCCCACGTGGGCATAGACTCCGCAGAGGATCAGTTGGTCGCGGCCACAGCGGCGCATCCGCTCCAGCAGGTCGCTGCGATAGAAGGCGCTGTAGCGCCACTTGGTGAGCACCCAGTCGCCTTCGGCGGGCCGCAGTGGGGCCACGATTTCACGGTCCTCTGGCACGCTCCGCATGCCCGCGCCCCAGAAGTCCTTGAGTAGGCCCCGGTCGGCCTCGGTCATCCGTCCCGGTTGCGCTGTGTAGGCAACCGGGACGCCTAAGCGTGCGCAGGTCTTCCGCAGCCGGGTGGCGTTGCGCAGCAACGATCCGCCCGGCTCGGCCGACTCCGGAAACGGGCTCAAGAAGTACCGCTGCATGTCGTGGATCAGCAAGACAGCCCGGCGCGGGTTCGGCTCCCAGTCCGCGGTGTTGCGCGGCACGCTGTCGGCGCCTGGCATCGGATACGGTGTGATATCGGCGAAATCGGTCAGCACCTTGTTCTCCTGCCCTTGTGGGAGTTCTCCAGACGACAGGTCAGACGCCGAGGGTGGCGCCGCCGTCGACGGTGAGGTCGTGCATCGTGATGTGCGAAGCCTGGTCGGATAGCAGGAAGACCACTGCGTCGGCGATATCGGCGGGCTTGGCCAGCTTGCCCAGCGGGATACCGACGCGGAACTTCTCCAACGCCCCCACCAGCGTTTCGCGCCTGCCGTTCGCGTCGGTCCACAGTTGCCGCAGCATCGGGGTGTCGGTGGAGCCTGGGGCCACCACGTTGCACCGGATGCCGTGCCGGGCCAGTTCCAGGCCCAGGCATTTGGTGTACATGGTGGCCGCGGCCTTCGAGGCGGCGTAGGCGGCCATGCCCGCGCGCGGGGTGGCCGCCGCGTTCGAGGCCACGGTGACGATCGCGCCGCGTCCGCGCTCGACCATGCGCGGGGCCAGCGCGCGGCAGACGTGGAAGACCCCGTCCACGTTGACCGCGAAGGTGTCGCGCCACTCCTGGTCGGTGATCGCGCTTGCCGGGCCTGGTCGCAGCACACCCGCAGCGTTGACCAGAAACTCCAGCGGGCCGAGCGTCCGCTCGGCCCGCTCTACGACATCCTCGACCGACCGCCCGCACGAGACGTCGGCGGGGAAGGCGGTCAAGGCGAGACCTGCCTGGGTGAAGGTGTCCACCTCAGCCCGCAACCGCTCGGCGTCCCGGTCGACGGCGGCGACCGCCACCCCTCGCCGGGCGAGCGCGGCGGCCACCTCCGCGCCGATCCCACCCGCGGCGCCGGTCACCAGCGCGCTCCGACCACGCATGTCCATTAGATTGTTCCCCCTCGCGAGAATGCGCGCCCCGCGTAATGCGCCGCGCGCTAAGCAGCACCTGCCATTCGGGCATAGAAATCCCGAACAGCCCGGTGTGACAAAGCGCACAATCGAAAGCCTCAGCCCCAGTTTCGCTTGGCATGCCAAAAAGTGGACATCCCGCGAATTCATCCGACAATGTACGCATCGCCATCTTGGGTGTCAACCGCCCGAGTCCCGTCACTCGGGACGGAAAGCCGTTGCGCCGTTCGGGTAAGCCTGGTTGCCCGGGGCCGATCAAGTCCAGCACGATGAGAGCATGGGGAGTCAGGAAATCGAGAAGAAGCCGTTATTCGTCTTGCGGGCCGACCTGCCCATAGCGCGTGATCCGCTGGCGCTGTACGCCATCATCAGCGACCTTCCCCGCTCGGGCGAGTGGAGTCCGGAGTGCCGAGGGGGCGAGTGGATCTCCGGCCGCCCCGGTGAAAAGGGCTCGGTGTTCCTCGGCCGCAACCAACGCGCCCAGGACGTGGTCGCCTGGGCTCCGGTCGTGCGCGGCGAATGGCACACCCGCGCCGAGGTGATCACCGCTGAGCCTGGCCGCTCGTTCCGCTGGTCCATGTTGGACAGTGCGGGCCGCAGGCAGGAAAGTGTGTGGGCCTTCGACATCACCGAGGCCGCTGGTGGCAGCGTGCTCGCGCACAGCTTCCACATGGGCGCCCCCACCGAGGGCATCAGGGGCATCACCGCCGAGATGGACGCCGCCGCGGAGCAGCGCTTCTTCGCCGAGTGGGCGGACAAGGTGCGCGGCGACCTCGCCGTCACCCTCGCCAGGGTCAAGGACATCGCTGAGCGGCCCTGAGCCCGAGGATCACCACTGGCATGCGAAGCGGGCCGCGCGGCGCCCGATCGGGCTGTCTCGCTCGTCCGCCATCATTGAACTCACGACCTGGGGACTTCCAATGTTTTTGCAGCGTATCGGCAACCGCGGCATGCGGCTGGGAGAGTTATTCGACCGGGCGGCTGCCAAGCATCCGACCACTCCCGTGATCATCGACCACGACCTCGACGTCGCCGCCGATCGCGGCCGGAGACTGACTGTCGCTGAACTCGCCGAGATCGTCGCCGATCTGTCCGCCCGGCTGTGGGCCGCTTCCGTGCGCCCCGGCCAGCGGGTGGTCGTGTACAAGTCGAACAACTTCGACATCGTGCTGCTCGCCTGCGCGGTCGCCCGGATCGGGGCCGTCCCGGTATTGCTCTCCCCGCACCTCGACGGGAAGACCGCGGCTGAGTTGGTGCGCCGCGCCGACCAGCCTCACCTGGTGACCGACCGTGCCAAACTCGACGCCGAGTTGCCCGCCGAGTTGCAGGCATCGACCCTCATTCTGGTCGGCGAGGGGGAACACCCAGCGGCGCGGCCATTGCGGGCGTATGACGGCGCCCCATCGGTGGAGCCGGTGGTCATGCCCGCCGACCACCCGGCGCTGGTCACCCACACCTCCGGCACCACCGGGATTCCCAAGATGGCCGTGCACACCCGGCGCAGCCTGCAGGCGCGGTACCGGCCGCAGGCGGTCGGAGTGGCCATGGTGCCCAAACGCGAGACTGTCGCCATCCACGTCTCGTTCGTGCACTCCCGTATGTACAGTGCGCTCACATTGGCGCTGATGCGCGGCTTCCCGGTGCTTGTGCTGTCTGATCCCGACCAGGACAGGGTTGGGGACCTGTTCCGCACCTTCCGGCCGGGGATCATCGAGGCACACCCCAACTCGTTCATGGGCTGGGAGCCGCTCGCGGACGACCCCCGAGAGCCCTTCGCGGGCGTCAAGTACTTCAGCAGCACCTTCGACGCCATCCACCCACGCACCATCGACCGACTGCTGGCCGCCTCACGACGCCGGTTCCCCATCTTCGCCCAGCTTTACGGCCAGAGCGAGACCGGGCCAATCGTCGCCCGTTCCTACACCGCACGGCGGCCCAAGGACTCCGATGGACGCTGCGTCGGCATCCCCTTCCCCGGCATGACCAGCGTGCGGGTGGTGAGTCGCGACGGCAGACCACCCACAAAGGAGTCTCCCGGCTACATCGAGGTCCGCAGTGACGGCCGCGCGGTGACCTACCTCGGCGAGCAGGAGCGCTACGACCGCATGGTCGACGGCGACTGGTGGCGGATGGGTGATGTCGGCTACCGGACCAAATGGGGTTGCCTGCACCTGCTCGACCGCGAGGTCGACCTCATCGAGGGCTTCGGCAGCACGCTCGCCGCCGAGGACACCCTGCTGGCGCGTATGCCGCAGCTCACCGAGGTGGTGATCGTGCAAAGCGCGGACGGGGCCCCGCTGCCGGTGGTGTGCACCCGCGATGACCAACCGCTGGACTTGACCGCATGGCGCGCGGCCGCGGCCGGATTGCCCCCCATGCGCGAACCGGTGCATCGCAAACTCGGCGAACTTCCGCATACGGCGACCGAAAAGATCAAGCGGCTCGAACTGGCCCGGCTGTTGGCCAGGAGCGGCGACGCGTGAGCATGACCGGCCTGCGGAATGGAGACATTCCACCGCTGCCATGACACGCAGGGACGGTGCCGCTCGCCGAGTTCGGTCCTCAGTGGACCGCTGGGCGGGCGGCGCCGATCCACCAGCGCCTGCTTCATCATGATCTGCCCTAAGCAATTGACTTGCTGAGCACCTTGCGCACTTGACCGGCGACTCGCGCCGAGCGGCGGCCGGGTTACTCGATTGATCGCGGGGGTGAGGCTGGTGGCACGTCAGCCGGAGGCGTTCACGCGGTCGTTGGAGCCAGCGGAGGCGCAGCGGCTGGTCAAGATCACGAGATTGGCCCGCGGTGCTACGGCTGCGGCGGCCCGCAATCGTGCTGGCGTCGGCGCAGGGCCGGTCCCGCGGGTGAGACGGCGGTGATGGTCGCCGCGACGGAAGGGTGAGCGTGGGAGGTGATCCACGCGTTCAATGACCCCGGTTCGCGGCGTTGTCCCTCAACCACTCGCCCGCCGACGGACGGGTGATCTGTCCGCGACCGCAAACGTTGGCGGCAGTTCCCCGACTTCGATAAGCGACTTCGCCGCCGCTTCCCCGCCGGGAAGCTCTACCTGATCTGCGACAACTACGGTCCTCAGGGCAAAGCCGAACACTCATGGGAGAGCCCGGACGCAGCGCTGTGAGTGCGGTCGTCGGCTAGCGATCCTTAGTCGGGAATCCGAGCACCGATGCCGACATCGAAGATCGAGCTCTACGCCGTGATCCCCGTGCGGGTATGTCGGGTCAGCTTCCATCGGAAGCGGGCACCCGAGCGGGAGTTGGTCAGCCGTTGTCACGGCGGTCGGCCGCGGACGGCGCCGCCCTGCCAAGCGGGCGAGGCCAAGGAGCGGGACAGGCGGGGGCGGCGATGATCACAGCATGGCGAGCAGGCGGGGTGACGGTCCGGGTTGGTCGCGGCCGGTGCTGGTGATTGTGTTGCCGGTGGTGGCCGCCGCTATCGCGGTGGTGGTGTTTAGGCGCTGCTGATGCGCAAACCCCGACGGGCGGTTGGAGATGATCCGCACGGTGTTGGCAGTGGGCGGGGACAGGCGCGGTGATGACGATGGTGCTGGCGTTGGCGGCGGCAGTGGTTCACCGAGCACGACGAGGCCGAGCGCCAGTTGACCGAGCTGCATGGTGAGGGAGCGGCAGGAGTTCCCGGGCGGTTTCGACTTCGGGTGCAGTTGGGCGCCCGATTCAGCAGTGTCCTTTATAGACTACAACAACCTCGTTATCCGCCGCGCCCACACGTACACGTCCAGCTCGTCATCGACCACCACATGCACCCCACCAGACTTGCGCCCGTGCGCCTCCGCCCCGCACAACCCCTTCTGATCGATCAACTCCCCGGTCACACCGCGCACCACATCCGGGCCCGTCACGAACACCCGACCCGCCGGAGACATCGCAACTGGGCCAGACGGACCCGCGGATCGCGGAAGTCGAGCTCATGGGAGACCGCGTCACGAATCGTCATGGAGGTCATCAAGGTGCTCCTCACAGTGCGTGGTCTCGGTTGATCACCGCTGTCACCGTCCAGGAACGAAGCTCACCCGTCCACGACGATGAGATTCGCGGTCACCGACGGTCATAACTGCACAAGCTGCTTGATGGATTGGAGATCCTGAGATGGCGTCAGTGTCCGAACGGGTGCCGGTCGACTTCTGGTTCGACCCGCTGTGCCCGTGGTCGTGGATCGCCTCCCGGTGGCTGCTGGAGGTCGAACGCATCCGGCCGGTCGAGCCGAGGTGGCATGTGATGAGCTGGTCGGTGCTCAACGAGGGCCGCGATCTGCCCGCCGAGCACCAGGAGATCGTGCGGCAGGGCTGGGGTCCCTCCCGGGTGGCCATCGCCGCGGAGCAGATCCACGGCAACAAGGTCCTCGGACCGCTCTACACCGCGTTCGGCACGCGGTTCCAGCACCAGGGCCGGATGCTCGACCGAACCGCGATCCTGGAGTCCCTCGACGAGGCGGGCCTGCCCGCCGACCTGGCCGACGCCGCCGACGTCGAGGACTATGACGGTGCCCTGTGGGCCTCGCACCACGACGGGATGGGCCGGGTCGGCTACGAGGTCGGCACCCCGATCATCTCCGTGCGCGGCATCGCCTTCTTCGGTCCCGTCGTCTCGCCGATCCCGCGCGGTGAGGACGCGGGCAAGCTCTACGACGGCCTGCTGCTCGTCGCGGGCACCGACGGGTTCTTCGAGCTCAAGCGGAGCCGCACCCGGCCGCCAATCATCCAGTGAGCGCTCCCGGGGAGCGGCGAGCCGAACCCGCCGCTCCCCGGGGTCAGGCTCCGAGCAGGTCATCGATCAGGATCGGGACCCGACGCACCCGGACCCCCGTCGCGTGGTGCACCGCGTTGGCGATGGCGGCGGGCATGCCCACGATCCCCATCTCCCCCACGCCACCCTTGGCGCCAAGGGCGTTCACCAGGTCATCGGTTTCCTCGACGGTCTCTACCACGACTTCGGGGATGTCCGCGTTCGCGGCGATGTGGTAGCCGCCGAGGTCGGTGTTGACGAATCGGGCGCGGGCGGGGTCGACCACCGTCTTCTCCATCAGCGCGTGGCCCGCCGCCCAGATCATCCCGCCCATCAGCAGGCTGCGGGTGATCCGCGGGTTGATCACCTTGCCGACGCCGAACACGCCGACCATCCGGCCCAGCCGGACGCGCCGGGTGACCGGATCGACCCGGACCTCGACGAAGTTCGCCCCATAGCTGAACACCACGTGGTCCGGACCCATCGGTCCGGTGATGGTGAACGCGCCGTCCTCCAGCGCCGCCCTGGCCAATTGCGGCGGCAGGTTGGGTGGGATGTAGCGGTGCTCGACGGTCAGCACGCGCCCGGGTGTCGCGGCCACGACCGCGGCCACCGACACCTCGCCACCGCCGGACGCCCGCGCGACGCCGTCGGCGACGGTGACCGCGGCCGGGTCGACGCCGAGGTGGCGTGCCGCCGCCTCGATCACCTGCTCGCGCAGCCGCAGGCCCGCGCCGTGGACAGCGGAGCCGACCGTGGCGGTCGTGGACGAGGCCGCGGTCGCCAACCCGCGCGGCAGATCGCTGTCGCCGAGCGCCACCCGCACCTCGTCGCCGCGCAGCCCGACCGCTGCCGCGGCGATCTGCGCGAGCGAGGTGTAGGTGCCCGTGCCCAGGTCCTGGGTCGCCACCTCGACCAGCGCCCTGCCGTCGGCGCCCAGGGTCAGCCTGCTGTCGCACACGCCGCCCTCGAACACGGGGTAGCTCGCGCTCGCGCAGCCCCAGCCAACCAGATCGCCGTTCGGAGCCCGCATCGACGCGGTGCCGTGGTCACGCTCGTCCCAGCCGAAGATCTCCGCGCCCCGCCGGTAGCACTGCACAAGCGACCGACTGCTGTAGGGCAGCCCGTGCACCGGCTCCTTGTCCGGCTCGTTGCGCAGCCGCAGCAGCACCGGGTCCATGCCGAGCGCGACGGCAAGTTCGTCGATCGCGCTCTCCAGGGCGAACTCCTGCGGGAACTCCAGCGGACCGCGCATGAATCCGGGGGTGTTCACATCGACCTGCACGATGCTCTCCCGCGTGCGGATGCCGGAGAAGGCGTACATGCGCGCGGTGGTGTCGGTTCCCGGCATAGCCAGGACGTCGCTCCTGGACGACTGCGTCACCACTTCGTGCTGGTAGGCGGTCATCCTGCCCTCGCGCGTCGCACCGAGCTTGAGCGTGTGGCGCGACTCCGGTCGGAACGAGCCGACGGTGAACATCTGCCTGCGGGTGATGAACAGCTTCACCGGGGCGCCCAGCCTGCGCGAGGCCTCCGCGGTGAACACGGTGTGCCACAGGGTCGCGCCCTTGCAGCCAAATCCGCCGCCCACATAGGGATTGACGACGCGGACGTCTTCCTCAGCCATGCCGAGCACGCTCGCCAGCGCGAAGCGCTCGCCGGTGACCCACTGGCTCGGCACGTGCACCTCCAGCGTGCCGTCCGGCTTGGCGATGGCGGTGACGTTGAACAACTCGATCGGGTTGTGGTGGTTGACCGAGGTCCGGTACTCCTGCTCGATGACCACGTCCGACCGGCTCAGCTCGCCTGCCACGTCGCCTGCCTCGACGCCGTGCAGTTCGATCGCGTGCGCGCCGATGGCGGCCGCGTCGTCGAGGTTGACGACCGCGGGCTCGGCCGCGCACTCGATCCGGATGAGCGAGGCGGCCCGCTCGGCTGCTTCCGGTGTGTCGGCCACGGTCAGCGCGACGATCTGGCCCGCGTAGCGAATCTCGTCGGAGGCCAGCGGGTTGAAGCTGGTCTGGAACTGCCCGCCCAGCACCGGGACGAGGAACCGGCCCTCGCCGATCCGCCCGTCGAGGTTGCGGTGGGTGAGGACCAGCCGCACGCCGGGGACCCGCTCCGCGGCACGCACATCGATGGCGGTCACCCGGCCGCGGGAGACCACGCTCGTGGTGAGCGCGGCATACAGCACGCCGTCGACGGTGTGGTCGGCCGCGTACCGCGCGGCGCCGGTCACCTTCGCGACCGCGTCCGCGCGGACCGTGGGCTCGCCCAGGATCCGGCTCATCGCTGTTCCCCCTTGTTGTCCGCGGCGGCGTTGGCGAGCACACACGCCTGTTGGACCACCCTCGGCCCGAGCGCGACCTTCACCGCGTTGTCGCGGCGCGGAACGGCTGCGGCGAAGGCCGCCCGGCCCGCGGCGAGCGCGGTGTCGGCGGTGAACGGCTCGCCAACCAGTTCGGCCTCCGCCGCGAGGCTGCGCCAGGGGCGGGTGGCGACCCCGCCGAGGCCGACCCTGGCCTCGGCGACGATGCCGTCCTCGACGCGCAGGCCCACCGCCGCCGAGGCGATGGCGAAGGCGAATCCGGCCCGGTCGGCGACCTTGACGTAGGCCGACCCGCGGACCATGGGCGTGACGGGCACGGTCACGGCTGTCACGATCTCCCCTTCGCGCAGGTTGGTCTCCAGGTCGGGCCGGTCGCCGACGTCGCGGTGCAGTTCGGCGAATGGGAGGGTGCGCGTGCCGTCAGCGGAGACCAGTTCGACATCGGCGCCGAACGCGGCGAGCGCGACGGCGAAGTCCCCCGGATAGACCGCGATGCAGGATTCGGTGCCGCCGAACACCGCGTGCTCGCGGTGCGGCCCGTTGAGCGCGGCGCACCCGGTCCCCGGCTCGCGCTTGTTGCACGCCGATGTGCCGTCCCGGAAGTAGGCGCAGCGGGTGCGCTGCAGCAGGTTGCCGCCGATGGTGGCCATGTTGCGAAGCTGCTGGGAGGCGGCCCTGCGCAGGCTCTCGGCCAGAGCCGGGTACCGCGTGCGGAGCGTGGCGTCGTCGGCCACGTCCGCCATCTTGGCCAGCGCGCCGAACCGCAGCGTGTCCCCGGAGGTGTCGAAGTGGTCGAGTTCCTTCACGCCGGTGATGTCCACGACGTGCTCGGGGGCGAGCACGTTGGACCGCATGAGGTCGACGAGCGTCGTGCCGCCCGCGAGGACCATCGCGCCACTTCGGCCGGTGACGGCGAGCGCCTCGGCAACGGTGTCCGCTCTGGAGTAGGTGAACGGTCGCACGGTCACACCCCTTCCGCGACGGAGCGGATAGCCGCGACGATGTTCGGGTAGGCCGCGCACCGACACAGGTTGCCGCTCATGTACTCGCGGACGTCGTCGTCGGAGGTGGCGTGCCCCTCGCGGACGCACGCCTCCGCGGACATGATCTGCCCCGGCGTGCAGAACCCGCACTGCAGGGCGTCCCAGTCGACGAATGCCTGCTGCAGCGGGTGCAGTTCGCCGTTCGCGCCGGTCAGTCCCTCGATGGTGCGGACGGAGCGGCCGTCGACGGTGACGGCCAGCGTCAGGCAGGACAGCACGCGGCGGCCGTCGATCTGCACCGTGCAGGCGCCGCAGGTGCCCTGGTTGCAGCCGACCTTGGTGCCGGTCAACTCCAGTCGCTCGCGCAGCAGGTCCAGCAGGGTGGTCCTCGGGTCGACGGCGACGGTGTGCGATGTCCCGTTGACGGCGAGGTTCACCGCGACGGCGTCGACCTGCTCGTCGGGCGCTGGTAACTCCGTGGTCGGGTCGAGAGTGTCCAAAGCTTGCTCCCCAGTCGTGTGCCGTGGAATACGGCAAGCCGCCAGCGCCGGGGTGGACCGGCGCTGGCGGGCGTTGCGTCATCGGTTCTAGGATGCCTCCGCCGGGACTGCCACCTCCGCGTGCTCCGAAGCGGACTTGCCCAGGGCGAACAGGCCGAGAGCGATGACCACGCCGATCGCGGCGATGACCACGCAGGACCAGAACGCGGCCTGGAAACCCTCGGTCAGCGCGGCCGGGCCCTCACCAGGGGTGAACGACACCGCGACCGAGGACACGATGGCCGCGCCGAGCGCGCCCCCGATCCAGAACGCGGCGCTGTTGATGCCCGACGCCAGACCAGCGTCGTCATCGGAGATGCCGCTGAGCGCGGCGATCGTGACCGACACGAAGCACGCTCCGACGCCCGCGCCGAACAGCAGCAGCCCCCAGAACAAATCGCCGAAGTAGGTGCCGTCCGGGGAGATCGTGGTCATCAGCAGGGAGCCGATGCCGAACAGGAGCATGCCGCCGAGCGCGACCGGGCGGTAGCCAAGTTTGCCGACGACGCTGCCGCCCACGTTGGCGGAGATGATGTCCATCAGCGCGTAGGCCAGCGTGCCGAGGCCGAACACCACCGCGCTGTAGAGCAGGACCTGCTGGGAGTACAGCGAGACGAGCACGTTGAAGCCCAACAGCAGCATTCCGACCAAAATCATCATCAGGTTGCCGCCGACCAGGGCGCGCGACTTGAAGATGCGCAGCGGCACCAGCGGCGCCGCGGAACGCTTCTCGATGAGCACGAAGGCGATCAGCAGCACGGCCGTACCGCCCAGCATGCCGAGCGTGCGGCCGCTGCCCCAGCCCGAGGCCGACGACTCGACCGTGGCGAAGATGAGCAGGACGAACGCGGCGGTGCTGGTGATCGCGCCCGGCACGTCGAAGGTGCGGCTGCCGACGAAGCCCTTGCTCTCCTTCAGCAGGGCCGGGGCGAGCAGCAGCAGCACGATCGCGATGGGGATGTTGATGAAGAAGATCCACTCCCAGCCGAGCAGATCGGTGAGCACGCCGCCGATCAACAGGGCCGCGGTGGCCCCGAAGGCGCCGGTGCCGGTCCAGATCGCGAGCGCCCGGTTGCGCTCGGGGCCCTCGTCGAAGGTGGTCATCAGCAGCGCGAGGGCGGTCGGGGACATGATCGCCGCCGAGACGCCCTGCAGGACGCGGGCGCCGACCAGGACGCCGCTGTGCCAGGCGAGGCCGCACAGCAGCGACGAGGTCAGGAACAGCACGATGCCGACGATGAACAGCCGCCGGTGTCCGAGCAGGTCGGCGACCCGGCCGCCGAGCATCAGCAGGCCGCCGAAGCTGAGCAGGTAGGCGCTGAGCACCCACTGCAGGCCCGCGACGGTGAAGCCGAGGTCAGTCTGGATGGACGGGAGGGCGAGGATCACGATCTGGCCGTCAAGGGCCACCATGAAGAACGCGGTGCACAGCAGCGCCAGTGCTTTCCACCGGCGAGGATCCGGCTGCGTGCCGGCCGCCGGATCGGCCCTGTTCGAGGAGAGGTCCGGTGTTGACTCAGTCATACTGAACATGACCGGCAGGCGCTCGGGAATTCATCGGTCCCGGACCGATGAGTTCATCCCGCCCGGGTTGTCTCAATAGGGGAAGGCGAGCGAGCGAAGAACCTGGGGAGCAGTGATGACGTGCCGCACAGAACCCATCTTGACCGCGCTCAGCGGCGCGCGGGTGCCGCAGTGATCGCCACCGCGCCCGACAGCGGGGACTTCGCCAGGCTGACCGACCCGTTCCGGCGCGAATTGCTGGCCCACTGCTGCCGCATGCTCGGCTCGGTGCACGACGCGGAAGACCTGGTGCAGGAGACGTATCTGCGGGCTTGGCGCTCCTACACCGACTTCGAGGGGCGCTCGTCGCTGCGCGCGTGGCTGTACCGGATCGCCACCAACGCCTGCCTGAACGCGATCGAGACCAGAGGCAGGCGGCCACTGCCCAGCGGGCTGGGCAGCCAGTCCACCGAGCCGGAGGGCGAGCCCGTCCCCGCCGCGGTGGAGCTGGCCTGGCTGCAGCCGATCACCGATGTGCTGTTCGGCACCGAGCCCCAAGACCCCGCCGCGGTGGTGCTCTCGCGGGAGAACATGCGTCTGGCCCTGGTCGCCGCGTGGCAGCACCTGCCCGCGCGGCAGCGCGCGGTGCTGATCCTGCGCGAGGTGCTGCACTGGCGGGCAGCGGAGGTGGCCGAACTGCTCGGCACGACCAGCGCCGCGGTCAACAGCATGCTCCAGCGCGCCCGCGGCCAGCTCGCGCAGGTGGCCCCCGCGGCCAACGAGGTCACCGCGCCCGCCGACCCGCGCCAGCGCGACCTGCTCGACCGGTACGTGATGGCCTTCGAGAACGCCGACCTCACCCTGCTCATGCAGTTGTTGACCGACGACGCCATTTGCGAGCTTCCGCCGGACCCGATCGGGCTTGCGGGCCGCGAGGAGATCACCCGGTTCCTGGCGACCGAGTGCCCCGCGTTCGGCACCTGCAAGCTGGTGCGCACCACATTCGAGGGCAAGCCAGCGTTCGCGACCTACCTGCTCGGCGAGGACGGCACGCACCAGGCGTACTCGGTGGAGGTGCTCACCCTCACCGAGTCCGGCATCGCCAGGATCGTCTCCTACCAGGACCCGACCCTGTTTCCCCGGCTCGGCCTGTCCGCCACGCTCATCGGCGACGGCACGTGACCGCCGTCGACGCGCTGGCCCTGTCCCTGGACGGGACCGGGCTGCTGAAACGGGCGCTGGGGTACGCGTTGGGCGCCGCCCAGCGGATCTCACCCGGCATGCTCGGCCTGCCGACGCCGTGCGCCGACTGGGACCTCCAGATGCTGCTGCGCCACGTCAACGACTCGCTCGACGCACTGCACCAGGGCATCACCGCGGGCTGTGTGAGCCTGACCGCGTCCGAGGAGCGCTCGATCGAGACCGACCTCATCGGCACCTTCCGGGCGATGGCGTGCAGGCTGCTGCGCACCTGCGCGGAGCTGTGCACGGCCGAGCAGGACGTGGTCTCGGTCGGCGACTGGCCAGTCTCCACCGCGATGGTCGCGGGCACCGGCGCGCTGGAACTCGCGGTGCACGGCTGGGACCTGGCCCAGTCCTGCGGGCATCCGCAGCCGATCCCCGACGAACTCGCGCTGGACCTGCTGCGGGCGACCCCGCTGATGGTCACCGGGGCCACCCGGCACGCGCTGTTCGCTCCCCCGGTCCGCATCACCTCTGCCCTGCCGGGTGACCGCTTGGTCGCCTTCCTCGGCCGCGACCCCGCGGCCTGGCGGTCCCGCTAGCGGCGTGCCACGACCGCGCCCCAACACCCCCGACCTCTCCGCCCCCCGCGCCCCAGCACGGGGCGGGAAGGTGGGGCTTGGTCGCGCCCCACGCCGCTGGCCTCGAACCAGTGTGGGCCCCGGGGCACCGGGGCCCACACTGGTGATCGGCTCCGCTCAGACGGTGGCGAACCGGTGTGCGGCGGGGAAATAGCCCGCCTCGACGAAGAACTCGATATAGCGGGCGAACAGGTCCCCGTCGATGGGCGGGCAGATGATGCCGGTGCCCGCGAGCGCCAGTTCGGTCTCCCGCACGTCGATGGCGGCCTGCCGGGCGTCACTGCCCGGGGCGGCGAGCGCCTCGAAGGCCTCCAGCAACGGCAGCATCGGGTTGTCCCGGTCCGAGGTGACCAACTCGCGCCAGGCGGCGTAGGGCTGCTCCTCGATCGGGTAGCCGAACGAGCGCAGGTGCTCGGCGAGATCCCCGAAGCCGACGTGGCGCTCGTTGTAGAGGTGGAACGTGCGCCCCGCGTTGGCCGGGTCCGCCGACAGCGCGACGATCGCCGCGCTCACGTAGTCGGCGGGCACCATATGGAAGCGCCCGCCGACGCCCGCGGGGACCGCGCCCGCCTGGAGCAGGCCCTTGAGGCTGAGCCAGACGAAGTCGCGGGTCTGGCAGGCGCCGTTGCGCTGGTCCCCGGAGACGACGTCGACCCGGTACACCGAAACCGGCAGACCGCGCTCGCGGGCCTGCCTGATGAGTTGCTCGGCCACCCACTTGCTGCGCAGGTAGCCGCTCGGCAGCGCCGCGGCCGGGCCGGTGGGGTCGTGCGGGGTCAGCGCCACCCCATCGGTGACCGGCTCGGCGAACACGCCGGTGGTGGACACATGATGCACCGGGACCGTGCGGTGGCGCGCCGCTAGGCGCAGCACCTCCTCGGTGCCGGTCACGTTCGCCGCCTTGAGCGCCGAGTACGGGTAGAGCCAGTTGACTGTGGCCCCCGCGTGGTAGACCACGTCGACGGTCTCGGCCAGTTTGTCGAACGCGGCCTCGGTCAGGCCGAGCCGCGGTTCGGCGAGGTCGCCCGCCACGACGGACAGCCGGTCGAGATCCACCTCGTCGAGCACCTTGTACCAGCGCAGGCTCTCCAGCAGTCGTTCCCGCGCGTGCGCCGTGTCAGAGCCGCGCACGAGGCAGTGGACGGTCGCGGTCGTGGCGCGCATCAGGTCGCGCAGCAGGAACCCGCCCACGAAGCCGCTGGCTCCGGTGAGGAGGATCTCGCGGGGGCCGCCGGTCACGACGCTGGGTTCGCCTGGCCCGCTGTGCTCGATTGGCTGGATGTCGTCGGCGAGCATACTGTCGGCGGCGTAGTCGGTCTCGCCGTCTGATTCGGGCAGCGCCGCCAGCAGTCGGTCGCGCAGGTACCCGGCGAGCCTGCCGGGCGTGGGGTGGTCGAACACCACGGTCACCGGTAGCCGCAGCCCCGACGCGGCGATGAGCCGATTGCGAAGTTCGACCGAGGTGAGCGAGTCGAAACCCAGTTCGAGCAGTGGGGCGGCGGGGTCGATGCCCGCCCCGTCGGCGCGGCCGAGCACCGCGGCGATCTCCGCGCGGACCAGGTCAAGCACGAACGCCGCCTGCTTCACCTCGGTCAGCGCCACCAGGCTCGCGGCCAACGCGTCCCCGCCGGTCGCGGTGTTGACCGCCGCCCGACGCGGGGTGGTGCGGGCCAGAGCGCTGAGCAGCACTGGAACCGGTCCGCCCGGTTCCCGCAGCACCGCCAGGTCCATCGGGGTGGCCACCACCGCAGGCAGCCCGAGCCGGACCGCGGCGTCCAGCATCGCCGGGCCGCGCCCGGTCTCCACCAGGAGGAAGCCGGAGCGGGCGATCCGCTTGCGGTCGGCGTCCTCAAGCTGCCCGGTCATCCCGCTCTCCTGAGCCCACAGCCCCCACGCGACCGACGTCGCGGGCAGGCCGTTGGCCACCCGGTGGCGTGCGAGCGCGTCCAGGAACGTGTTGGCCGCGGCGTAGTTGCCCTGCCCCGGGCCGCCGACGACGCCCGCGATCGAGGAGAACAGGACGAACGCCGTCAGAGGCCGGTCGATGGTCAACTCGTGCAGGTTCCACGCCGCGTCCACCTTGGGCAGCAGCACCCGGTCGACCTGCTGCGGGGTCAGCGAGTCGATGACCCCGTCGTCGGACACGCCCGCCGTGTGCACGATCGCGCTGACCGGGTGCTCGGCGAGCACGGCGGCCAACGCGTCGCGGTCCGCCGCGTCGCAGGCAACGACGGTGACCCTGGCGCCCGCCTCAACGAGGTCTGCCCGCAACCGGGCCGCGCCGGGGGCGTCCGGGCCGCGCCTGCTCAACAGCAGCAGGTCCGACACGCCGTGCTCACGCACGAGGTGGTGGGCGAACAACGCGCCCAGCGAGCCGGTGCCGCCGGTGATGAGGACGGCGCCGTCACCCGCCCAGGACCCGGACGGTCCGGCGGGCGCGCGGCCGAGCCGGGGCGCCAGCAGGCGGCCCGCCCGGAGCGCGAGTTGGGGTTCGCCCGCGGCCAAGACCGACGGGAGGACCGCGGCGATGGCGTCGGGCTGGCGGCGGGTGTCGGTGTCGGTGTCGAGCAGGACGATGCGGTCCGGGTACTCCGACTGCGCGGAGCGGAGCAGCCCCCACGCGGCGGCGGCGCCGAGGTCGGTGACGTCCTCGCCGCCGACGGACGCCGAGCCCCTGGTGACCACGACGAGCGTGCTGTCGGCGAACCGCTCGTCGGCCAACCACTCCCGGAGCACGCCGAGCACCCTGTGCACCCCGTCACGGACCGGTCCGGACTCCTGCCACGGCAGGACCACGGCGTCGAGCCCGCGTTCGGCCTGCTCGCCGAGCACGCCCCAGCGGACCGGGGCGGTGGTGGCCGTGGCCAGCGGGACCCAGTCGACGGTGAACAGCGAGTCGCGGATCTCCTGGTCGGGTTCGTCGGCCTCGACCGGGCGGGCGGCCAGCGAGTCCACGACGGCGACGGGTCGCCCGGAGAGGTCGTCCAGGCGCGCCGAGAAGGTGTCGGCGTCCAAGCGGGTGAGCCTCACCCGCAGCGCGGTCGCCCCGGTGGCCAGCACCCGCACGCCGTGCCATTGCGTCACGTCCGCGTCGACGGCTGAGCGCAAGGCGGCGTCGAGCAGCGCGGGATGCAGCCGGAACCCGTCCGTCGTGGTCTGCTCCGGCAACGCGACCTCGGTGAACACCTCCGCGCCGCGTTGCCAGCCGCCCTCGACCGGGGTCGAGCCGGGCGGCGGCCACTCCCCCTGCTCGGCCGGGCCGCTCGGCGCGCGCAGGCTCAGGACGCCGCGCGCGTGCGAGGACCAAGTGGCGTCGGGATCGTCCGGGCGGGCGTGGACGGTGACCGCGCGGCGGTTCTCCCCGTCCGGGGCACTCACCCGGACCTGGACGTGCACGGCACCGCGCTCGGGCAGCGCCAACGGGACCACGCTCAACTCGTCGAGCGCCGTGCAGCCGAACTCGTCGCCAGCGCTCACCGCCAGTTCCACGAAGGCGGCCGCAGGCAGGGTCCGGCGCCCGGCCAACCAGGGGTGCGTCCGCGCGGACAGCTTGGCGGTGAAGAAGACCTCCTCGCCGCCCGCGACAGTGAGCGGAACGCCCAGCAGCGGGTGCGCGGCGTCCGCGGCCGAGTCCGGTCTCGGCTCGATCCAATGCCGCTCGCGTTGGAACGGATAGGTCGGCAGGTCGACGGATCGACCGCCGCTGCCCGCGAAGAACGTGCTCCAGTCCACCGCGACGCCCGCGGTGAACAGCCGCGCGAGCGCGTCAACGAGCGTCTCGATCTCCTGGTCGTCCTTGCGCGAGACCGCGATGGTCTCGACGTCGTCCACGCACCCGGCGACCAGGCCGGACAGCACGGCGTCCGGACCGACCTCGACGAAGGTCCGCACGCCGAGCCCGACCAGGGTCGCCACGGTGTCGGAAAACCGGACGGCGCCGCGCACCTGCCGCGCCCAGTAGTCCGGGGTCAGCAGGTCGTCGTCGCCCACGCGGCCGGTCAGCGTCGACACCAGCGGGATCGCGGGCCGGGTGAAGGCCACCCGCGCGGCGACCTCGCGGTACGGGTCGAGCATGGCGTCGGTGTGCGGCGAGTGCGACGCTCGGCTCACCTCCAGCCGCTTGGTCCGCCGCGCACGCGCGACCAGATCCGACACGACCGAAAGCACCACGTCCTCGTCGCCGGAGATCACGACCGAGGTGGGGCCGTTCACCCCGGCGATCGAGACCCGGTCATCCATTCCGGCGACCAGGGCCGCGACCTCCTGCTCCGTCGCCTCGACCGCGACCATCGCGCCGTCGCCGCGCAGTCCCTGCATCAGCCTGCCCCGCTCCGCGACGAGCAGGGCGGCGTCCGGCAGCGACAGCATGCCCGCCACGTGCGCGGCCGAGATCTCGCCGATGGAGTGGCCCGCGACGTGGTCCGGTCGCACGCCCCAGGACTCCAGCAGCCGGAACAGCGCCACCTCGATCGCGAAGAGGGCGGGCTGGGTGAAGTCGGTGCGGTCGAGCAGGTCGGCGTCGTCGAAGACGACCCCGCGCAGCGAGCGCCCGAGCAGCGGGTCGAACTCGGCGCAGATCGCGTCGAACGCCGCCGCGTAGACCGGGTACCCCTCGTACAGCGCCCGGCCCATGCCGACGCGCTGCGCGCCTTGGCCGGTGAACAGGAACGCCACCTTGCCCTCGCGTGGCGTGGTCGGGACCACCGACCGCAGTCGCTCGACCAGGGCGTCCCGGTCGGACCCGACCACCGCGGCGCGGTGCTCCAGGTGTGCGCGGCCGGTGGCGAGGGTGCGACCGACGTCGAGTGGGTCCGCCGCCGACTCTGCGACGTGGGCGGCGAGATCCGCCACCCGTGCGGCCAGCGCCTCGGCCGTCCGCGCCGAGAGGATCCAGGGCACCACCGGCGTCGCCGTGGCATTCGGCGGCGGGGCGTCGACCGGGGGCGCCTGCTCAAGGATGGTGTGCGCGTTGGTCCCGCTGACCCCGAACGAGGACACCGCCGCGCGTCTCGGCCGGTCCACCGATGGCCACGGCCTGGTCTCGGTCAGCAGTTCGACCCCGCCGCTGGCCCAGTCGACAAACGGGTTGGGCGCGTCCACGTGCAATGTCTTGGGCAGCACGGCGTGCCGCAGCGCCATGACCATCTTGATCACGCCGCCCACGCCTGCGGCCGCCACCGTGTGGCCGATGTTGGATTTGAGCGAGCCCAGCCACAGCGGCCTGTCCGCAGGCCGGTTGCGCCCGTAGGTGGCCAGCAGCGCGTTGGCCTCGATCGGGTCGCCGAGCCGAGTGCCGGTCCCGTGCGCCTCGACCACGTCCACGTCCGAGGTGGTGAGCCCGGCCGTGGCGAGGGCCTGGGTGATGACCCGTTCCTGTGAGGGGCCGTTCGGCGCGGTGAAGCCGTTGGAAGCGCCGTCCTGGTTGATCGCGCTGCCGCGCACCAGCGCGAGCACCCGGTGCCCGTTGCGCCGGGCGTCGGATAGCCGCTCCAGCAGCACGAATCCGACGCCTTCTGACCAGCCGGTGCCATCCGCGGCCGCGGCGAAGGACTTGCATCGGCCGTCGGCGGACAGGCCGCGCTGCCGGGAGAAGTCCACGAACCCGCCGGGCGCGCCGTTGACGGTGGAGCCGCCTGCCAGCGCGAGCGTCGACTCGCCCTCGCGCAGCGATCGCGCGGCCAAGTGCAAAGCGACCAACGACGACGAGCACGCGGTGTCGATGGTGACCGCGGGCCCCTCGAAGCCGAAGAAGTACGACACGCGCCCGGACGCGACGCTGCCGAGCCTGCCGGTGGTGAGGTAGCCCTCCAGTTCCCTTGGGCCCTCCAGCCCGAGGTAGGTCTGCCCGGCCACGCCCGCGAACACCCCGGTCTTGCTGCCGCGCAGCCCAGTCGGATCGATGCCCGCCCGTTCGAACAGCTCCCACGCGGTCTCCAACATGAGCCGGTGCTGCGGGTCCATCGACTGGGCCTCACGCGGCGAGATGCCGAAGAACTCCGCGTCGAACTCGGTGGCTCCGTCGACGAACCCGCCTTCCTTGGTGTAGCTCTTGCCCAGCACGCCGGGCTCGGGGTCGTAGATGGCGTCGGTGTCCCAGCCGCGGTCTTCCGGGAACTCGGTGATGCCGTCGCGGCCCTCGGAGACCAGACGCCACAGGTCCTCCGGCGAGTGGACGCCGCCGGGATACCGGCAGGCCATGCCGACGATCGCGATCGGCTCCTGCCCGGCGGATTCCAGCTCCGCGAGGCGGTGTCGGGTCTTCTGCAGGTCGGCCGTCACCCACTTGAGGTATTCGGCCAGTTTCTCCTCGTTGGACATGGATTCCTTCCGGTGTCACGGATCGCGGCGGGCCTGGTCAGCTCGCGGCGCGGCCGAGTTCGTTGTCGATGAAGGCGAGGATCTCGGCGGTCGAGGCCGATTCGAGCGCGGTCGGGTCCGGCCCGGCTTGCGCCGACTCGACCTGCCGCCACTGGGCGGCGATGGCGCGCAGGCGGGCGGCGATCGTGTCGCGGGCGTCGTCGTCGTCGGGGACGGCGGCGAGTGCCCCCTGCAGTCGGTCCAGCTCGTCGAGCACGACCAGCCCGGCAGACGCGGGCGCCAGACCCGCGAGCAGGTAGGCGGTGAGCGCGGCGGGCGTCGGATGGTCGAACACCACCGTGGCGGTCAGTGTGCGGCCGACCGCGGCGCCGAGGCGGTTGCGCAGTTCGACCGCGGTGAGCGAGTCGAACCCCAGGTCCTGGAACGGGTGCTCGGCCTCGATCGCGGCGGCGTCACCGCGGCCGAGCACGGCCGCGACCTCGGCGCGGACCACGTCGAGGACGTGCGCCCGCTGCTCGGCCTCAGTTAGGCCCGCGACGCGGTCGGCCAAGGTGAAGGACTCCGCCGGACCGCCCGCCGGGACCTCGCGCCGGGCGGGCAGCCGGATGAGTCCGCGCAGCAAGTGTGGAACCCGCCCGCTCGCCCGCACCGCGGCCAAGTCCACCGGCGCCGCGGTGACCGCGGGCTCCCCGAGCCGCAGTGCGGCGTCGAGCAGCGCCATGCCGACCTCTGGGGTGATCGGCACGGCGCCATCCCGACCGAAGCGCCGATCGGCCGCCTTCTGCCCGGTCTCCCAGGGACCCCAGGCGATCGCGGTGGCGGGCAGTCCCTCGGCGCGTCGCCGCTGGGCCAGCGCGTCGAGGACGGCGCAAGCGGCCGACTGGTTGGCCTGCCCCGCGCTGCCGAACGTGCCCGCCAC
Source organism: Actinokineospora sp. NPDC051303 (assembly GCF_055586285.1). NCBI lineage: Bacteria > Bacillati > Actinomycetota > Actinomycetes > Pseudonocardiales > Pseudonocardiaceae > Actinokineospora > Actinokineospora sp. NPDC051303. The sequence goes on from NZ_JBVJIN010000014.1 coordinate 143,253, forward strand.
TGCGGAGAACAGCACGAACGCTGTCAGGTCCAGGTCCCTGGTGAGCTCGTGCAGGTGCCAGGCCGCCTCGGCCTTGGGTCCCAGCACCCGGTCCACGCGCTCGGGTGTCATCGCCGAAAGCACGCCGTCGTCAGATCCACCCGCCGCGTGGACGACGCCAGTCAGCGGGTGCGCGGCCGGAATTGTGGCGATGACCTCGGCCAGCGCGTCGCGGTCGGCCACGTCGCACGCCGCGACGGTGACCGCGGCGCCCGCGGCGACGAGGCTGTCGCGCAGGTCGCCTGCCCCTGGCGCGGCGAGTCCTCGCGTGCCGACCAGCAGCAGGTGCGAGACGCCGTGCTCGGCGACGAGGTGCCGGGCGACGGCTCCGCCGAGCGCCCCCGTGCCACCGGTCACCAGGACGGTGCCGCCCGGCCGCCACGGCAGGGACCAGACGTTCGGCGGAAGCTCAGTGCGCGCCAGTCTGGGCACCAGCACGGCGGCTCCACGAATCGCGCCCTGCGGCTCGCCGCTCGCCACAAGCGCGGCGAGCGCCGCCATCGGCGGGCGTCCATCGGTGTCGACCAGGACGATCCGACCGGGCGACTCCGCCTGCGCGGAGCGCACCAGCCCCCACACCGCGGCGGCGGCCAGGTCCGGCGACTCGCCGCCGACCGCAACCCCGCCGCTGGTCATGATCACCAACGGGATGCCCGCGAGCCGATCGTCGGCCAGCAACTCCTGCAGGACGGGGATCATCTCGTGGCTCGCGTGGCGAACTGTGCCGCCCATGGCAGGCACCAGAACGGCGTCGATGTCATCGGCGGACTTGGCCACCGCGGCCACGGTGGCCGACCGGTCCATCTCCGACAGTCCCGGCGAGTCGGTGTCGCTCAGCAGGCCCCAGCGCAGGGCGGGGACCGGACCGGACTGCGGCAACGCGGACCAGTCGAGGCGGAACAGGGAACGTGGCACGGTGACCGGCCCGTCCTGTGGCCGCGCGTAGGTGAGGGCCTCGACGGTCGCGACGGGCAGCCCGGACTCATCGGTGAGCCAGACCGCGACGTCGCCGTCCGCGGCGGCGGTGGACCGCACCCGGACGACCGAAGCGCCGACAGCGTGCAGGCGCACGCCCCGCCAGCGGGTGGGCGCCAAGTGCACAGCGGGGGCGGCGGCGCGGACGGCGGCGTCCAGCAGCGTCGGGTGCAGACCGAACGCCGCGCCGTCGTCGGCGGACTCGACCAGGTCGCCCGCGGTCCGCGGCGGCTCCGGCACCGAGAAGGTCGGGTCCTCCGCACGCAGGCGGCCCTGGGCGTGCAGGGTCCAGTCACCGTCCTCATCCGCCCTGGCGTGCACAGTGATCGTCCGCCCGCCGTCCCCGTCGACCGGGCCGAGTGCCGCTTGAAGGTGGATCGCGCCGTGCTCGGGGACGCCGAGCGGCGCGGTGACCGACAGGTCGTCGAGCACGCTCAGGCCGACCTCGTCGCCCGCCCGGATGGCGAGTTCCACGAACGCCGCGGCGGGCACCGTCGGGTGCTCCGCGAGCCACGGGTGGACGCGAGATGACAAGCGGCTGGTGAACAGCACCCCGTCTCCGCCCGCGACCGGCACGGCCGCGCCCAATAGCGGGTGACCGGTGGGGTTGGCCGCCACGTCGGCCGAGGCGCCCGCGGCCAGCCAGTACGTCTCGCGCCGGAACGGGTAGGTGGGCAGCGGCGTCCGGCTCGCGCCGGTTCCGGCGAAGAACGCCCGCCAGTCGACCGGGACGCCGTGGGCGTGCAACTCCGCGATGCCTGCGACCAGGGTCTGCGCCTCGGCGGCGCCCCTGCGCATCAGCGCGACCACGGCGGGGTCGTCCAGGACCTCCCCGGTCAGCGCCGAGAGCACCCGGTCGGGCCCGAGTTCGACGAAGGTCCGCACGCCTTGGTCCGCCATGGTCCGCACGGCGTCGGCGAACCGGACCGGCTGCCGCACCTGCCCAACCCAATACCCGGGATCGCCGAGCACATCGCCCACGACGAGTTTGCCGGTCACCGTCGACACCAACGGAATCCGCGGCGGCGCGAACGTCACAGTCTCAGCCACCCGCCGGTAATCCTCAAGCATGGCATCCATACGCGGCGAATGAAACGCATGACTCACCCTCAACCGCTTCACCCCACGCCCAGCAGCCAC
>NZ_JBVJIN010000015.1:0-91299 GCF_055586285.1 Actinokineospora sp. NPDC051303
GTCTCGTGCGAGATACGCATCTCCCCATCATCAGGGTGATCGGCGCGTAGTCGGGTCGCGATCTGCCCCGGGGACCACCTGGCCCGCAACCCCGCAACCACGTAGTCGCGGACCCGGCCCGGCCGCTCCAGTTTCCGGTCCTTCGGCCGAGCCCGCATCGCCCTGGCCCGCTTCCCCGCCGCGGTCGCCCGGTATTTCCGGTTGCCGCCGTTGCGGGCGACCTCCCGGGAGATCACCGAGTGATGCCTGCCCAACAACAACCCGATCTTCCGGTGAGAGCGGCCAACGGCCAGCTCCCGGGAGATCGTCTCTCGCTCGTCCGAGGACAACGGCACGTTCAACGCCACCAGGCGACACTCCGATCAGTCCCCATGATCATCCCACAGTGTCGCACCGACCGGTTGAGGCCAAGCTCTTCAAACCGAACGAGGACATGCCCGGCTTCTTCCAGTCGCGCATACACCCCACCCGGTCCGGTGTCGACCTCTTCGATCGCGGTCCCGCGCGTGAGTTCCCGGGCGAACATGGACACCGCCAACTGCACGGGCTCACCATCGGCACTCATTACCCGATCGCGGACACACAACTCTGCCCCCGCCCGCACAGCGAGAAGCCGAGCGGTGTCGTCGTCGGCGTGCTCAAACCGCACCCGCGTGCTCACCGACGCTTCCCACCCGCCTGCCGCCGCGTCACCAAGAAACGCACCACGGTCCTGATCACGCGCTTCCCGCGCCAACCGAGTACGCGCAAGCCGCCGCACGGTCACGGCTGGCCGCACGAACGCGCCGCGCCCATGCTCGACCAGCACCTCGCCAGACTGCTGAAGCAGTCCGATCGCCTGCCGCACAGTCGGCCGGGAAACCTCAAACTCGGCCACGAGCTCACGTTCGGATGGCAGCTGCGCGCCAGGCGGATACCTTCCGTCCCGGATGCGGTGGCGCAGAACGTCCGCGAGCTGCCGGTAGACCGGCACGCCGCTGGACTCGTCGATCGCCGCGCTCACTCTCCGCTCCCTCTAGTCAGCACAAGCAGATACCTAGGCTCACCAAGACTACCCACCGTTAACACGACAGGCTGATTCGCTTCACTGGTCTTGGCCAGTTGTGTTGCCGAGCGGCCGTGATTTCGCCGGACGTGAGCGCTCTGTGCTCGTCTTGCTCGATGGCGGCGAGGTCGTTGTCATCCCACCGCCTGGTGAGCAAATCCGACTTGATCCGTATGAAGCCGCGTACCTGGCCAACAGCCTCAGTGAAGGTCGCGCGGAGCAGTGCCGACGAACAAGGAGTAGCACATGATCGTGTAGTGCGGCGATGGGTTGGCTGATCCGATCTGCGGTGTAGAAAGGAAGAACTTGTGAATGAGTTGGCTGCTGAGCAGGTCACACCAACTGTGGCAGTACCGCTGTGGAGCAGGGATGAGTTTGTCAGCCTTATGCGTGAGTTGGCGATTTGCGAGGCTCCCCGGCTGTTCGCCATCGTGGCGGAATACGGCGACGCCCAAGACGCCAGCGTCGCTGGCTACGGCCTCGCCTACGAAGATCGGGGCCGAGGTCACCTCTGTGGAGGGCGGCTTTCGTCTGAAGTCCCAGGCGTCGACACGGTCCCAGCCCTGTTTAAGCGCCGTAGTTCATCAGAAGTCAGTCAGGTCCACTTGGTATGGCTCGATAGGGTTAAGGCTAGCGCGGAAGAGGTTGAGCTCGATCATTAAATGGGCAATGAGTGGTTCGCGACAAATTGATCCCAACTGCGGATTGGCGGCGAATCGATGATTGCTCGGAACGGTGAGTTCGCTCGTGACACGCGATGGCGGTTGACCATTTCTCCTGTGCGCCCTCTATTGAACTGGAGGTTCGATAATGACCGAGCGTGGTCATGCACAGGGCGGTCCTCGGCAGCCACTGCCTGCGATCGCTGACTGACCGCCTGTTCTTTGAACGCTCACGTCTCCGGGGTGAGGGGGACGGCACGGTGCCCTGGTAGGCCACTGTTCGATGCGGCCTACCAGGGCACTTGTCGTGCGGGTCGTGACGAGTCCACTATTCGGCGGCGCAGCGCCCCCCAACACCAAGCGCCAAGCAGGGAGGGAAACTCCCCCCGCCCATCGAGCAACCCCCACAGCCCAGCCAGCCCGGAAGCCACTCCACCCAAGCAAGAGCCCCAATCACCCCAACCGCACCAGCCGCACGTCAGCAGCTTTCACAAACGCGACCCGGTGCCCGAACTGGATCTCGTAATACTTCTCCCCCCGAACCACAGTATGGTTCGAGGAATCAAAAGAAACAGCCCAGTAATACTCCGACGGAGTGGACAACCCGACCGAATACCACTGCCCCGCCGACAGTGTGTACTGCAACGGCACCACGTTCTGCACCGGAATATGCGCCGGATAAGCCGCGGCCTCCGGATACGCCCGTCCATACACCGGAATCGTCGCCTTCCCCCGCGCGGGCGTCAGCAGCGTTCCCCGCACCGGGACCACGTCCCGACTCCGCAGCCACCCCTTCTGCCCCAGGTACCACACCGCGGTCCACGCACCCCGCCGCTCGGCGACAGCAAACCGCTGCCCAGCGTCCACCCGGCTCCCGTGGTCGGAGATGTGCATGGTCGCCGGGGAGCCGTCCGGCCGCAGCCCGATATCCGCCAAGAGCGGAGCGTCGTCACGGGGGGAAGTCCGCAGGATCACCGACGTCGATCCCCGCGCCGGGCACAGCGCACCCGGATTGGCGGCGTCGCAACCGAAGAAGGCGGGCCGGTTGGCAGCGTAGTCCGGATTGACCATCACCAGCGGCGACCAAGGGCCGACCTCAGCCCGCAGCGGCGCGCCCAGCAAATCGAAGTAGTGGCCCCAGTCCCAATAAGGACCTGGGTCCCAATGCATTCCGCGCACGGTGGCTGGAACGGTCCCGGGCACATTGTCGTGCCCGATGATGTGCGCCCGGTCCAACGGAATCCGATACTTCGCCGCCAGATGCCGCACCAGTTTCGCCGATGTCCGGTACATCGCCTCGGTGTACCAGGACCCCTGCGCCGCGAAGCCCTCGTGCTCCAAGCCGATCGATTTGCCGTTGACGTACCAGTTTCCCGCGTGCCAGCCCACGTCCTTGACCGGCACGTGCTGGGCGATCAGGCCGTCCGCGCTGCGCAGTGAGTAGTGCCAGCTCACATATGTCGGGTCCTGCACCAACCGCAGGGTTGTGTCCCAGGTGGCCTCGGTGTCGTGGATGACGATGTAGTCGATTTTCGCGCTGGTCGGCCGGTTCGCCTTGTCGTGGTTGCCGTAGTCGTTGTCCGGCAACTGTTGGTACGGCGCGGGAATCCACTCGCAGGCCACGGTTGTGGGGCAGTCGGTCGGGCCGGTCGCCTGCCCACGCAAGCCGAGTCGGGACAGCGCGGAGGTGTCCGGGCGCACCGCGGGCGCGGGGGCGAGGCGGACGCGGTGGCCGTCGTCGGTCACTCGCTCAACGCCTTGGCGCAGCACGGAAAACACCTCGTCCGCGAACGCGGAGGCGGGCGCGGACGCGGTGGCTCCGCTGTAGCGCGCGACCGCCCCGTACCAGGCGCCCGGGTCGGTCGAGGAGCCCAGCGGGCGCTGGTAGTGCGCGAGCAGCGCCGCGCCGCCGCGGATGTTGGCCGCTGGGTCGGACCGCAGCGCGACGGCGTCCAGGCCGGTGAGCCCGGCGGCGAGGTCGAGGGTCCGCAGCGCGGGGGAGTCGAAGTCGCCCTCGCCCGGTTCCGGGGTGAGCGGGTCCCGGGAATCGTCGCCGCGCGGGTCTTCCGAGCCTTCGTCGTGATGGCTGCCGCCCGCGTTGGCGGTGACCACGTCGGTGAGGTGCATCGGGCCGTATCCGGCCGCGGTGCTCGGCTGGCCGCCGTTGGCGTCCCACCTCGACTCCAGATAGGACACCGCGAGCAGCACCGGCTCCGGCACCCCGAACTCGGCGGCGGCGGCGCGGAACTGGCTCTGCCGGTCGGCGGGGGCGGCGGCGACCGGCGAAGCCAAGGCGGTCAGCGTGATGGTTGCGACGGCAAGGGCCAGGGTGCGCGACACGGGCGGCCTCCCGGACGTGGAGTGATCGTGGGGATCACTCTCCTGCCGGGTGGCCGCCCGCGTCAATCAGTTGCCCGATATGCACACAGTCGGTGTATCCGTCACACGCGGTGCAGGCTGGGATCGCGGTCTGCGACGACGAAGCTCGCCGCCGTCTCCGCCCGCGCGCCAGCGGTACGGACGTACGGCAGCACGCGGTAGTCCGCGCGCAACTCGTCGGCGGTGAACCGGGTCCGGATGTAGCCGCGCCGGTTCTTGTAGAACTTCAGGTGCGGGTTCTCCGCGAGCACGGTGGCGTTCGCGTCCTCGTTGCCGTCGCCGCCGGAAGTGATTGACGTGGTAACGAATTCGGTCGCCACGCCCCGGGAATCGGGCCGGTCGTAGCTCTCCTTGACCTCGGCCGCCCAGTGCCGGTGCACGTCGCCGGTGAGGACGACGCCGTTGCGCACCCCGCCGAGCCCGGCGGCCACCCGGTCGCGGCTGGCTTTGTACCCGTCCCAGGCGTCCATGCTGAATCCCTGCCGCTCACCGGCGGTCAGGTCGCGCTGGGCGAAGAACACCTGCTGGCCCAGCACGTCCCAGCGGGCCCGCGAGTCGCGCAGGCCGTCGAGCAGCCAGCGCTCCTGCTCGGCCCCGGTGATGCTGCGGGCCGGGTTCAGCCGCTCCGCGCAGTCGATCTTCGTGCCGTCGCCGCACGCCTGGTCGTCGCGGTACTGGCGGGTGTCGAGCATGTGGAACGTGGCCAGCGAGCCCCACCGCACGCTGCGGTAGAGCCGCATGTCCGTGCCCCGGGGCCGGGTCGCCGCCCGCAGCGGCATGTTCTCGTAGTACGCCTGAAACGCCGCGGCGCGCCGCTGCGGGAACGCCGGGTCCGGCTGCTCGGGCACGTCGTCGGCCCAGTTGTTCTCGATCTCGTGATCATCGAAGACGACCAGCCACGGGGCGACGCGGTGCGCCTCGCGCAGGTCGGCGTCGCTCTTGTACTGCGCGTGCCGGAGCCGGTAGTCGGCCAGCGCGCGGGTCTCCGGGCCGACGACCGCGCGCACGTCGGCAGCTTTACCCGCGTACTCGTACTGGTAATCCCCAGGTGCAAGACCAGGTCCGGGTTGTCCTCGGCGAGCCTGCGGTACGCGGTGAAGTAGCCCTCGCCGTAGTGCGCGCACGACGCGAAGCACATGGTCAGGCCGGAGCCGACTGTCCCCGGCGCGGGGGCGGTGCGGGTGCGGCCGGTCTCGGAAAGGTGCTCCTGGACCCGGAAGCGGTAGAAGTACTCGGTCCCGGGGCGCAGACCCGCGAGTTCAATGTGGACACTGTGTGCCGATTCCGGCCGGGCGAACTCCACGCCCGCGCGAACGACGTGGTGAAACCGCTCGTCCGTGGCAACCTGCCACTGTACGGGCAGCGCGCGGTCGGGCATCGCGCCTAACCCGTCGAGGGCCAGCGGGTCTTGGGCGAGCCGGGTCCACAGGACGACGCCGTCGGACGACGGGTCGCCGGAGGCGATGCCGAGGGTGAACGGGTCGGAGAGCTTGCGGCTCGGAGTGGCCAGGGCGGGCGCGGAAAGCGCGGTCAAACCGAGCGCGGCAGCACTACCGACGAGCACAGAGCGACGGGTGGTGGGCATAAGAGGTGACCTCTCAGTTCGGTTTACCGCCCGCACGTTTGCACCGGGCCGTGTCGCTCGCCCCACGCCGGGGTGAGAGGTCGGTGAAGCGCTACCGTCAGGCAGGTGCATCCCGTGTTGTCGCTGCTGCGCGACCGCAAGGCTCAGGGCAGCCGCCCGGGTCGGCGCGGCGACGGCCGCAGGCTGGCCCTGGCCATCGAGGGCGGCGGCAGCCGGGGCGCGTTCGCGGGCGGCATGGTCGCCGGGCTGGACGACCTCGGCCTCACCGACTGCTTCGACGCGGTCTACGGCGCCTCGGCCGGGACCCTCAATGGCGCGTGGTTCCTCGGCGGACAGGCCCAGGTGGGCGTTCTCGGCTGGTCCGACCCGGCCGTGATGCGCCGGGTCACCAACCCCTGGCGGGCGCTGCGCCGGGGGCGGGTCGTGGACACCGAGCACCTGGTGCACGTGGTGTACGAGGCGGTGCCGATGAACTTCGCGGCGATCCTGGCCAACCCGATCACCTTCCACCCGCTGGCCACCGACGCGCGGACCGGCGCCGCGGTGGACCTGCGTCCGTACATCCACGACCAGCGGACCCTGCAACTCGCGTTGCGCGCCAGCACCGGCCTGCCGCTGCTTTCCGGCCGCCCGGTAGAGCTAGGCGGCCGGTACTGGATAGACGCGGGATTGGCGGAGGCCATCCCTTACCGGACGGCGGTAGCCGACGGCGCCACCGACGTGCTGGTGCTGCGGACCCGCCGCGCGGGGTGGACCGCGGCGTCGTCGTCGCGGCTGGAGACCGCGGTGGTCGCGGGCTATCTGCGCCGGGTGGCTCCGGGTGCGCTCGCGGGCTGGGTCGACCGGCACCACCGGCAGCGCGCCGACGACGAGCACCTGGCCGATCACCCGTCGATCCTGCAGGTGCGCCCGCCCGCGTCCGCGCCGGAGGTGCCGCGCCTTTCCCGCGACACCGACCTGTTGCGGCGGGCCGTCGAACTGGGCCGGGCGGCCGCGGTGGCCGCGCTCAGCTGAGCTCGCGCCGCAGGCAGACCCGGGCGGCCGGGTCGAGCCCGAGCGTGGCTTCGTGGTCTATCAGCCGTTGGAGTTCAGAAGTTGGTTCGATTAGCCGGAAACCGATGCGTCGGTAGTATGGAAAGTTCCACGGGACATCTCGGTAAGTCGTCAATGTGAGAGCACCCAGTCCTTGGGTCTTGGCCCAGTCGGATAGGTGATCGATCAACTTTTTACCAAGCCCTTGTCCCCGGTATATCGGATCTACGCTTACCTGCGCGATGTGGGCGCAACCGCCGATCTCTTCGGCCAACAGATACCCACCGACGCGGTCGGTCTCGGCTACCCAAGACCGGCCGAGGAAATCGCGGAGGTAGTCGTCGGGTGGCAGTGGGAAATCCGCGATAAAAGCCATCCCGACATCCCGGAAGAGGAGTCCGGCGGCATGCTCGATCTCGCGGAGCCGCTCGAAGTCCGCCGGGCGCACCTGCCTGATCATCCGACCCCTGTCTCCGTTGTCGGCCCGTTCGGCGGAGTGCGGGGACCTGTGGTAGGCCACTTGGCCGCTGCTGACGCTAGACCGGACGGCCGACTTGTCACCATCGGCACAAGTCTCCTCTCATGATCGCAGCTTTGAGCAACAATTCACCTGATCGAAAAGACTAGCGTTGACACTAGTGGGTGAGTGCGATAGCAGTCTGTATGAGGAACTTCCCGCGTAGGTCATCGTTACTACTCGATCGGGTGATTTAGCTGATGATGCGCATCACATTTGGTCTGAATGTCGGCGTCAGCTTGCTGCCCCGCGCGTTCGGTCCCAGAGGGGCTGGATGCGCGGTCTCGGACCCGAAAAACTTCCGTATTCGAGGAATGCGATGCTGACCGGCGGCCCGATCGACCTCGAATCGTCGGGCGCCGCGTCGGGCGAGTTGACCGCACCCGACGTGCGAACTCTGCGCCCGCCCCGCTATGCCCGCGCCGGGGAGTGGTACCCGCAGCGGCACCAGTGGGCCGACGTGGGGACCTGGCAGCGCGAGGTCGCCGACGTCTTCGCCGCCGGTGAGCGCTCCCGCCGGGCCCCGGTGGTCGCCGTCATCCGCATCGCCGAGCGCGACCGCATCACAGCCAGGTTCGGCCGCGCTGGCCTGGCCCAGGTCTACGACCGGGTCGCGGCCACGCTCAGCGCCGAACTCGCCCAGCACGAACTCATCGGCCTCGACGAGCACGAGGGCATCGTCGTGCTGCTGCGCGGCACCGCGGACCGGCAGGTCAGCCGCAGGCTCGGCGGCATGATCTCGCGCATCGCCCGGACCATCATCCGGCTCGGCGACCAGACCATCGAGGTCACCCCGATCTGCGGCTGGACCAGCGCGGTCATCGGCAAGACCCCCGGCGACCTGCTGCGCCGCGCCATCGAGGCGGGCGACGTCGCGGGCACCCACCTCGACCTGATCCCGCGCCGCTGGCGGCCGGACCAGCCCGCGATCCCCAAGACCTTCCTGCCCAAGTCGGTGCGCAACATCCTGCAGGCGCTGCTGACCGTGGTGCTGGGCATCGTCGCGCCGTTCCTGGTGTTGCTGGGCATGTACGAACTCGGCATCGACCTGGCGACGCCTGCGTATCTGCTGGTCACCCTGGCCCTGGTGGTGACCTCCGCGCTGATCTGGGCCGAGGGTCTGCACGCGCTGGACCCGCCGAAGCTGCCCAAGGCCCCCGACCACTACCCGCAGGCGTCCGCCGTCATCGCCGCTTACCTGCCCAACGAGGCCGCGACGATCGTCGACACGCTGCGCGCTTTCCTGGCCCAGGACTATCCGGGCCGGTTGCAGGTGGTGCTGGCTTACAACACTCCGTACGACCTGCCGGTAGAGGACGAACTGCGGGCCTTGGCCGCCCGCGACCGCAGGCTGGTGCTGCTGCGCGTCGAGGGGTCCACCTCGAAGTCGCAGAACATCAATGCCGCGTTGCAGGTGGTCACCGGCGTGTTCACCGGCGTGTTCGACGCCGACCACCAGCCCAGCCCGGACGCTTACCGCCGCGCGTGGCACTGGCTCAACGCGGGCGCGGACGTCGTGCAGGGGCATTGCGTCATTCGCAATGGCGCCGAGTCCTGGGTCTCGCGCACCGTGGCGGTGGAGTTCGAGTCCATTTACGGCGTCAGCCACTCCGGGCGGGCGCAGTTGCACCAGTTCGGCCTGTTCGGCGGGTCGAACGGGTTCTGGACCACCGCGGTGCTGCGGGACGTGCGGATGCACGGCCACATGCTCACCGAAGACATCGACTCCTCGTTCCGCGCCCTGCTCAGCGGCCACAAACTGGTCTACGACCCGCTGCTGCTCAGCCGGGAGCTCGCCCCGGTCACCATGCGCGCCCTGTGGAACCAGCGCATGCGGTGGGCGCAGGGCTGGAGCCAGGTGTCGCGTCGGCACCTCGCCGCGGCGCTGCGCTCGACCCAATTGAGCAAGCGCAACAAGGTGGGCACCGCGTTCCTTCTCGGGTGGCGCGAGTTGTACCCATGGTTGTCAGTGCAAATGATTCCGGTGGTGGCGTTCCTGGCCTGGCGTGCCGGTGGTCCGGAGAACCTCGATTGGGCGATTCCCACATTCGTGCTAACGTCGCTCTACACGCTCTCGGCGGGTCCCGTGATGGTGCTATTCTCGTGGCGGCTCGCGGCACCGGAAATCCGTAAGAACAAGCGGTGGTTCGTGGCTTATCTATTCATCTCGACCTTCTTCTACACCGAGATGAAAAACCTCATCAGCCGCGTCGCCCACATCAAGGAACTCCTCGGCGAGCGCCAGTGGATCGTGACCCCGCGGCAGTCGGCGTCGAAACGGGGCCCGTCATGACCGAGTCGAACCCTCCACTGCCGAACCCCGGGCAGCCCACGTCCGGACCGGCCAAACCCCAGCAGGGAAAGTTCAACCTGGAGGGGTACCGCGCGGTGGCGGCCATCGTGGTGGTCGTGTTCCACGCCTACCAGCACAACCGCTACGGGCAGCACTGGTTCTGGCCGCTGGAAGGCACGGTCTGGCACCACGTTCTGATGAACACGGACATGTTGGTCGACATGTTCTTCATCCTGTCCGGCTTCCTGCTCGGCTACCCCTACGCCAAGGCCGCCCTCGGCGTGGGCAAGCCGAAACCGGCCAGGGCTTTCCTGCTGCGCCGGGCCGTCCGGCTCATCCCGCTCTACCTGATCGTGGTCTTGGTTGTCTGGGCAATCAGCAATCCGGTGCTGCCCGGCGATTGGCGGGACCTGCTGCTGCACCTGACGTTCACCCACGTCTGGAGCAACGAGAAGATCTTCTACACCAACGGTCCCGCGTGGACTCTCGGCGTCGAGGCGTACTTCTACGTCCTCTTGGCCGTTCTCGGCGCCTGGGCGCAGCGGCGTCTCCCGGGTATGCGGTCGAAGGGCGCCAAGGTCGGCGCGCTGCTGGCCGGCGCGGCGGTCCTCATCGGGATCAGCCTCGCCTACAAGTTCTGGGCCGTCTACGCGATGCGGTTCCCGGTGGACGGCTGGTCGATCTGGTTCAACCCGATCGCCAAGCTGGACATCTTCGCCATCGGCCTGCTGCTGGCCATCGCGTGCGCCGCGGGCCTGCGGTGGCCCAACGCCGCGGTCCGCACCCTGGTCGGCCTGACCGGCGCTGGCGTGATCACCCTGGGGCTGTGGCTGCGGTACAACCACATGCCGGAGACGTTCTCGCACACGTTCTTCGGCACCGGCATCATGCTGGTCATCGGCGCCACCGCGCTCAGCCTCGCCGACGGCCCCCGCTGGCTGCGCTGGGCGCCCATGGTGTCCCTGAGCACGGTCAGCTACAGCCTCTACCTCTGGCACGAGCCGATCCTGCGCGTCATCGACGGCACCCGGCTCCTGCCTCGGCCCGGCGACCCGACGGCGTTCTACGTCACCGCGGTCGTGCTGGTCGCCGTCTCGGTCCCGATCGCGTACCTGAGCTACCGCATCATCGAAGTCCCCGCGCAGCGGATCATGGGCGCTTTCGACTCCCAGGGCCGCCCGCGCGACTACTACCTCCCCCTGCCCAGCACGAGCCCGGTCAACCCAAGCCACAACGGCCGCGCCTAGCGCTCCTGGCCCGCGGGTCAGCCGAGTTCGGGCGCTCGGCCTTCCAGGACGTCCACGGCGTGCTCGGCCTTGGCCGCGACGTTCGGGTCGGGGTCGGTCCTCGCCTGGCGGAGCCGGTCGGCCACGACCCGGCCGCGGGCGCCGAGAGCGGCGAGCGCGTTCGCGGCCCGCAGGCGCACGCTGGGGTGGTCGTGGTCGGTCAGCGTCGAGCCCAGCCACTCGACCGCGCCCGGCTCGTCCAGGAGCGCGAGCGTTTCGGCGGCTTGGAGCCGCACGTGCGTCGACGGGTCCTCGGCGAGCGCGGCGCGCAGTCTGCTCAGGACCCGGGCGTGGCCGGGGTCGGCGGCGAGGTTGTGGACCTCGTCCTGGTCGCGGTGCAGGTCGTACAACTCCTCCGCGGGCTTGCGCCGCCAGAATCGGCTCTGCGCCTCGTTGAGTTCCCCGGCGACGTAGCGGTCCCGCCATTCGCCATAGCCCGCCTGCCTGAACTGGTAGGCCACGTGCTGGCCGTAGATCCGATGCGGCAGGTAGTTGCGGATGTAGCGGTAGCGCGCGTCCCGCACGGTGCGCCGCATGTCGTAGGTCTCGCCTATGCGGTCGCGCACCGAGAACGCGTAGCGGCGTGGCTGGGGGTCGGGCCCGAGGAACCGTTTGCCCTGCGCGAGCGGCGGCGCCCGCGCGCCCACCAGGCCGAGCACCGTCACCGGCAGGTCGACGCCGCTGACCGGGCGCGTGACCCGGGCCCCGGGCCGGTACGGCGACAGGTGCGACCAGCGCCTGCCGAAGCGCACCACCAACGGCGTGCGCAGACCGCCGTCGTAGCAGAACCGCTTGGTTCTCGGCAGCACGCCGCCGTTGTCGGAGTAGTAGAAGACAGTTGTCGAAGGCCATGCCCTCGTTCGCGAGCCGGTCGATGGCCGGGGTCTCGTTGCACGGTTCGCGGAGCCCTGGTTCGCCCGGCCGGTGCGCACGTCGGCCCAGCCGAGGTCGTCGGCGATGACGAGCACGGTGTTCGGCCGCCCGAGGCCCGCTGGCCGGGACTCCTGTCATCCGGGGGGCGCGTTGCGGCGTTAGCAGTCGCCTGGGTAGAGTGCTAGACGCACGGCGCCAGTACCGCCCCGGCACCCGCGACGGCGGGGTGGCAGGAGCCGTAAACGCGCGGCGTCGACAGTGGCGCCACGCGAGCTGTATCAGGTACCTGCCAACGCTTTCGACGACCCGTGGAGGTCACAGCGGTGAGCGTGAACATCAAGCCGCTCGAGGACAAGATCGTCGTCCAGGCGAGCGAGGCCGAGGCCACGACCGCCTCCGGTCTGGTCATCCCCGACACCGCCAAGGAGAAGCCCCAGGAGGGCAAGGTCCTGGCTGTCGGCCCCGGCCGGATCGACGACAAGGGCAACCGCGTCCCCGTGGACGTGGCGGTCGGTGACGTCGTCATCTACTCCAAGTACGGCGGCACTGAGGTCAAGTACAACGGCGAGGAGTACCTCATCCTCTCCGCTCGCGACGTGCTGGCCGTCATCAACTAGACGTCCGGCTGACCAGCAGAGCGCCCCGGCGGCCCCGTTCGGGGCACCCGGGGCGTTCTCGCATACGAGAGGTAATCAATGCCCAAGCAGATCAATTTCGACGAGGACGCTCGTCGGGCCCTTGAGCGCGGGGTGAACAAGCTCGCCGACACGGTCAAGGTCACTCTCGGCCCGCGCGGGCGCCACGTCGTGCTCGCCAAGAAGTTCGGCGGTCCCACCGTCACCAACGACGGTGTCACGATCGCCCGTGAGATCGAGCTTGAGGACGCCTTCGAGAACCTGGGCGCCCAGCTCGCCAAGAACGTCGCCACGAAGACCAACGACGTCGCCGGTGACGGCACCACCACCGCGACCGTGCTGGCCCAGGCGCTGGTGCGCGTCGGCCTGCGCAACGTCGCCGCCGGGGCCAACCCGACCGCGATCGGCCGGGGCATCCAGGCCGCGTCCGACGCGGTGGTCGCCGCCCTCAAGGCGAAGGCCACTCCGGTCAAGGGCCGCGACAACGTGGCCCAGGTCGGCACCGTCGCGTCCCGGGACGCCTCGATCGGCGCGCTGCTCGGCGAGGCCATCGAGAAGGTCGGCGAGGACGGCGTGATCACCGTGGAGGAGTCCTCCACGCTGGCCACCGAACTCGTCATCACCGAGGGCGTGCAGTTCGACAAGGGCTTCGTCTCCGCCCACTTCGCCACCGACGCCGAGGCCCAGGAAGCCGTGCTGGAGGACGCCTACATCCTCCTGCACCGCGAGAAGATCTCGGCGCTGGCCGACCTGCTGCCGGTCCTGGAGAAGGTCGCCGAGAGCGGCAAGTCGGTGCTGATCATCGCCGAGGACGTCGAGGGCGAGGCGCTCTCGACCCTGGTCGTCAACGCCCTGCGCAAGACGATCAAGGCCGTCGCGGTCAAGGCGCCGTTCTTCGGCGACCGCCGCAAGGCGTTCCTCGACGACCTCGCCGTCGTCACCGGCGGCCAGGTCATCGCCGCCGAGGTCGGCCTCAAGCTGTCCGAGGCGACCCTCGACTCGCTGGGCACCGCCCGCCGCGTCGTGGTCACCAAGGACGACACGACCATCATCGACGGCGGCGGCGACAAGGCCGACATCGCCGGGCGCGCCGAGCAGCTCCGCAAGGAGATCGAGGCGACCGACTCCGACTGGGACCGCGAGAAGCTCCAGGAGCGGCTGGCCAAGCTCTCCGGCGGCATCGCCGTGGTGAAGGTCGGCGCGGCAACCGAGACCGAGCTGGCCGAGCGCAAGCACCGCATCGAGGACGCCGTCGCGGCCACGAAGGCGGCCGTCGAGGAGGGCATCGTCCCCGGCGGCGGCTCCGCGCTGGTCCAGGTCGCCAAGGAGCTTGAGGGCAACCTCGACCTCACCGGCGACGAGGCGACCGGTGTCGCCATCGTCCGCGAGGCGCTGTCCGCGCCGCTGTTCTGGATCGCCGCCAACGGCGGCCAGGAGGGCGCGGTCGTGGTGAACAAGGTCCGCGAGCTGCCCTGGGGCCAGGGCTTCAACGCGGCCACGCTCACCTACGGCGACCTGCTCGCCGCCGGTGTCGTGGACCCGGTGAAGGTCACCCGCTCCGCGGTGGCCAACGCCGCCTCCATCGCGCGGATGGTCCTCACCACCGAGGTCTCCGTCGTGGAGAAGAAGGAAGACGAGCCCGCCGGTGGCGCGGGCCACGGGCACGGGCACGGCCACGGTCACTGACCCAGCCAGCAAAACGAAGGGCCCGGTCTCGCGACCGGGCCCTTCGCCATCGGGGGGTGTTGTGGTCAGGCCGGGGGTGTTGTGGTCAGGCGGCGCCGGGAGTCACTTGGCCACGGCCAGGGTGCGCTTGCCGGTCTTGATGATCGCCTCGCGTTCGGACTCCGAGAGCCCGCCCCAGATGCCGTAGGGCTCGTGCACGGCCAGCGCGTGGCTGCGGCACAGCGAGAGCACCGGGCAGGCGTGGCAGATGGCCTTGGCCTTGGCCTCCCGGCGCGCGCGGGCCGGGCCGCGCTCTCCGTCGGGGTGGAAGAAGAACGCGCTGTCCATGCCTCTGCACGAGCCGTCCAACTGCCAGTCCCACACGTCGGCGTTCGGACCGGGGAGCCTGCGTGTGTCCGCCATGGCGGCCGCCTCCATGTCAGTGGGCTGGGAGAGTCAATACTCCATTCGGTGCAGCGGTTACCACGCTAGAACCGCGCCAATGCTTGTTCAAGGGTGATCGACTCATTGGTTGGTCGATTCAGCCGATCGGCATCACCCGGTAGACGCAGCGTGGTCATGTATCCAGTTGCCGGACACCGGATGTCACCCGACGATGGGGGTATGGTGACCGCATCCGAGCCGGTGAGAACGGGCGGGTCGACCAAGGGGGATGCCTCCCTCGCGGACGTTTCCGGTGGTGACACCGTTATCGAGACCTCTGTGGACTCTGAGAACTCCTCAGACTCCGTGGGCGCCGAGGACGTGACCGCCGCCACCGGGCCGCCGCTGCCGGTGGCCGCCGTCGCGCGGCGGCTGGGCATCGCCCCGTCGACGCTGCGCACCTGGGACCGCCGCTACGGCGTCGGCCCCACCGGGCACACCACCGGCAGCCACCGCCGCTACGCCCCGGCCGACATCGCCCGGCTGGAGGTCATGCAGCGCGCGCTGCTCAAGGGCGCCGCGCCCGCGGAGGCCGCCGAGTACGCGCTGCGCGCCACCGGCGAGTCGGAGGAGGCCGAACTCGACCGGATCGCCGAGCGCGTCCCGGCCGACCGGTCGAGCAACCACCCGACCAATCACCATGGCGGCAGGCGCCTGCCGCTTCCCGGCGGCTCACCCGCTGCCCGCGGCCTGGGACGGGCGGCGATGGCCATGGACGACGAGTCGGTCCAGCGGATGATCGCCGACGCGATCGCGGCCGAGGGGGTCGTCGCCGTGTGGGACGGCGTCGTCCGGCCGGTCCTGGCCGCGGTCGAGAGCCGGTGGGCGTACGCGGGCGACTGCGTCGAGATCGAGCACATGGTCAACGAGTGCGTCCTGGCCGCGATGATCCGCGCGACCCCTCTTGTGCCAAGACCCCGCAATCCGCGGCCGGTGCTGCTCTGCTGTGTGCCCGGCGAGACGCATAGCCTTCCGCTCTATGTGCTGCGCGCCGCTCTTGCCCGACGTGATGTCGGCACGCTCATGCTCGGCGCCGCCGTCCCGGGCCAGGCGCTCGCCGCCGCGGTGCGTAGGACCGCGCCCGCGGCGGTCGCGGTCTGGGCGCAGGTGCCCGGCCACGCCGACGCCCGGACCCTGCTCGACGTGCCCAGGACCCGCCAGCGTGTGCACCTGTTCGCCTGCGGCCCCGGCTGGTTCGACGTCGACCTGCCCGGCCGCGCCGAGCGCCTCGACGACCTCGCGGGCGCGGTCGAGCGCATCGAGTCGTTCGTTCTCGGTGACCGGGACTCCACCACGTGAGTGACCCCGATTGGGCGCAGCCGTGGGACGCGGCTTTCGGTCCTGAGCCCGGCTCATGTCCCCCAGCCGTGGCGCCACGGGAATCACCGCCCCGGGAGTCCTGGCTGGCAGCGGTCGCTCTGGGTGGCCGGGGCCACTACGCCGCGGCGGCCACGCGGCTGTGGCCGCTGATCTGCGGGCCCGACCCCGTGCTCGCCGCGCTGGCCGCGGCGACCCTCGCCTCGCACCGCAGACAGCTCGGCGACCACGCGGGCGCGCGCGGTCTCGACGGGACCGGGCTGCGCGCCCTCGCCCGCGCCTGCCTGCTGAACCCCGGCGGCATCGATGAGGACCATTCGGATCGCGTGGGCGACCCGGCCGCGCCCGAGGGCGCCGACGTCCGCGCCGCCCGGTCCGATGTCCTGCTCGGGCTCGCCGCCGACGCCGTCGGGCTGGGCCGCCCGGACGAGGCGCGCCGCCTGTTCGGAATCGAAGCGACCTCGGCCGACGCGGGCTGGCGCGCGGTGATCCGGCGCGGCTGGGTGGCCGCTGAGATCGAGCTGTCCGCCGGGCGCGCCGCCGCGGCCGTCGCGCCCGCGCGGGCCGCCGAGCTGGCCGCGGCGCGATCGGCCTCGGTCCGCCACCAGGCCAAGTCCGCGCTGGTGCTCGGCGCGGCGCTCGCGGCGGCGGGCGAGGTGGACGAGGCCCGGGAGTCGATCACGGCCGCGCTGGCGGCGGCCCAGCGGCACGGGCTGCGGCCGCTGGTCTGGCCCAGCGCGCTCGTGCTGGCCGACCTCGACCCCGATGGCGCGGTCGGGCACCGCAGGGTCGCCGCGGCTGCCCTGCACTGTGTGTTACGACACGCCGACCCGAGCGCCCGCCAGTCGGCGGAATCCTCGCCATGGGTTCCTACCTGGATGTTTGCCCTTGCTCCGAACAGGTGAACACACCCAGACGGTCATCCGGCGGATTAGTTGACAGATTTACCACCGGATCGTGTCAAGGTTGGGCCCGCGGCGTCCGATAGGGAATTGGAACGTCACTCGGCTGCAGGAAGGAGTCCCCGTGACGACGGTCTTGATCTGCGACGACCGCCGCAGCGTCCGGGAAGGCTTGACCCGTGTCATGTCCGCTGTACCAGGGGTCAGTCGCATCGACTGCGTAGCGCACGGTGACGAGTTGCTCGCCCGCTTCTCCCGGCAGCCCGTCGATGTCGTCCTCGTCGGCACGCAGCGCGCGGTGCCGACCGGGGTCGAAGCGACTCGGCGACTCGTCTCCGCCAATCCCCAGGCGAACGTCATCGTCTTCGGCGCGCCCGACGACGCGGGCAGTATCGCCGCGGCGATCGCGGGCGGCGCTCGTGGCTACCTGCGCTGGGACGCCTCGCGTCCCGAGCTGGTCGCCGCGCTCGCGCACACTCTGGCGAGCACTTCGGTGCCCGCGCCCAGGCAGCCCTCCGACCCAGGGGTGCAGCTCACCGATCGCGAACTCCAGGTTCTGCGCGGTATGAGCCAGGGCAAGAGCAACGGCCAGATCGGCCGTGAGCTGTATCTCTCCGAGGACACGGTGAAGACCCACGCGCGGCGGCTGTTCCGCAAGCTGGGTGTTCGGGACCGTGCGCAGGCAGTGGCTCACGGGTTCCGGCGCGGCCTGGTGTCCTGAGCGCTGTGCCCTCGGGCGTCGTGCCGCGTGAGACGCACGGCGCCGCAAGGTTCGCAGGGACTTAAGAGAACAGCGTCGGCGGCGAGCCGTGCGTGCCCGTGGCAAAGACGGGCACGCACGGCTTGTCGTGTCTTCCTTGTGATCGCCGTGATCGCCCCCGCGCCGATCACCGCCGCGGCACCGGCTATTGTGTCGCCTGTCACGCCGACCCCCGCGCGGCCGCACGGCGGTCAACACTGCGCCAGGAACTCGACAACCAGGGCGGTACGGTGGGCCATGGGCGGGTCGAGGAAGGCGCTCGACCCGGCTTCGGTGCACATGACCACACTCGTAACGCCAAGGCTGCATTCTGCGATGACCACATTGGGGGACGGACTGGACGGGTCAGTAAGCGCTGCCGTCGAGGGTGACCCTCGGGCTATCGAGCGCGTGCTCGCGTCCGTGCGTCCCCTGGTGGTTCGGTACTGCCGAGCCCGGGTCGGTAGGCAGGAGCGGTCGTTCGCCTCGGCGGACGACGTGGCGCAGGAGGTGTGTCTCGCGGTGTTGACGGCTCTGCCCGGCTACCGCGACCAAGGCCGCCCGTTTTTGGCCTTCGTCTACGGCATCGCCGCGCACAAGGTCGCCGACGCGCACCGGGCTTCGGCCCGCAACCGGTCCGAGCCGGTCGCGGACGTGCCGGACGGTCCGGAGATCGAGGCTGGGCCCGAGCAGCGGGCGATGCAGGGCGAGTTGTCGAGGCGGATGAGCGAGCTGCTCCAGGTACTCCCGGACAAACAGCGTGAGATCGTAGTGCTGCGCGTGGTGGTCGGCTTGTCGGCGGAAGAGACCGCCGAAGCGGTCGGCTCGACGCCAGGAGCGGTTCGAGTGGCCCAGCACCGGGCGCTTGCCCGGTTGCGTAAGGCGTTGTCCGCGGAGGAGGTGGTCTGAGTGCCCGATGAAAGCGACGAGCGTGGCGTGGACGAGGCGGCATCGCAGAGCCCGCGCGCCGAGCACTCGAACGTGACCCCGGTCGCGTTCGGTTCCGGTCTCCGGTTGGACGACGCGTTCGACCTAGGCGACGACAGCGACAACGATGTGGACGACTTGGCCGACTCCGGCGACTTCGATGCCGACGCGGTCGACATCTCTCTTGTGCACGCCGACGACGCGTTCCTCGACGCCCTCGGCGGCGCCGTGCGCGGCGAGCGGCTCCCGGCGTCGCGTGAGGTGCCCGACGACTTCCGCGGCGACGAACTCGCCGCCCTGCTCTGCTCGTGGCGCGACGAGGTCGACGCCGCGCCGATCGGCGAGCTGGTCGACACCAAGCTCGCCGTGGCCACCGTGTACGCGGCCAAGGCCCGCAAGCGCCGCAGACCCCGGATGCTGGTCCCGTTCGCCGCCGCGGCGGCCGTGCTGGCCATCGCGTTCACCGGCGCCGGTCTCGCCGCCCAGGACGCCCGCCCCGGCGACCCTCTGTGGGGCCTGACCAAGGTCCTCTACGCCGACCACGCCCGCTCCGTCGAAGCCGCCGCCTCCGTCCGGCAGGACCTGGACATCGCGCAGACCGCCCTGGCCCAGGGCAAGGTCGCCGAGGCCAAGTCGAAGCTGGAGGAGGCGCAGCTCGGCCTGCCCTCGGTGGCCAGCGAGGACGGCGCGGCCGACCTCGCCGCCGAGCACCGCGACCTGCTCTCCCAGATCAGCGCCCCGGCGAACGGCGTGCAGCCGCCCCCGTCGGCCAATCCGAGCAGCGCGGTTCCCGTGCCGACCACGACGACGTCGACCACCACGCATTCGGTTCCGGTGACCGTGTCCCCGAGTTCGCCGACGACGACCACCAGCACGAGCGAGTCGACCACGTCTTCTCCGCCGCCGACGACCTCCGAGACGCCGACCGACCCCGCGAAGGTCGACCCGGGCACCACTCCCGAGGAAACCGGCCAGGGCACGCAGAGCATCCAGCTCACCGAGGCGGCCCAGACTCCGGAACCCCCGGCGTCGGCTCCTTAGAACACAGCCACACCGTCGAAAGCACCTTCGCCGCCCGCCTGGCGAAGGTGCTTTCGGCTGTTCGGGGGTGAGCGCGGCCACCTGTGGCGTTCATTACCTTCGGCACACCCGCTCCCCGAGTCGGGCGTGCGGAAGCGACTAGAGGGCGTTTTCGCTGGCGGTGACGCCGTCGGCGTAGCCGCGGCAGTACTCCCAGCTCACGTAGCTCGACGGGTCCGGGTCGAACGCGGGCTCGTGCGGGCGCATCCGGCCGTCGTTGAGCAGCTGCTCCAGGCTTGCCGCCAGCAGGGCCCAGTCGTGGTAGTGCGGCTCCTGGCACTCGCCGCAGTCGACCACGATGCCGCGCACCCCACGCGGCTCCAACAGCGCCTGGTAAACCGCGAGGTCGGAAAGGTCGCCCAGCAGTTCCTCGCGCTCTTCGAGGCTCATCGGCGGCTCGGGGTCCTCAGCTGGCTCGTCCAGCGCGCGCGCCGGGTCGTCCGGGTCGCCCGCGAACGGGTCCGGCGGCAACGCGCCCGCGGGCCGGTCGTCCCAGGGGCCGCCGGAGAACGGGGTGGGGGGAACTGCGTCATGCGGCACGACCACGCACGGTACCGGGCGGAGGCCCAGGCGCGCCCGGATACCATGGGGGAACCGTGCCGCCTGCCGGAACTCGCGGGCCCACGGCGCGGTAGCAGGCCACCCTCGAACCCCCGGCCCGGCCACCGGGTCCGCCAGCCATGCAGGAAGGTCCGCCACCCACCATGACCAGCGAGCTCAACGCTGACGGGGTCCCGCACAAGTTCGCCACCTTGGGCCTCACCTTCGACGACGTCCTGTTGCAGCCCGCACAGTCGGATGTGATCCCGAGCACTGTCGACACCGCGACCCGCGTCTCCCGGAATGTCACGCTGCGCATCCCGCTGGCGTCGGCGGCCATGGACACGGTCACCGAGGCGCGGATGGCCATCGCCATGGCCCGCCAGGGCGGCATCGGCATCCTGCAGCGCAACCTGTCCATCGAGGAGCAGGCGCGCCAGGCCGAGACGGTGAAGCGCTCCGAGGCGGGCATGGTCACCGACCCGGTCACGTGCTCGCCCGGCGACACCCTCGCCGAGGTCGACGCGATGTGCGCGCGCTACCGGATCTCCGGTCTGCCGGTCACCGACGCCGAGGGCACGCTTGTCGGCATCATCACCAACCGGGACATGCGCTTCGAGGTCGACCACACCCGCCTGGTCAGCGAGGTCATGACCAAGGGCCCGCTGGTCACCGCGCAGGTCGGGGTGTCGGCCGAGGCCGCGCTGGGGCTGCTGCGCAGGCACAAGGTCGAGAAGCTGCCGATCGTCGACGGCGAGGGCAAGCTGCGCGGCCTGATCACGGTGAAGGACTTCGTCAAGACCGAGCAGTACCCCAACGCCACCAAGGACCCGGACGGCAGGCTCATCTGCGGCGCGGCGGTCGGCGTCGGCGAGGACGGCTACAAGCGCGCGATGACGCTGTTCGACGCGGGCGTGGACGTCCTGATGGTCGACACGGCCCACGGTCACGCGCGCGCGGTCCTGGACATCGTCACCCGGCTCAAGAAGGAGCTGGGAGACGCGGTGGACGTCGTCGGCGGCAACGTGGCCACCCGCGCGGGCGCGCAGGCCATGGTCGACGCGGGCGCGGACGGGGTGAAGGTCGGCGTCGGCCCCGGCTCGATCTGCACCACCCGCGTGGTCGCGGGCGTCGGGGTGCCGCAGATCACGGCGATCTACGAGGCGTCGCTGGCGTGCGCCCCGGCGAAGATCCCGATCATCGGCGACGGCGGCATCCAGTACTCCGGCGACATCGCCAAGGCCATCGCGGCTGGCGCGAGCGCGGTCATGCTGGGCAGCCTGCTCGCCGGGACCGCTGAGGCCCCGGGCGAGTTGATCCTGGTCAACGGCAAGCAGTTCAAGAGCTACCGCGGTATGGGCTCGCTGGGCGCCATGCGTTCGCGCGGTGAGGCCAAGTCCTACTCCAAGGACCGGTACGCGCAAGACGACGTGCTCTCCGACGACAAGCTGGTGCCCGAGGGCATCGAGGGCCGGGTGCCGTTCCGCGGCCCGCTGTCCCAGGTGGTCTACCAGCTCGTCGGCGGGCTGCGCGCGGGCATGGGCTTCACCGGCTCCCGCACGATCGCCGAGCTGCAGCAGGCGCAGCTCATCCGGATCACCGCCGCCGGGCTCAAGGAAAGCCACCCGCACGACATCACCATGACTGTCGAAGCGCCGAACTACACCACCCGCTGACCTCCGCGCTGCCCCAGCGCCACCGAAAGGACCACCCCCAGTGCGGGATCTTGTCGACATCGGCATGGGCCGGACCGCCCGGCGCGCCTTCGGGCTCGACGAGGTGGAGATCGTGCCGTCGCGGCGCACCCGCTCGTCCAAGGACGTCTCGACCACCTGGCAGATCGACGCCTACCGGTTCGACATCCCGCTGATCACGCACCCGACCGACGCCATCGTCTCGCCGGGCACCGCGGTCGCGGTCGGCGAGCTCGGCGGGCTGGGGGTCCTCAACGCCGAGGGGCTGTGGGCGCGGCACTCCGACGTCGAGGAGGTGCTGTCCCGCCTGGTCACCGCCGCCGAGGACGGGGACGAGCCCGGGGTGCTGGTGCGGCTGCTCCAGGAGCTGCACGCCGCGCCGCTGCGCGTCGACCTGATCGCCGAGGCGGTGAAGCAGGTCCGCGAGTCCGGGGTGACGGTGGCGGTGCGGGTGAGCCCGCAGCACGCCGCCGAGCTGACCCCGGACCTGCTGGCCGCCGGGGTGGAGATCCTGATCGTGCAGGGCACCATCGTCTCCGCCGAGCACGTCGCCCGGGACTCCGCTGGCGCCGAGCCGCTGAACCTCAAGCGGTTCATCGCCGACCTGGACGTCCCGGTGATCGCGGGCGGCGTGCACGACTACCGCACCGCGATGCACCTGATGCGCACCGGCGCGGCGGGCGTGATCGTCGGCTACGGCCACTGCCCCGGCATCACCACCACCGACAGCGCGCTGGGCATCGGGGTGCCGATGGCCACCGCGATCGTCGACGCCGCCGCCGCCCGGCGGGACTACCTGGACGAGACCGGCGGCCGGTATGTGCACGTGATCGCCGATGGCGACGTGCGGACCAGCGGCGACATCGCCAAGTCGATCGCCTGCGGCGCGGACGCGGTCATGCTCGGCGCGCCCCTCGCGGTGGCCGCCGAGGCCCCTGGCCAGGGCCTGTACTGGACTTCGGCCGCCGCGCACCCGTCGCTGCCGCGCAGTGCCGTGCTGCCGGTCGCCGAGGACGTCGAGGTCGACCTCAAGACCCTGCTGTTCGGCCCGTCCTCGGACGCGGACGGCCTGGTCAACCTGTTCGGCGCGCTGCGCAGGGCACTGGCCAAGACCGGGTACTCGGACCTGAAGGAGTTCCAGAAGGTCGGTCTCACGGTCCGCTCGTGAGGCGGGTCGTCGCCGCGGCGCACCCGGGCGTGCGCGGCGTGGAACGTGGGGATCGCCCTGCTGCCCGCCGCGCGCGGGCGCGGTGCGGGCGCGCGCGTGTTGCGGTTGCTTACCGGCCATCTCTTCGCCACCACTGACCTTGACCGAGTAGAGGCGGCCACCGACGTCGACAACGTTGTCGCGCGGCGCGCGTTGCTCGCGGCGGGTTTCCTGTCCGAGGGCGTGGTGCGCGGCGCCCAGCTGCGCGGCGGGGCGCGGCGGGACCTGGCGCTGTTCGGCGTGCTGCGTTCCGACCGCCCCTGACCAGGCGTGTTACCGGCAGTCACAGAAAAATCCGCTTGGCCTCTAGCCGGGTCTGTCCACCAGCCCTTAACCTCTGCCCATGGGCGCGCAACTCACCGGTAACAACACTGACTACGACGTGGTCGTGGTCGGCTCGGGCTTCGGCGGCAGTGTCGCCGCTCTCCGACTGACTGAGAAGGGCTACCGCGTGGCGGTAGTCGAGGCCGGCCGTCGGTTCGCCGACGATGAGTTCGCGAAGACCTCATGGGACATGCGCAAGTACCTGTGGGCGCCCCAGTTCGGCTGCTTCGGCATCCAGCGCATCCACCTGCTCAAGGACGTCCTCATCCTCGCGGGCGCGGGGGTCGGCGGCGGCTCGCTGGTGTACGCGAACACGCTCTACCGGCCGCTCAAGCCGTTCTACCAGGACAAGCAGTGGGCGCACATCACCGACTGGGAGTCCGAACTCGCCCCGCACTACGACCAGGCGTCGCGGATGCTCGGGGTCGTCACGAACCCGACCACCACGCCCTCGGACGAGGTCATGCAGAAGGTCGCCGCCGACATGGGCGTCGCCGACACCTACCGCCCGACCCCGGTCGGGGTGTTCTTCGGCGAGCCGGGCAAGAAGGTCGCCGACCCCTACTTCGGCGGCGCTGGCCCCGAGCGCACCGGCTGCACCGAATGCGGCGCCTGCATGACCGGGTGCCGGGTCGGCGCCAAGAACACGCTGGTCAAGAACTACCTGCACCTCGCTGAGCAGGGCGGCGCGAAGGTCATCCCGCTGACCACGGTGACCGCGCTGCGCCCGCGCGGCGACGGCTCTTACGAGTTGGACCTGCGCAAGACCGGCACCACGTCCAAGCTGTTCCGCACCACCATCACCGCGGGCCAGGTGGTGCTGGCCGCGGGCACGTGGGGCACGCAGAACCTGCTGCACAAGATGCGCGACACCGGCGCCCTGCCGAAGCTGTCGCCGAAGCTGGGCGAGCTGACCAGGACCAACTCCGAGGCGATCATCGGCTCCGGCAGGCCCAAGGTCGACCCCGAGCGCGACTACAGCCGCGGCGTGGCGATCACGTCCTCGATCCACCCGGACGAGAACACCCACATCGAGCCGGTGCGCTACGGCAAGGGCAGCAACGCGATGAGCATGCTGCAGACCCTGGCCACCGACGCCCGCACAAGCGTGCCGCGGTTCGTGCAGGTGCTGCGGTTCCTCGCCAAGCACCCGATCCGCACGCTCAGCCTGCTCCAGGGCTACCGGTGGAGCGAGCGGACCGTGATCCTGCTGGTGATGCAGAGCCTGGACAACTCGATCACGACCTACACCAAGCGCGGCCTGTTCGGACGGCGCAAGTACACCTCCAAGCAGGGCCACGGCGAGCCCAACCCGACCTTCATCCCCGCCGGGTACGAGGCCAACCAGCTGACCGCCAAGCACATCGACGGCATCGCGGGCGGCACCTGGAACGAGATGGTCAACATCCCGCTCACCGCGCACTTCCTGGGCGGCTGCGCGATCGGCGCGAGCGCCGACGAGGGCGTCATCGACCCCTACCACCGCGTCTACAACTACCCCGGCGTCTCCGTGGTCGACGGCGCCGCCGTCTCCGCCAACCTCGGCGTCAACCCGTCGCTGACGATCACCGCCCAGGCCGAGCGCGCCTTCTCCCTCTGGCCGAACAAGGGCGAGGTCGACCCGCGCCCCGCCCAGGGCTCTGGCTACCAGCGGGTCAACCCGGTCGAGCCAGCCGCGCCCGCGGTCCCCGCGCACGCCCCCGGCGCCCTCCGCCTGCCCGTCGTGGAGATCCGGGTGAACGGAAAGCCCGCCTCAACCCGCAGCTGACCAGCGGAAACCCGTTCAAGATCGCGAGTTGTCCACAGGCTGCCGGAGACCCCTGTACCGCGGGGTTCTCCGGTGGCACTGTGGATTACGTGACAAACGCGTTCGCCTCCAGCGCCGACCTTGAGCGCAGACCGGAGACGTTCACCGCCGTGGCGGAGGGCGTCTACGCCCTCACCGCCGAGGGCGACCCCAACGTGGGCGCCATCGAGGGCGAGGACTTCCTGGTCTGCTTCGAGGCCAGGGCGACCCCGGTCGCCGCCCGGCGCTGGCTGGCGCGGCTGCGCGAGCGAACCGACAAACCGGTCCGCTACCTCGTGCTGAGCCACTACCACGCGGTCCGCGTGCTGGGTGCCAGCGCGTTCGACGCACGGGAGATCGTCACCCACGAGGCCACCCGCACGCTCATCGCCGAGCGCGGAGCGGCGGACTGGGCCAGCGAGTTCGCCCGCATGCCCCGCCTCTTCGAGGAGCCGGAAAGCATCCCCGGCCTCACTTGGCCCACCCTGACCTTCACCGACCGCATGACCATCCCCCTCGGCGGCGACCACGGCGACCTGGTCCTCGCCTACTGCGGCCGCGGCCACACCGCGGGCGACATCGTGGCCTGGCTCCCCACCCACAAAATCCTCTTCGCTGGCGACCTGGTCGAATGCCAATCCGCCCTCTACACCGGCGACGCCTTCCACGACGACTGGGCAACCTCCACTTTGGACACGGTGGCCGCCTTCGAAGCCGAAACCCTCATCGGCGGCCGCGGCCCCATCGCCCACGGCCGCGCCCAGATGGCGGCGGCCATCACCCAAAGCAGGCACTTCCTCAACCAACTACGCGACACCGTCGCCCACATCCACAACTGCGGCGGCTCAGTCCGCCAAGCCTTCCAAGCCGCCCACGCGGCCCTGTCCCCCCGCTACGGCCACTGGCCCATCTTCACCCACTGCCTCCCCTTCAACGTCCAGCGCTACTGGGACGAACTCGCAGGCCAAGACTGGCCCCACATCTGGACCCCAGAACGCGACCGCGAGGTCTGGGCAAACCTCCAGGCCCCCCAATGACCACCCCCACCTGCACTCCCGCTGCCGTCGTCGGTGCCAACACGGACTTCTCCACCACCGGCACTGATTTCGCAGCTGCCGCCAGCGGCCCTGCCGTCGCTGCCCCTAGCTCCGCTGTCCCTGGCACCCGCCTTGCCGTTGCCCCGGCCACCACCACCCTTCGGCCCAGCGACTGCGCCGGGTGTCTTCACTTCGTTCAGTCCCGCCGCTGTCGCCACGGCCGCTGGCCGCGCCGCCGCTGGGGCCGCGTTGTCTCAGGCTCTGGCTTCGATCCCGCCGCCAGCCCCGATGTCGTTGTCTCTGCCTGCGCCACCGCCGCCACCGGTGTCGTCGCTGGCTCCTGCTTTGACCACGCTGTCTCCGGTCCCGCTGCCATCACCGCCGCCACCGTGCCCGGTTCCGCCGCCGCGTTCGTGCCTACCGGCGGCATCCCTGGCGGCCGGGCCACGACTGGTGCCGCCCTGTCTCGCACCCACGTCCGCTTTCGGCCGGTGCGCTCTCGGGGCGTCTTTCGTGGCGGTGACCGCCAAGCCGGGGCGAACGGGCAGAGACGGCGTGTTCCGGGGCTTCGGCTGTCCGGACTCGCTTCGGGTAGGTGCTGTCGTGTTGTCGGGGCGCGAGGATGGGGGAGATCCGGTGAGTGAGCCTGTGGTCGTCGTCGGTGCGGGGCCGGTTGGGTTGACGGGGGCGCTTGTCCTTGCCCGCCATGGGGTTCCGAGTGTCGTCGTGGAGGCGTTGCCCGGGCGGGTTCAGGTCGGCAGCCGGGCGATCTGTGTGCAGCGGGACATTCTCGACGTGCTCGAACGCGTCGGTGTCGGGTGGCAGGTGGTCGACGCCGGGGTCACCTGGTATTCGGGGCGGATGTTCTACCGGGAGCACGAGGTGTCGGTGATGACCTTCCCCGAGCCGCCGCCCGGCCAGTTCCCGCCGTTCGTGAACACCCCGCAGAACGTCATCGAGCACCTGTTGGAGGCCCGCGTCCGCGCCGAGCCGTTGATCGACCTGCGCTACGGCAACCAGGTGGTCGGCCTGCGCCAGGACGACACCGGAGTCACCGTGGCGGTGGAGACACCGGACGGACCCGATTCGGTGCGGGGAACGCATTGCCTCGCCGCGGACGGCAGTCGCTCCACCGTGCGCAAGCTGCTGAACCTGCCGTTCCCGGGCCATTCCTTCGAGGACAAGTTCCTCATCACCGACATCCGCGCGCGCATCGAGCACCCGGTTCCCGAGCGGCGCTTCTACTTCGACCCGGTCTGGAACCCGGGCCGCCAAGTGCTGCTTCACCCGCAGCCGGACTCGGTGTGGCGCATCGACTGGCAGGTCCCCGAAGACTTCGACCTGGCGGCCGAGCGCGCCAACGGCGGCCTCGACGCCCGCGTCCGCAAGGTGATCGGCGACCTCGACTACGAACTGGTCTGGGCGTCGCTGTACCGGTTCCACCAGCGCCGGGTTCCGACCATGCGCGTCGGCCGGGTGCTGCTGGCGGGCGACGCCGCCCACCTCATGAGCCCCTTCGGCGCCCGAGGCATGAACTCCGGCCTGGCCGACGCGGAGAACGCCGCGTGGAAGATCGCCGCCACTCGGGCGGGCTGGGCGGGCCCCCACCTCCTGGACACCTACGACACCGAACGCGGCGCCGCCGCGGACGAGAACCTTCGGGTCACCGCGACCACCATGCGGTTCCTGGTTCCCAGCACTCCTGCCGAACGCGCCCACCGCCACGACGTCCTGGAACGCAGCCTCACCGATCCCGCCGCTCGCCCCGAGATCGACTCCGGCAAACTCTCCGAGCCGTTCTGGTACCTGGACTCGCCCCTCACCACCCCCGCCAGCGCGGAGGACCGGGCCGCCTTTCCTCGCGCCCCAGGTCACCCCCGCCCACCACTGCCCGGCGTCCTCTGCCCCGACGCCCGACTTCCCGACGGCACCCGCCTCCGCGCCGGCTTCGGCCCCCACTTCACCCTGCTCACCGCCCCCGACACACCCCTCACAGCCCTCCCTGACGCCGACCACATAACCACCCGCCGCCTACCCCCCGAAGTAGCTGAAACCCTGCGCCTGGGCCAAACCGGCGCCGCCCTGGTCCGCCCAGACGGCTTCCTCGCCGCGATCCTGCTCGCCCACCAACCCGCCGAAGATCGCCCAGCCCCGAACCAACCAAGCCCCGCCACCACCTCTGTCCCCAATGGACGAACAACGACAGCCGACGAACTGTCCACAAGCGACCCCCGCCAACTCAACGCCGCCCCCACAACCACTGGCGCCGACCGGCGACTGCCTTTCCACGGCATGCCGAAGGGAGACAGCGGACCTTCCTCTGGCGGCCTCGCTCAAGCAACCTCTGGAGAGGTGCCGGTCGTTGACGGGCGGTTGGCTGCGCAGGGTGTGCCGGGGGCAAGCAGCGAACCTCCAACCGGCGACCACCGCCCCACCGGCCAGGAGCAGGTGGCCGAGCAGAGGCTGGTCGCTGGCGCCGCATCCCTCAACGATGAGTTTGCCGGTACCAGCCCATTTCCCAGTGATGGCAAGCAAGTCACGGGCGGCGAACCGGTCGAGCCGGTGAGCGCGAGCGACCTGCCCGCGGGCGAGCTGGTCCGCGATGCGGGCAGTCTCCCCGTCAGCACGCCCCGCCTCGACCACACCGTGATCGCGAGCCTCCCCATCGACCGGACGACGGCGCGGCATGCATTAACCCGCGAGGAGATCGAGCGCGGTTCCCCCGCCCAGCCGCTCGATCACCGGGGGCAGCGGCTGGCTTCGGCCCTGGCCGACGAGGTCGCCGCCGCGGTGCGGCGGGCCTCGGGTTGGGTGGCGCCCTAGGTGGTTACCCCAATGTCACCAGAGGCCGCCGGGAATGGCTTTGGATAGTGGAACGGTCTCCCGGGACGGCGAGATCGAGTCCACGCGGGTGGGAGGTCCGGGGCTTGATCAGCAGAAGATCCTTTCTGCGGGCGACCGGGGTCGGGGCGGCGGCCGCCGTCGCGGCCTCGTGCACCGGGTCGCCTGGTCCGCGCGAGACACCGGGGAGCAGTGTGGCCGTGCCGTCGACAAGGAGCGCGCCGGGGGCTGCTCCGCCGGACTGGAACGGGTTGCGGGCGCGGCTCGGCGGCGGGCTGTGGCAGCCGGGGGACGCGGAGTGGGACCGGGTCCGGCGGTCGTTCAACCAGCTCTACGACGGGCGGTCGCCGGTCGCGGTGGCCGGTTGCGGAACTGTCGAGCACGTGCAGGCGTGTGTCGAGGTGGCGCGGGCCACCCACCTGCCCGTCGCGGCGCGTGGGGGCGGGCACAGCTACGCCGGGTACTCCGCGCCCGATGGCGGGGTCGTGGTGGACCTGCGGGGGATGTCGGCAGTCGAGGTGCGGCCGGACGGCACGGCCGTCGTGGGGGCCGGGGCGCGGCTGATCGACGTCTACGCGGCCCTCGCGGCGGCGGGGCGGTGCCTGCCCGCCGGGACCTGCCCGACGGTGGGGATCGCCGGGCTGACGCTGGGCGGCGGGATCGGGGTGCTCACCCGCAAGTACGGGCTGACCTGCGACCGGCTGCTGTCCGCCCAGGTCGTCACCGCCGACGGGGTGGTGCGCACGGCGTCGGAGACCAGCGAGCCCGACCTGTACTGGGCGCTGCGCGGCGGCGGCGGGGGCAACTTCGGCATCACCACGTCGTTCACGTTCGCGACCGAGCCCGCGCCCGACCTCACCCTTTTCCAACTCGGCTTCCCCGCCGGGGCCGCGCCTGCCGTCGTCGGGGCCTGGCAGGAGTGGGTGGCGGGCATGCCGGACGAGCTGTGGGCGAACGTCGGCCTCAGCGGCGGATCGCCGGTGCGGTGCGGGATGAGCGGGTGCTTCGTGGGGTCGCAGGCCGCGCTGAACCCGTTGCTGGACAAGCTGTTCGCCCGCGCCGGGGTGCGGCCCACCCGGCGGGATGTGCGGCAGCGCGGCTACCTCGACGCCATGCGGTTCTTCACCGGCTGCGCGCAGCGGCCGATCGCGCAGTGCACGCCGGAGAAGCTGCCGAGGGAGGCGTTCGTCGCCTCGTCGCGGGTGTTGCCCGAGCCGGTCCAGGACCCGGCCGCCCTGGTCGCGCTGCTCGACGGCCGCACCGACATGGAACTGCTGCTCGACCCCCTCGGCGGCGCCGTTGCCCGCGTCGACCCGGCCGCGACCGCGTTCCCGCACCGGCAGGCGCTGGCGACCGCGCAGATCTACCAGAAGACCACTGTGGACAGTCAGGCCGCGGCCGCCCGCGCCGTCGCCGAGGTGCGGGACGCGTTGGTCGGCGTCGGGGCACGCGGCGGCTACGTCAACTACATCGAGGCCGCCATGCCCGGCTGGAGCATCGCCTACTACGGCGGGAACGTCAGCCGACTCGGCGCCACCGCCCGCCGCTATGACCCGGACCGGGTGTTCACCTTCGCCCAGTCCGTCCACCGCATGTGATCACAGGTCCAGCCCCGACAACACCATCGTCTGCTCCTCGGTGAAGTCGTCCATCGCCGACCGCACGCCCTCGCGGCCCGTGCCCGAGCCCTTGACCCCGCCGTAGGGCATCTGGTCGGCCCGGAACGATGGCACGTCTCCGATGACCACGCCGCCCACCTCCAGTTCCGCCGCCGCGCGGAACGCCACCCGCAGATCGTGGGTGAACACCCCCGCCTGCAAGCCGAACTCGGTGCTGTTGGCCACCTCGAACGCCTCGTCGACCGAATCCACGACCGACACCACCAGGACCGGGCCGAACACCTCCTCGCACGACACCTTCGCCTCGGCGGGAACGTCGGCCAGGACCGTGGGGGCGACAGTCGTGCCGGAGCGGTCGCCGCCGGTCAGGACCCGGGCGCCCGCGGCGGCGGCCTCCGCGATCCAGGTCTCGACCCGCTTGGCGTTGTCCTCATCGATCAGCGGGCCCACGTCGACCGCCGGGTCGTGCGGGTCGCCAGTGCGCAGGGACTGGACCGCGGCGACCAGTCGCGGCACGAAGTCCTCGGCCACCTCGCGGTGCACGACGACGCGCTGCACCGCGATGCAGGACTGCCCGGCCTGGTAGTTGCCGAACGTCGCGATCCGCCGCGCCGCGTGGTCCAGGTCCGTCCAATCAGGACAGACGATGGCCGCGCTGTTGCTGCCCAGTTCCATCACCACGTGCTTGCGCGGCGCGGCGTCCATCAGCCCCCAGCCGACCCCGGTCGACCCGGTGAACGAGATCACCGGCAGCCGCGGGTCCTCGACCAGCGACGACATCGCCGACCCGCGCACCGGCAGCACTGAGAACGCGCCAGCGGGCAGGTCGGTCTCGGCCAGGATCTCACCGAGCAGCAGCGCGGAGAGCGGGGTCGCCGACGCCGGTTTGACGATCACCGGGGCGCCGACCGCCAGCGCGGGCGCGACCTTGTGCGCCACCAGGTTGAGCGGGAAGTTGAACGGCGCCACGGCCAGCACCGGCCCGCGCGGCCGCCGCCGGATGACCGCCAGCCTGCCCTCGCCGTTCGCGTCGGTGTCCAGGCGTTGCAGGTCGCCGACGAACCGGCGGGCCTCTTCCGCGGCGAACCGGAACGTCGACGTCGCGCGGGCGACCTCGATCTCGGCCCACTTCAGCGGCTTGCCGTTCTCCGCGGTGATCGTCTCGGCGATCTCCTCCGCCCGCGCGGCCAGCGTCGCGGACACGTGGTCCAGGGCCGCCGCGCGCAGGTGCGCGGGCGAGGACCGGAACTCCTTGGCCACGGCCGCTGCCGAAGCGACCGCGCGCTCGACCTGCTCCGGCGTCGGCGTTGAGACGGTCGCCACATCGGTGCCGTCGTAGGGATGCCGGACGTCGAAGGTGTTCGCGCTGCTCTCCGGCCTGCCCGCCACCCAGAACGGGCGGGGTTTGGCCACCACGGCGTCTTCTTCTTCGGTCATGCCTCAACCGTATGCCCGAAATGCGGCGTGGGCGCGTCCGGTTACGATGGCGGTGGCTGACCGACGATGGTGACTAGGGTTCCGCCGCGTTCGCGCGGGTCTGGTTCGAGCGTCACGGAAAACCTGCGCGACAGGTGCGCAGGCAGGCATCTCCGGGAGAGAAACCCAGGGAGGGACCGGTCGGCGCACAGTGCTGGACTGCTGTGTGCCGAGAAGGTGTCCCGTGCGGCAGCCCTCTCGCGCTCCGGCTTCCGGCGCCCACGGAAGGTGAAGGGCCCGATGACAGAACAGAACCGCCCGGTCCTCGTGGTGGACTACGGCGCGCAGTACGCCCAGTTGATCGCCCGCCGCGTGCGTGAGGCGCAGGTCTACTCCGAGGTCGTGCCGCACACCGCGACCGTCGCGGAGATCATGGCCAAAGACCCCGCCGCGATCGTGCTTTCCGGCGGCCCGGCAAGCGTCTACGCCGAGGGCGCGCCCGCCGTCGACCCGGCCCTGTTCGCGG
Organism: Actinokineospora sp. NPDC051303; assembly: GCF_055586285.1. Taxonomy (NCBI): domain Bacteria; kingdom Bacillati; phylum Actinomycetota; class Actinomycetes; order Pseudonocardiales; family Pseudonocardiaceae; genus Actinokineospora; species Actinokineospora sp. NPDC051303. The sequence goes on from NZ_JBVJIN010000015.1 coordinate 32,372, forward strand.
CCGGGGTGCCGGTTTTCGGCATCTGCTACGGCTTCCAGGCGATGGCGCGGGCGCTCGGCGGCACCGTCGAGCACACCGGCACCCGCGAGTACGGCCGCACCGACCTCGGCGCTGGCGCGGGTGTCCTGCACGACGGGTTGCCGGGCCGTCACCCGGTGTGGATGAGCCACGGCGACTGCGTCACCAAGGCACCGGAAGGCTTCGCGGTCACCGCGTCGTCGGAAGGCGCGCCGGTCGCGGCGTTCGAGGACACTGAGCGTCGGTTCGCTGGCGTGCAGTACCACCCGGAGGTGGCGCACTCTCCGCACGGTCAAGAGGTCCTGCGCCGCTTCCTGCACGACATCGCCGGTATCCGTCCACAATGGACTACCGCGTCGATCGTGGACGAGCAGGTCGAGCGGATTCGCGCGCAGGTGGGCGACGGCAAGGCCATCTGCGGTCTCTCCGGTGGCGTCGACTCCGCTGTCGCGGCGGCGTTGGTGCAGCGTGCGATCGGCGACAGGCTTACCTGCGTCTTCGTAGACCACGGCCTCTTGCGCGCCGGTGAGCGCGCCCAGGTGGAGCGGGACTACGTGTCCGCGACCGGTGTCCGCCTGGTCACCGTCGACGCCCGCGAGCGCTTCATGGCCGCGCTGGCAGGCGTGACCGACCCGGAGGAGAAGCGCAAGATCATCGGCCGCGAGTTCATCCGCGTGTTCGAGCAGGCCGAACTCGACCTGCAGGCCGAGGCGGGCGAGAAGTACCGCTTCCTGGTCCAGGGCACGCTCTACCCCGACGTGGTGGAGTCCGGCGGCGGGACCGGCGCGGCGAACATCAAGAGCCACCACAACGTCGGCGGCCTGCCGGACGATCTGGAGTTCGAGCTGGTCGAGCCGCTGCGCGCGCTGTTCAAGGACGAGGTGCGCCGGGTCGGGCTGGAACTGGGCCTGCCGGAGACGATCGTGCACCGGCAGCCGTTCCCCGGCCCCGGCCTGGGCATCCGGATCATCGGCGAGGTCAACGCCGCCCGGCTGGAAATCCTGCGCGCCGCCGACGCCATCGCCCGCGAGGAGCTGACCGCGGCGGGTCTCGACCGTGACATCTGGCAGTGCCCGGTGGTCCTGCTCGCCGACGTCCGCAGTGTCGGCGTCCAGGGCGACGGCAGGACGTACGGTCACCCGGTAGTCCTGCGGCCGGTGTCCAGCGAGGACGCCATGACCGCCGACTGGACCCGGCTGCCCTACGACGTCTTGGAGCGGATCTCGACCCGGATCACCAACGAGGTCGCCGAGGTGAACCGCGTCGTCCTCGACGTGACCAGCAAGCCCCCGGGCACCATCGAGTGGGAATAGCGCGAGAACGGCCCGGTCACCGCGTGGTGACCGGGCCGTTCGACGTGAGCGGCGAAGGGAGCTACTCGCGCTTTCCCTTCCCCCGCATCGAGGACGCCAGCAGCAGCAGGCCCACCACCACGGCCCCGCCCGCGACCAGCCACCTCGGGTCCAGCATCGGCAGCCAGATCCGGCCGTCGGTCAGCACGTAGGCCGACACGAACAGGGTCGCGATCCCGGCGAACATGGTCAGGAAGTCGGGCCGCTTGCGTTCCACCTTGGTCTCGTCGTGCTCAGCCACGGCGCACCTCCACGCTTCCGGGCCCGTTGACCTCGACGTCGAGGGCCAGTGAGAGACCGCCCGCCCCATCGGGGCCGAGGTCGTTGGTCCTGGTCGCGTCGGAGCCGGGGCCGTCCACCTCCTGGCCGAGGCAGCTCACGCTGCCGATGCCCGCGGCGCAGCGCACCGTGACGTCGGCCTCGCGCGGCACGATCACGGTCACGTCGCCCACGTCCAGCCGGGCGCTGGTTTTGACGAAGCCGCTCGCGGGAAGCGCGGTGAGGTCCAGGTTGATCGAGCCGATGTCGCGCTGGTACTCGTAGCGCACCTGGTCGAGGGCGGTGGGGCGTTCGTTGATGTCGCCGATGCCCCTGGTGGAGAACCCGTCGGGCCAGACCAGTGTCAGCGCGATGCCCAGGGCGGCCAGCGGCATCGCGAGCCCGATCAGGCCGCGCCCGCCGCGGACGAACGACCCGGCGACCAAGCCGAGGCCGAGGATGGCCAGGACCAGGCCGATGACGTGCCGCGGGCTGATCCAGCCGAGGTAGGGCTCGGCCAGCACCGCCCCGCCGATGGTCAGGAACACCGCGGCCAGGGTGATCACGCCGACCCGGGACCGGTTGCGCGGCGCGGGCGGCTCCGGGTCGGGCGCGGGCCCGCCGGGCTCTGGCAGGTCCCAGGCGAACGGCGCGGCGCCGAGCGGGTCCCACGCGGGCGGGGTCGTGCGCTGCCCGTGCTCGTCGACCGGGGTCGCCATGGCCACGGTCGGGGCTTCGGCCGAGTTCGGCGCCTGGGGTGGTGTGCCCAGGTGGCCGCGGCTGCGGTGCAGCAGGAAAAGCAGGCCGAACACCACCGCGAGCCCGAGCCAGCCGCTGAGCGTGCGGTCGAAGAAGACGCCGAACGCCGGGATCAGCGCGAGGCACAGCGCGATCGTGAACGGTGTCGAGGTGGAGCTCCTGCCCTTGCCGTGCAGCGCCTCCGCCGGTGCGGCTTCGTCGCCTTCCTCGGCGAGGAACAGCCAGCCCAGCAGGTAGAACAGCAGCCCGGCCCCGCTGTAGAAGGTCGCGACCACGAACGCGACCCGCACCACCAGCGGGTCCATGCCATAGCGGTTGCCGATGGCCGCCGCGACGCCCGCGATCTTGCGGCCCCGCCGGGGCCGTCGAGGGCGGGTCGCCCAGAAGTCCTTGAGCGTGTCCTCCACGCCCAGCGCGTTGTTCATCGATGTGCCACTCACGTTTCCCAGCATCACTCCGCGGCGGGGCCGTCTGCATCGGGGAACGACCCTGACTTCCCGCTCAGGGTCGTTCCCCGATGTGGCGCGGTGGTCGCCGTGTGAGCATTCTGGTGTGGAAGCAGCAGTCGGGGAGCACCTGCCGTCGGCGGAGGCGGACATCGAGCGGGCACAGACCACAGCGGTGAGCGCGGAACGGGCACAGCCGACCCTGTACCGGCGCCGGTCCGGCCGCGCCGTCGCGGGGGTCGCGGGCGGCCTCGCCGACCACCTCGGCCTGGACGTGCTGTGGGTCCGCATCGCCTTCGCCCTGCTCGCCGCGCTCGGCGGAGCCGGGGTCGTGGCCTACGGCCTGCTGTGGATCTTCGCCCCGCAGGCGCCGGTGGACGAGTCGGCTCCGGGCATCTCCCGCAAGGAGCGCCAGCAGGCCTTCGGCCTCGTCGCGCTCGGCACCGGGCTTACCGTGGGCGCGGGAACACTGTCGGGCGCGGTAAGCGGCTGGGTCGCGGGCGCTCTTACCGTGGCACTGGTAGGCGCGGCCCTGGTGTGGCGGGAAGCCGACCAGTCGCAGCGGCGGCGGGTCACCGGCGCGGTGCTCGGCGGCGGCGGCCGGGCCGCGGTCATCCGCGTGCTCAGCGGCGCGGCGCTGGTCGCCACCGGCATCACGATCTTCCTGATCAGCAGCATCGGCCTCGACCAGGTGCAGTTCGCCCTGCTGGCGGTCCTGGCCGCTCTGGTCGGCGTGGCCGTGCTGACCGTCCCCTGGTGGCTGCGCCTTGTCCGCGATCTCGGCGAGGAGCGCCGCGCGCGCATCCGCACGGAGGAGCGCGCCGAGATCGCCGCCCACCTGCACGACTCGGTTTTGCAGACCCTCGCGCTGATCCAGAAGCAGGCTGAGGCCCCTCGCGAGGTCCTGCGGCTGGCCCGGGGCCAGGAGCGCCAGTTGCGGAGTTGGCTGTACGGCCCGTCCGGCTACGGTCGCGCCCTCCCCGATGGCCCGGCGGCCGGGGTCTTGTCCGAGGCCCTGGCCCGCGCGTCTGGCGAGGTGGAGGACACTTTCGCCATCAAGGTCCAGCATGTCGTCGTCGGCGACTGCGAGGTGGACGAGCGACTCATGGCCGTGGTGATGGCCGCGCGGGAAGCTATGGTCAACGCCGCCAAGCACGCCGGGGTAGCCGAGGTCTCGGTCTACGGTGAGGTGGAGGAGGAGAGGGTCACCGTGTTCGTCCGCGACCGGGGCAAGGGCTTCGACCCCGACACCGTGCCCCAGGACCGCCACGGCCTGGCCGACTCCATCCGAGGCCGCATGGAACGCCACGGCGGCGAGATCCGCCTGCGCACGGCCCCCGGCGACGGCACCGAAGTGCAACTGCACATGCCCCGCACGAAAGTGACCTCATGACGGAAAACACGGACGCCCACCCCACCACCCCCAAGCCCCCCGTCCGGGTCTACTTGGTGGACGACCACAGCATGTTCCGCGCGGGCGTCCGCGCCGAATTGGACACCATCACCGACGACATCGAAGTCATCGGCGAAGCGGGCACGGTCGGCGAGGCCGTTGCGGGCATCAACCACCTCAAACCGGACGTCGTCCTCCTGGACGTTCACATGCCCGACGGCGGCGGCGCGGAGGTCCTACGCCAGGCCCGCAAGTCCCAACCCGAAGTCGTCTTCCTGGCCCTCTCGGTCTCCGACGCCGCAGAAGACGTCATCGCCGTGATCCGAGCAGGTGCCCGAGGCTACGTCACCAAAACAATCTCCAGCCAAGACCTGGCCACAGCAGTCCTCCGAGTATCCGAAGGCGACGCGGTCTTCTCCCCCCGCCTAGCCGGTTTCGTCCTGGACGCTTTCGCCGACCGCCCAGGCGCAGCCCCCATCAGCGACCCGGAGTTGGACCTGCTGACCCCCCGAGAACGGGACGTCCTACGCCTCCTGGCCCGCGGTTACGCCTACAAAGAGATCGCCGCGGAACTGTTCATCTCGGTGAAAACGGTGGAAACCCACGTCAGCAGCGTCCTACGCAAAACCCAACTCTCCAACCGCTACGAACTCTCCCGCTGGGCCTCCGACCGCAGGCTTGTCTAACCACTAGGCCGCGCTAGCCGAATCAGCCGAACCAGCCTGCCCGACCGCACCCGGCCACCCCCGCCCGCCAGGCCCACCACCCCCGCCAACTGCCCGATGAGAACGGACCAGCGAACCCAAGCTCCTGCCAGCCGCACCTTAACGCCGCCAAGTGCCCCATGCGCCAAACAGCGAACTCACGTTCCTGCCAAGCGGCACCTAACGCTGCCAGGTGCTCGATGGGGTGGAGTGGTTTCTTCGGGGGAGAAGGAAGATCGCTAAGCTGGCTCCGCGCGTGTGAGGCCGTAGGCATCCCACCCGTCTTTCACACGGCGATCTTCCTTCGTAGGAGCGTGGAAGGCGGTATCCACCCGCGCTGGTGAGTCTACCTCGCTTCGGGGTTGCCGAGCTGGCTTGACGATCTGAGGCCCGGTTTGGCTCGGGTCAGGTATGTCGCGCTCCGAGGCCCCGGCAAGAGGCGCGGAGACGGCTCCAGCCGAGCCTCTGAGGCGCTCGAAGCCCGCGCGCGGCCAGCCCCCAAAGTGGGTCTCCCACCAAGAACCGCTGCCCCTGTGTGTGTCGCGGATGAGGCATCGCTGCACCAGATGGTCGGCTTGCCGAGAGGTGTGGCGGCGCGGCTGCGTCATCTACTGGTGTTCGTTCGGTTAGGCGAAGTCTCGCTCTGTTCCTTGCTCGGGTGGCAACTACACGCCCCTTGATAACCGCGCGCAGATTCTGGATCTGTGCGTGCGTGCACCAAGAGCACAAGTAGTCCCCGACACGAAAGATAAAGATTGCTGTGGACAACACCGATGCGCCAGCGGCCTCGACCGATGACCCTGACAACGATGGCGGGAGCCGTGCACGACTAGCTCTCACCGCGACAGAGGGAGCTGCCCTCGTCCTCACATGGACGAGTGACAGCCCGACCGCCCGGGTGACGGCCGGGCTGCTCGCATGGCTCTGCCGGTACCTACTCTCTCCGTAGGTCGACAAGACCGGAACACGAGATCGCCATCAGCCAGGAGGAGGCCCGTGCCGGAGGTTGTCTTCAGGCACGGGCCTTTTGGGCCGTTCACTTGGTGCTTCGGCCCTGTCACCCCGCCCTGTGACCGGCTTGAGGGTTCGGAAACGCACTGGCCGTAACCGCTTTTACCGCCCCACAGGCTCAGGAGGGTGAATACCCCGTCTTGGTGGTGTAACTGCTTACAGGGCGCGGCACGCATCGCCGATCACGATACGGTTAAGCGGTAGGGGCGTCACCTTCAGTTGGTAGTTGGTTGAGGAGTTCGGCGGCCTCGTTGATGAGGCAGACCGTGAACAGGTCGCGCCCTTCCTGTGGCAGCCGGGCGATGGTTCGGGCGAGCCCGTCGCGGCGGGCGGGCGTTGGTACGAGCCACCAGACCCTGGGAAAGATGCCGTGGCGCTGCTGTTCCTGGCCGCTGCGCCAGTACGCCAGGTAGACGGCCAGCTTGCGGGTGATGGTTGGCAGGCTCTCGGTGTCGAGATCCAGCTCGATGAACGCCCGGATCTCGTAGTCGCCCACGTCCAGACGCGCGTAGGCGTCGGGTTTGAGGGTGACAACCTGACCGGCGACGCCGCTGAACCGGCGCCAACAGCGCGGCTCGGCGGTGAACTCACGCAGGCTATCCGGCCCGGCCGCCGCTCGTTCGGCCAGTTCTACCCACAGTTCGGTGACGGCCAAGGTGTGCGTGACGAAGGCCGGTTTGGTCTCGGCCACGCGGCGGTGCCGCCTCGGTGGCTGGTCTAGATCGAGAACGGCCTGGCCGAGTCCGCTCAGGCCGTAAACGAAGCCCTGGCTGCCGGCACGGACGCCGCCGATGCGGCGGCGCAGCCGCACGACGAGCTGTTGAGCGGTCAGTCGCTGCATAACGCCGCGGGTCTTGCGGGTGCGGGTGGCGAGGGGGCCGTCCGAGAAGTGCAGCCGCCGGAGCTGCTGGCCGGTGGCCAGCCGCGCCGTGCGCAGCGAAGCCAGAATGGCCAGATCGCGGGAGCTGAGCCGACCAGCCAGCCAGCGGGCGCGTCCTCGGCCGCTCATTGGGTACCACCATGAGCGCCAGAGCGTCGGGGGCGTCTATCCGTGGTTTGTGCAGGTCGGGGCGCTGTGCGTCTGAGCCGACTGGCCCGGCGACCGGCGACTGCTCGGAGTGGGTGCGAGCGGTTCATGGGCGCTTCCGCCGGGCGCCGACGGGCGTATCCGGGGGAGCCTGACCAGCCCACCGGGCCAGCAGGGCCGCGTCGATGGCGGTCGGGTCTTGGCCGAACCGCCCGGCACTGCCCCGGCGCACCGCGGCCGGGTTCAGTGTTGGCGCGGGCAGCGGCGCGGTGGCGATCTCGAACGCCCGACTGGGGGTGCCGTCGACCAGCACCCGCGCGACGGCGTGGTACGCCGGGAGCTGTTCCAGGGCCTCAGCTGTCACGGGTGTACCGAGCATGCGGGCCAGGGCCCGGCCATCGCCGGAGGCGGCCCGCAGCGTGACACGACTACCGACATTGGCTAGCACGGCGGCCTTAAGATCATCGTCGAGCTGTCCGAGATGTTGGTGCGCCACCGTGATGGGCACGTTGGCCCCGCGACTGCGGGCGAGCACGTCGGCGAAGTCGAGCCCAGCCGTGAACCGCTGCCACTCGTCGATCACCACGGGCACCAGGGGCCGCTCGCGGGCGGGCAAGCTGGTTTGGCGTTGGATCGCCTCCCAGAGTTGGCCCAGCAGTAAGCCGCCCATCAGGTCGGCCGTTTCCGCGCCGATCACGCCCGCGTTGAGGTTGACCAACAGCACGGTCGGCCGGGTGAAGATCGCGGACAGGTCGAAGCGGGGCCGGGCCTGACCGAGCAGATGCCGCAGCGCGGGCCGCGAGGTCCAGGGACGCAGCTTGTTGCCGATGGGCGCTACGACTTGGCCGCGCTCGGCATCTGACAGGTTGTCGAACCAGGCCAGCCACGGGCCGATGACCAGCGGATCACTGACCTTGGCGGCCGCCTGGCGGCGAAAGACCGGGTTCGTCAGCAGCACCGGCACATCGGTCAGAGCGCCGTCGTCCAGGCGGGCCGCCATGATCAGGGCGTGCAACAGCACGTCGGCGCTGCGGGGGCCGATGGCGCTACCGAAGACCGAGCGCATGAGGCCCAGCACGCTGTCGGCGCGGCGCTCGGCGTCATCGTGGTCGCCCGCCAGGGGGTTGATGCCGATGACCGGTCCAATCGCGCCGGGGTCGATCACCGCCACATCGCCCAGCCGCTGTTGCGGCAGCCGCGCCACCACGTCGTTCACCAAGTCGCCCTTGGGCTCGATCACGACCACGCTGCGCCCGGCGGCGGCCTCGCTCAAGATCCAGTGAGCCAGCAGCGTGGACTTGCCGGTGTTGGTCGGCCCGATCAGGTGGCAGTGGGCGGCGTAGCTGGGCGGTGGCATTCCCATGACAACGCCATGCGTCGCCGGGTGGACGCTGCGCCCCAGGGGGCGGGCATCCGGGTGGTCTCCCAGCAGTCCGGCCGGAGGCGGCGCGAACCCACTCGGTAGGCCGGGGGCGTCCAGATCGGCCAGGCACCAGCCGACGAGAGCGGCCAGTTCTGCGGCGTTGGTGACGCCGGACCAACTTCGTGTGCCGCTCATGACGTGGTGAAGTTGGTGAGCCGTGCGGCTCGACGGCGGGGTGGCGTACAGCCGGGCGCGCGCCCCGCTCACCAAGGCCAGCGCCGATACGGCCGGACGGAGCAGTTCACCGCCCCGGCGTGGGTCAGCGGTGACAGCCCCGACTCGACCGCGGACGCCGAACAGGGGTTCGCCCACCTTGCGTTTCCAAGCCCCGCGCTCCTCGCTGTCCGGTGGCCGCGGTGTGGTGAAGCCGAGCAGGTCAAGCGGGGTTTGACGGGGCGGCACACCGGACGGCCGGTAGCTGGGCCCGACGACCCACTGCACCACCACGGCCTCACTGTGGTGCAGGTGCTCCCGGACGCTGAGCAGCCCGGCCGTCACCCCGGAAGCCACATCCAGCCGCAGCGGGAAAGCCATACTGGTGGTCCGAAGCTCGCGCGCTGTAGTAGGCGCAGGCCGCTGCGGCGCTTCCACGGGCGCAAGCGCCAGATCCGGCAGCTGCGCGCTCAGTTCAGTCGGCAGCGTCCGGGCGATGATGGGTTCGGTTCCCACCAGCCAGCGCACCCGGTCGGCCGACAGCCACAGTTCAAAAACGACGGTGGGCTGCAACCGCCACAGCCCCTGGCGGGGCCGGTTGGCCAGCACTCGGATCATGCTGGTGATGTCGCCTAGGTCGGTCCTGCGGGGTGGGAAGGCCTCAAACCAGCATGTCTCAGGCATGACGAGGCTTCCGACTGGCTGCGTGACCCGGCCCGTCAGCTCCGTCCGCCGCGGGCGCCTGCGCCGAGCCGGCATCCAACGACACGTCACACGGCACTTCGTTGCCCCAGGCGTGCCAGCCCGGCCGCGTGCGCCGCGCGAACAGCTCCAGGTACGGGCCTGGTGAGCAGCGCTCGATTATGGCGTACTGCTCTTCCGGCTTGTGGCTGTGCTCTTGGAGTGGGGCGTAGAACCAACTGCCCTGGCTGCGGAACTGAATCGGGGCGTGGCCCCGCACGCCGAGCAGCAGATGTTCGGTCTGGTTGCGTAGGTAGTGCCCCAGTCGGAAGTAGGGCTTGATCCAGGTGAGGCAGCTTTTGTAGGTGAACCCCCACGCCTCCATGACGGTGACCTGCTCGCGCCAGTCATGATTCGTCACCCACAGCCACAGGTGCGCATCCGGCGCCGCCAAGCGATCCACGCGGAGAGCGCGGATGTCAGCGAGTGGCATGAGGGGGTAGTGGTGGCTGGCCCCACGTCTGCCGCTTTGGCTGGGCAAACCCCAGGGCGGATCGGCCAGAATCGTTCGGTAAGGCTGAAGAGTCATCGGTTCAACGCCTGCTCTTCCAACAGACTCTGCCACCACTCGCGCCGCAGACTCTCAATCAGAGCCTGGTGTTCCCGCGCGCGCTGGGCTCGTTCGTAATCCTCGATCTTGCCGACCATCTGCTTCCTCGTTCGTCTTGACACATGACGCCTCCTTCTTGATTTCCTGATCTTCGAATAGGTGAACGTGCGGCTTGAGCCGCCTAGGGCCGCCGGGTAGCCGCGCGCCAGAGCGCCGCCAGAATGACGCCCAGCAGCAGCACGGGCACGAGCGCCTGGGCCACTGGCTGAAGCACGACTATCCCGATGGCCGCCATGGTCAAAATGACCAAACTGTCGACGGCACTTCGCCGCTCTCGGTCCGCCATGGCTACCGCCGCCGTCCGACGATGACCCAGCACAGCGCTGTCAGGATGACGAGCGCCATGATGGGGCCCGCCGCGGGCGACACGATGTCGTACAGCGTCGTCCACCCCTGGCCGAGTCCGGCCATGAGGAACACCGGCAAGACCGGTTCCAGCACCGCCACGACCAGGCGCACCACGATGCCGACCAGCAGCAGGCCGCCCAACACCGTCAGCGCCCGACCCAGAAACGTCAACATCTCGGGCCGCATGGCCGCTACTCACCCCGAGCCTGGTCACGCTCGGCCCGGTCGAGCAAGGCCGAGGTGTCGCGCCAGTGCCGGATGGCCATGCGGCCCCACTGGCGCAGCGCGACCCAATCCGCCAGCAGCATCTCTCGCCGCGACGGCCAGCGCCGTCGCCACCGGTCCTGCAAGGTGGCCAGGTACTCCAGGCCGATCAAGCTGGCACCGAGCACGGTCAGGCCGCCGATGACCGCGAGCACCATGACCGCGGTACCCACCCACCCCGTCATGACCGACCACCCAGCCGCCGCACCGACTGACGCGCGATCACCATGAAGTCGTCAACCAGTGCGGCGTACTGCTCCGCCCGAATCGGGTCGGCGGCGGCCTGCCGCTGCTCCAGGGCTGCCAGCATGGCCAGCCGAGACATACTCTCTTGGGCGACCCAAGCCGCCGCCTCCACCCGGGCCGCGCTGACCAGCCCCTGCGCCAACTCGTCGTCCATCGCGGCCTGAACGGCGCGCGGTGGCCGCCGACCGGACACCAAGTTGAACCCAACCGCTGTCCCCCGAGCGGGGACGATCTCGTTCCTCACGCTGCACCTCCAAGATTCCCGAGCCCCAGACCGTCGTATGCGTTCGTGTAGAAGGTCCGGAGCTTCGCCACGAACTTGACCGCGTTCGGGTCGCCGCCGGATGCCTTTTCGATCTTGTTCGCCACCGCGAGCGCGTGAGCGAGCCACGCCTCCCCGCTGGCGCGCCTGATGAAGTGGTGCGACTCGTCGTCCAGCTCCGGCGCAGGCCCCAAGGCGACCCCATCCGAGTCGTCGTCAGAGCTGGGCCACACACCCGAGCGCAGATGGTTAACCGCCTTGGTCAACGCCCACGACCCCCACGTCTGCACGTAGATGAGGTAGTCCGCATCCTCCGCGTGGTCGTTCAGCCACTCGCTGAGCACGACCTCGGCGTACTCCACGCCGTCAGGCACGCTCACACGCGCGAACTGGGCCAGCCCGCGCCACAGCTCGCCGTCGTCCTGCGCCCGTCTCTCGGTGCTGGTCACTGCCACTCCTCCGCGTTGTCCCGAGCCGACCATCGGCCCGTTGAGAGCTGGTGCTCTCGTCATCAGTAGATCGGGGTTGATCGGTAAGGAAGTTTGTGGGCGACGATGTAACAAGTCCCGCAAAACCGCTGGTCAGGGGCCCTAGCCACTTGCCGAGGTAGGCCGTATCCTTGTTGTGTGACTTGGAGCACATCGGCTCCGTGACCTGATCGGAGGTGGTTTCCGGGAAACGATCTTGACTCCAATCCCCGCATGACAGCGGACCTAGTAAGGAAGGGTGGTGATACGGATATGCGGACTAAAACTTTCGGGCAACGCGCTCGATTGTCGCTGTTGGTTAGATGGGCGCGAGGAAGCAGAGGGAGTTAGCTGCAACCTGGCCGGGTTCGGTTACTGCGGACTGGATCGTTGGCCAGCTTGCACTATTGCTCCAAAGTGGTGCGCTCGCAGAAGAAATCAAGCACACTGCGCCACGATTAATAGATGAAATATATCCGGGTAGCAGTGCAGACTTGTTTGAGCGTGCGATCAAGGTCGAAAACGACATCCGTCAAGCTATCGTAAGTCTGAAACCCGACTACTATTTAGAGGTAGGTGAGGCTCTACTTCTGTTATTTGGCCTTGCTGAAGCAAAGGGTGTCAAGGGCGCTCCTCTAGCGCGAAGGCGCAAGCTTGCCGCTAGAGCGTTGGAACGCCAACCGGCAACTTTTCAGCGGTTCTATCAAGACCGCTACATCGAGGCGTTGGCCAAAGCTATCCATGGTCGTATTTTCGAAATCTCCCGCTAGACGCAGAACTGCACCCGCGAAGCCAGCAGGTATCGCGGGTTTTTCCTTGTGTTAAGAGCTATTGATCAGCGATGCTGACTGCTATATAATGCCTCCACTTTCTTGCACATCTACCTCCCGCTTTCTTAAGCGGCCCAGCTCGCGCGTGACGACTTGTGATGCGCGATGGCGGCTACTTAACTGAGGATGAGATTTAATTGTCAAGAAAGGAAGTAAGCGAACCGTTGTCGGTTGATTGGCTTTTTGTCCGACTACGACAGCTCATGCATTACGGCGCGACAGCTGATGCGCTCCAGAAGCGAGCGCCAGAGCTGGCAGAAGCTCTAACTTTGCCCCACGCCGCGGAGCCGCTGGAACGGCGAGCCGTGCGAGCTGAGGCCGTTATCCGTGAGAGCCTTGAAGTGATAGATAAGGATTACTGGCGTCCGGTTGGTGCGATTCTAAGGAATCTGTATGGCCTGGCTGACGGTGATGCCGCGCGCGAGACTTCACTTTCGGCTCGCGTACAACGTGCTAGCGAGATTCAGGGAATTAAGCCAGACACGTTTAATCGTTTCTATAGGGATCGCTATATCGAGGCGTTAAGTAGAAGCCTGTGGCGTAGGGTCCAGTAGCAATAGCCAGATCGAAACTTGTACGCCTAACCTGTTAGTGGTTGGGCGTTTTTTATTACCTGCCCTTGCAGTAAGGATTTAGCGTATTTAGCCCAACTGTTTCGGCCCACTGATCTCCCTGGTGCGAGCCTACGGTCAACCGGGGATGCAGCTGGTTCCACACCCTGCGCGGTCGCGGTGCCGTAAAGACGGGCGCTGTGCTTGGGTGGGCGGCCACCGGCGGGGTTGGCCCGCGCGAACTCCTCACGGAGGCGCCAGGCGGCGCAGGACCCGATCCGAGCGCGGGCGGAAGCTGTAGGCCGAAGGGAAGTCGCAGACGCCAACCCTCATGCGCTGGTGGTGCCGTCGGGGTTGATGCGGCTGTAGCCGAGCAGCGGGGCCAGAGCGGGCGGCAGGATCACCGAGCCGTCCGCTTGCTGGCCTTGTTCTAGCAGCGCCACCAGCGTGCGCCCGATGGGCAGGCCGGAGCCGTTGAGGGTGGCGGCGAAGCCGCGCTGGCCGTCCTTGCGCTTGGTGCGGATACCCGCCCGGCGGGCTTGGAAGGTCGAGCAGTCCGACACGCTGGAGATCTCGCGGTAGCGCTGCTGGCTGGGCAGCCACACTTCGACGTCGTAGGTGAACTGGGCGGCGAAGCTGATGTCTCCGGCCGCCAGCGCCACGACCCGGTAGGCCAGGCCCAGTTCCTGCAAGCAGGCTTCGGCCTGGCTGAGCATGACTTCCAGTTCGTCGCTGGAGCGCTCCGGGTCGCAGAAGCGGACCATCTCCACCTTGGAGAACTGGTGCTGACGGATCAGGCCGCGGGTGTCACGGCCGTACGAGCCGGCCTCGGAGCGGAAGCACGGCGTCCAGGCGGTGTAGGCCAGCGGCAGGCTTTCGGCGGGCAGCGTTTCACCCGCGTGCAGGTTCGTCAGCGGCACTTCGGCGGTCGGGGTCAGGAACAGCTCCCGCTCGCCGACGCCGGTCTTGAACAGGTCTTCCTCGAACTTCGGCAGCTGGCCGGTGCCGGTCATGGTGGCGCGCGTGACCAGGGCCGGGAGGGAGAACTCGGTGTAGCCGTGGCGCTGGGTGTGCAGGTTCAAAAACAGCTGGGCGATGGCCCGCTCCAGCTGAGCGCCCACCCCCTTGACGACGGCGAAGCGCGGGCCGGACAGCTTGGTGGCGCGGGCGAAGTCGAAGATGCCGAACCGCTCGCCCAGGTCGACGTGATCCAGCGGCGTGAAGTCGAAGGCGGGCGGGGCGCCCCAAGTGCGCACCTCGACGGCGAAGTCTTCCGAGTCGCCGTCCGGGCAGCGGTCCTCCGGCAGATTGGGCACACCGAGCACAAACTCCCGCAGCTCGTCCTCGATCTGCTGCAGGTTCTGCTCGCCCTCGGCGATCTGGGCCTTGAGGGTGCGAGCCCGCTCCACCAACTGGGAGACGTCCTGCTTGGCCTTGCTCGCCGCCTGCACCTCGCCCGCGACGCGCTTGGACTCGGCGCGGGCGGTGTCCGTTTCCTGGATGGCGGCGCTGCGTTGACTGACCAGCTTGCCGAGCCGTTCGACATCGAGCGAGTAGCCGCGCCGGGCCAGCTTGCGGACGGCGTCAGTCGCGGGGTCAAGCAGAACACGAGGGTCGTGCATCGCCACTCATCCTTGGGTTGACGCGAGAGGTTGACAGCCTATCGGGACCGTGTCATTCCGGCCGCTGGCATTGTCACGGGCGGTATCCCACAGGATGCTTCAACTATTCTATCGGCATAGAGAGTGGGCTTTTTACCCGGGGTCTGCTTCCCGTAAGTGTGCCAGCGATCCGATTTCGCTACGATTGGCAGATGGACTTCAACGGCTATAGCCTTCGGACTCAGAACTACGATGACGTTCTTGACCAGGTTGAGCGCACGCTTGGCGTGGTGCTCGATCGGGCGGGTATTGCTTATGGCACGCAGGGCGCGACGGTCGGCTTTCCAACCGACCGCGGAACGTGGGTCCATCTCGCCTGGCGCGCGCCGGACAGGGCGGGCGCCGCGTGGGTGGGGGCCGAGTTGGCCTCGGTTCTTGACGGCGTGCGAAAGCCCGCGTTGCTCCGGTCGTATCGCTGGCTGGATAACGAACGCGGGGTTGTTTGGCGAGCCGATGAGAGCGAGCGGGTCCAATCGCGTGCGGTAGAGGGTAGCGGTGTCATCGCCTCGGAGCCGGACCTGACGGATGAGTGGTGGGGGCACCTGACGACTTCGGTAGCGGCGCTGTCGCAGCAGCGGACAACCCGTACGGCCATGGCGCAAGAGCATCTGTCGAAGCGTATTAACCAGGTGTTCGGTGATCGGGTGGCGGATACCACGATCACGGAGTGGACGACGGCGCATGGTGATTTGCATTGGGGCAATCTGACCGCGCCCGATTGTCAGGTGCTCGATTGGGAGAGTTGGGGCGTTGGGCCTCGGGGGCTGGATGCGGCGAGCTTGTGGGGGCACTCGCTTCGGGTGCCCGCGGTGGCCGAGCGAGTGCAGCGCGAGTTCGCGGCTGACCTGCAATCACGGTCTGGCCTGCTCGCCCAGTTGTTGCTCTGCTCGAACGCGATTCGCTTGGGCCGGAACAAGCCGGCGCCCGGCCCGTTGGTCGAGCCCGCGACGAGAGAAGCCGAGCGCCTCGTCAGGGCACTGGCGGCTGAGCCCGCGCGGCTTTGACGGCCAACTGCTCCCGGTAGGCGTGGACGCTTGACCAGTCCGGCCGCAGCGTGACCCCCGCCACCAGTTCCGCGAGGTGGTGGGGGTCATCTGTGCCGACGACGATCCGGTCGACGGGCGGGAGTTCAGCCGCGACGCGGAACGCCGCCTGCCGCTGCGAGTACCGCTGGCCTTCGGCGATGAACAGACCGCTGTCGATCTGGTCCCATACGGGGTCGGCCGGTCTGCCGCCGAAGGGACTCATGCCCCAGCGTTCACCTGCGCCGAGGAGATCAGCCAGGGTCTCGTTCGCGTCCAGGACCGAGCTGCCGACCATGAGTCCGGCGCGGACCATGAGGACGTCGGGGCGCGGTCGTTCCGCTGGCCGCATCACGGCGCACGCATCGAGGAGCGGGCCT
The DNA here is from genome assembly GCF_055586285.1 of Actinokineospora sp. NPDC051303. NCBI lineage: Bacteria > Bacillati > Actinomycetota > Actinomycetes > Pseudonocardiales > Pseudonocardiaceae > Actinokineospora > Actinokineospora sp. NPDC051303. The sequence goes on from NZ_JBVJIN010000015.1 coordinate 48,298, forward strand.
GGTTGCCAAGTGGAGATACCCCAGGACGCGGCGAGCCCCTGACTGGCGGCGTCCTGCAGGGCGGCGCAGGCCGCCGCCAACCGGTCTTGAGCGAGGGTGGGGGCGATACCGGTAAGGGATTGTTCGGGGTTGTGCAGCAACACGACCGCGGGGGCTTGGCCGAGGTCGTGCGCGCATCGTTCGACGGCCTCGCCGAGCCGACGAGGGGCAAGGTCGTGGATCGCACGCCCGTTGCCGTCAGGGAAGAAGCCCACCTTGGTGGAGATGGTGAAGTCCGACAGGAGATCCGCGGCGTGCTGGCGAATGGCCTGATGTGAGGTGAACCTGAGGTAGTTGAAGGCGGTGTCCAGGGCGCGAACGCCTAGGCGGTGAGCGGTGGCGAAAAGGTCGCGGGGGTGACGAGACCGGTGTAGCCCGAGGACAATTCCGGGGTGAGCGGCGCGCAAATCTGCTCCTCAAGTAGGACGTCGGTCAAGGGGGCGATGCCAAGTCCGGTGGCGATCTCGATTTCGTCCAGCTGGACCGGGTTGCCTGACAACAGCGCCGTCAGGGCGGGGCTCGCGGCGGCGGCGAAACGGAGCCTCCGGCCAGAGACGGAGACCTCGATCGCGCCGTCGTGATGTTCAATCCGGGGCGGGAAGTCGGACACGCAGACCACGGACTGCGGCGGGCCGAGGATGTCCAGCGCGGGCACATGGCGGGCTGCCCCGTACTCGGCCTCGCGGGCGCGGAGAAAGTCCTGCGGTGGAGAGGTCACCGCGAGCCCGGCCGCCGCCTCAACCAGCTCGCGGATCTGAGAATCGGCGTCGCTGCCGCGGCCCAGGTCACGTCGAAACAGTTCCTGGCTCCGGGCGTTGTCAGCCAGCCAGCTCAACCAGTGCACGCCGGTCCGCTTGGAGATGCCGAAGGTGGAGTGCAAACTGAAACCATCTGAGCGGTCGACACGACTGGCGCGATGCCAGAAGCCCCGGGGAATGTGCATGACATCGCCCGCCCGCAAGGTGCCCTGCCAGATGACCTCATCGGGCGGTGTTTGGTTGAACTCCGCGTCGCGGTACATCGGCGCCGTTCGGGAGGAGCCGCGCACCTCCCAGTCTTTGTCTCCCGCGAGCTGCACGACGAGGACTTCGTGGTCGTCCCAGTGCAAGGGAAAGCCATCGGCGGCCTGAGTGGTCAAGTAGGTATTGACCTGAACCAGTTCGTGCGTCCACCACTGTAAGGCGCGGCAAGCGACTTCCAGCGTCGGGTCGAAGAAGTCGGCCTGATCCAACACCAGGGTGCAGCCGGTCTGGAGAAGGTCCGCGAGGCGGCGCATGTTGGCCACGCGGACGTTCTGGCCGCGCCGGTTGACACGGTCATCAATGAACCGGCCGGGGTGAATCGCTTCGCCGCTTTGAAAGATGCGCAACTGGGGTGATGACAGGCTCCGGCGCATCACGAGGTCGAGCAAGCGACTGGGGGAGAGAAGACGTGCGCAGAGCCCCGGGTCAGGCAGGGCTCCGCGCACGAACTCAACACCCAACTTCTCCGGCCCGGCCCATCCGAAAGCCTTCTGTATTCCATCTACGAGAGCGTGGTCCATACCCGTTTCCTTGAAATAAAAGGCAGCGCCGTGCCGGAGTGATTAGACGTTATGGTCTAACGGATGGTGATGGACGACGACGGCCTCTAGTAGTCGCCCTTGTCGGCGGCCTCGCCGTCGTCCCCCAGGGACGTGCCGGTCTGGTCGGAGTGCACGGCGTCATAGCGGTCGTGCACCTGGGACAGGTGCTCAACGGCCAGCACCAACGGCTCGGCAACGACGGCTGCGGTAGCAATTGTCACGGTAGATCCTTTCTTCTTTAGGATAAGTGTGTGAAACGGTGGTGGCGTATGGCGCTAGGTGAGTCACGCCTTTGTAGTGAGTCTAGTTTTGGGGGTTTAAACCACCTCCCCTCTGGTTCGTCTGCTCAAGGCAACCGCAACCTAGGCGTTCCCGGCTACGGCCATCTGGGTGATCGCCCCTTCGTAATGAGCGATCCTGGTTTCGCATTGACGGCATCGTGCGCCGCCGGGTTTGCCTTCCGTCAGAGCGGCGGGTGCGCCACAGGCCGCCCAGAAGATTGGCGTGCCCTTGAATCGGAGGCGAGACGGCACGCCAGTCGGGGACCAGTGGAGCCGGTTGCTCGTGAAGTAGCCGGGAAGCCACCCGGCCTGAGTTCGCGTCATGGTTATACCCGTTGCAAAGTGGAGTCGAGATGGCAAACGAAGCGCGATTGGGTTGGCTCTTCATCAGACTGGTAGTACCGCGTGAGAAAAGCGTCGACAACTTTGGTCAGTTCGCCATGACACGACCAGGCCGCACGATGGCCGCTCATGGGCCGGGTGGGGTGGTAAATGTTGGGCAGTCGCGCCGCGATGGTGAAGGCGTCGGCCCGAATCACCACCGTGTCAAGGTAGCGGCGATTGCGCGTGAAGCGATGTAGATGCAGGCCGGTGATGAGATGAGACGAGCCGGTCAGCGGTAGCACCTGGAAGCCATGCCCCCGGAGGCGCGCGACTTGTGCGGCCATGGTCGTCACTTTCCACCTCCCACGTTGGGGCCGGACCCGCACGACATGGGGGTCGCGTCGGCCGTGCGGGTCCGGTCAGGGTGCGCGGCGACGTGGGGGTCTCGTCGCACGCTCGTCGCACCCTGGGGAAACACACAGCGGTCGGGAGCGCCTCCGTGATGGGGGTCAGGCCGCCCCCACATCCGCTGTGTGACGTCGGTTTGAGATTCGTCGCTGGCTGTCGGTGTGCCCGCGCCGGACGCAGGCGCGCAACCCGGACAGCCGGGGCAGCCTGATCCCGAAGTCGAGAAGCGCCCGACGCAGGGCCTAGGCGGATAGGTGGTCACCGCCGGGCCGCCTTCCGGCCGGGCGGCGCATCGGAGCGCCACGAGCGCAGGAGTAGTCGCACGCCGCGCAGGAGGGGATCGAGCACCCAGCGCTGCTCGCAGAAAATCGCGCACGTCGCGCAGCCGCGGGAGGCATGGATGAGGCGCCCAAGGAGAACGAGAGCGAAGACAACCAGGGCGCCGAGCGCCGTGGTCACGACACCCATCATCTCGACTCACCTTCCTCACAGTTGAACACGGAACGGGACCGGGTAGCGGCCCTGGCGGGGCTCTCGGGCACCGATCCCGCTCCGCTGCCTAAGGGGACTCGCGGGGCCGTGACGACGACTGGGCCTCACTCGCCACGCGGGCCGACGAGGAGCCCTCGGGCTAGGGGCCTGGGGCTCCCCGTCGGCTTGCTGAGCTGGGCTTTCGGATCGCTGCCCCCAGCTCCGCATCTTGAGAGTAAAGCAGAAAGTAAATCTACGGATGGTCCAAATGGGTGAAAGACTTACATTCCCTCTTCCCGGGCCGGGTGGACCGGGCGACTGGTGGGCGGCGTGCGGCACACTGCCGTGCATGATGCGAGGGCAGCCCGATGAGGACTTCGATCCTGTGATCGCTCGACTCCAGTTCGGCGAGCTGGCTCGTCAGCTTCGTGAGACTGCCCAGGTCAAGTACGCCGAGGCCGAGGAGGCCCTTGGCGGCTACGCCGGACGGCTGTCGAAGATCGAGATCGGTGAGATCGCTCCGAAGGCGTCCGATGAAGCCTGGATGCTCGATCGGTACCGGCCTGACTCCGAGACGGCCGGGAAGCTGCGCGCGCTCGCGGTGATCGCGCGACGACGGTCGAAGCCGAAGAAGACCCTCAGCGTCACTCGGCAGTACGTTTCACTGGAGCGACGCGCTCAGAAGCTGAAGATGGTCTACAACGAGATCCCCGGCTTGCTCCAGACCTTCGACTTCGCCTACGCGGCGCTATCGCTCTCGCCGGTCATCGCCGCTTCCGACCTGCCCGGCTTCGCCCAGCAACGGGCCGACCGCGGGGCGCGGATCGTGCGGCCGGACGGCCCGGAAATGCAGATCGTTCTCGGTGAGGACGCGCTCGACCGCTCGAACGGCGGGCCGGACGTGCTCCGCCGCCAGCTCGTGCACCTCCGCGAGGTGGCGGAGATGCCGAATGTCGCCTTCCGCCTGCTGACCAAGTCCACCACCAGCGGAGTCGTGCCCGCGCTGGTCTGCCCGTTCACGCTGCTGGACGTCGAGGCGAAGACCCTGGCCTACGTCGAGTCCCTGACCCGGTCCGACTACATCAAGGCGTCAGCGCCGTACGTGACCGCGTTTGAACAAGCCTGGGGTCTGGCAGCGTCCGAGGTGGAATCAAAGGCGATACTTGACGGCAGGATCGCTGACCGCACAGACAGCAAGGAGTAGAGCCATGTGGAGCAAGGCCACCACCCTTGAGGGTGCACGGTGGCGCAAGAGCAGCCGCTCGAATGGCGGCGGCGCTCAGTGCGTCGAGATGGCGCACGTCAAGGTGGGCACTGCCGTTCGGGACAGCAAGAGCCCGGAAGGACCGGCGCTGATCTTCCCGCCCGCCGCGTTCGCGGCGTTTCTCGCGGGAACGAAGCGTGGATGATCGCAGGCCCGGCGTCTTGGCTGGTCAGAAGCCATCTCGATGACCTCGTGAGCTGGTGCTGACTCAAACCGGACGTGTCAACGCCCCCACCCCCTCGTACGGGTGGGGGCGTCGGCGCCCCACTGGAACGGGCCCGGCCTCGTTCGGGTTCACCGTCCTGCGGTTTGACCATGACGCCAGCAGCGACGTGGTCTACCTGGAGGACTACACGGATGCGGCCTACTTGGATGAACCGGACCCGGTCCGGGCTTACAATGCGCTGTGGAACCGCTTGTCGGCGGCTGCGTTGGGGCAGGTTGAGTCCCTGGACCTCGTTCACGCCCTCGCTGACGAGTACCAGCGCCAACTCTGAAACGAGCCAGCATGACCACCCCAGACCTCTCCCGCGTCACCTGGCGGAAGAGCCGCCGCAGCGAGGACAACGGCGGGCAGTGCGTTGAGGTCGCCGTGGGCGGGAGCTGGTCCGCCATCCGGGACTCCAAGAACCCGGCCGGTGGCGCCCTCGTGCTGCCGGGACCTGCGTGGGACAGGCTACGGGCCACTGCAAGGTCGTGAAGACGGTCGGGCGAGGGCCTTCGGAGTCGCTGGCGAGTGGCTCGTCCGTCGCGGGGGTGATAGGTGCATCGCGGCTGGTGACTTCGCTACGCGCGTCCCAGCGGTTGGCCGATCCCGTCACCTTCGGCTTGGACTGTCTGTGGCCGCTGTGCCACCGTTGCCGTGTCAGCGAGACAGGCTAAGGGCGCGTTCCCATCACGGCGCACAGGCCATCCTCCGCCTCCCCAACTGCGGGGATCGTGGCAGTGGCGCGAGTTTCACAGGGGCGTATGCGCCGGAGTAACGCAGTTGAACGTCTAGCGATTCACCTGGTGATGAGCAGAACCAGCGTGCGGATGGGCACGGCTTACCTCCTCCTGATCGCAGCGGCCAGTGTTGGGACATGCAGGTCGCCTGGGCAGAATCGTGTTGATCCGGGACAGTCGACTTCCCCTCTCAGAGGTTCCAGATCGACGATTGTCGGCGCGGACAAACTGAAGGCAGTTATCACAACCTGTGAACATTGTTGGCATGGATAAGGCACACTCGGCACTGGGGTGTGGTAGGCGGACGATGATTATGCAACAGCCGTCATGGGTCCGAGCAGGCTGAACCGGCATCAGCGGGTAGGTCCGTCGCGCCGATGACCGTCTACACAAGTAGGTGGCATGACATGGGTCAGGATGCCGAACTTGATCGATTGAAGGCAGAGCAGGATCGAGCCTTCCAACGCATGCAGGAAACGCGGCAGGCTCAGGATCGAGCCTGGGACCGACGTTCGTCAGCCCGTGAGGCAATGGATCGGGCGTATCACGGTAAGCAGCGGGCTCACGAGGAACAGAACGCTGCCTGGCAGGAATATCAGCGAATACGCTCTGGCAACGGACCAAGGATCGACTCGCTGAACTCGGAGCAGGAGGCTGCGTACGAGAACATGAAGCGAGCGTTCGACAGCGCCTCTGCCGCTCACGAAGCACGCGACGGAGCCTCAGCCCGCATGTACGCCGATGAAGGTCACAGATACAAGGCGGAGACCCATGAAGCCGTCACCGAACGGCGACAGCTCGTTCAGGAAATTCGCGACGCGCGAGATCGACACGAGGCTACTCGGCCCGCCTTTGAGCGCGCAAGGGACCAGTTCAACCGGGCTAGGAGCGAGCACGACCGCGCCAAGTCAGAGCATGAACGCGCGCGAGATGAGTTTAAGCAGGCCAAGGTCGATTTCGACCGGACGAAGGGCGCATTCCAGGCCCGCCTCACCGCCGTTCGGTCCGAAAGGGGCAAGCGCAGGGAGGACAAACGCTCTCTGGCCGAACGCGCCGGAGTGCCGTACCAGTACCGTGACAACGTTTGGATATCAACCGAACCCGACGGCACGGTCAACCTCTACTTCGGCGGTTTTGGCGAACCAACTGGACCCGGCCATGGTCACTACGCCATGGATTCCTACGGCAAGGTCACGTACCGGCGTGATCCGTTTGATCCTCATGGTTCCCAGAACTTTACTGATCACGAAGAACGTCCGGGTCAGCCCTATCGCTGGAGTGATCAGGGTCTAAATCAAGGACTTACAGCTGGCCCTAAAAAAACACCGTCGGGCGATGGTACTGGGCAATGGTGGCGTAGTGGGGACGCGAGTGGACAGGATCAGTCAGAACGCCACAGCGACGGAAGTGTCACGTACTGGAGTCACGAGCGTAGTAATGGGGAAGAATGGATCACAGAAATCAAATATGATCCTAGCGGCGCAGAAATAAGCCGTTCTAGACGGCACAAGAACTAGGGATGCGATCCCATCCACAGAAAACAGTTAGACTTTAAGCGGTAGTAAAATTGACCAACTCTAGCTGGTGATTCTTCAAGTACCGCTCAATGTGCCGGCGCGCCTCGCTAGGGTCTATCGCTTGATCACTCCCCAGGAAACCTTCAAAGGTATCTTGACCCTCTGATGTGAGCGCGTTCTTTCTATCAAGAATAAATCCATCGTTGAAGTCGTCCAGATAATAACCCGCCCGGGCCATGTGCTCGGCCAGGCTTCGAACATGCAAGAACCAACTGGCCGGGCTCAGCGCCGGCTGGACTTCTATATAATAATGAACATTTCCCCTAACACTCGGACGCGCGATGGACAACACGCTCGCTTCCGCGCCAACGACAGGCTCAAATGACATCTCCCTCACCACCAGCCCGGTCTCACGCTCCCGGGCGTAGCGTTCGATGATCGCGTGGATTTCGTCCTCATCAATCTCCCCGTCAGGGCGGGCGACAACCCCCTCGAATGTGTCCGTGGCCGGTCCTTGTAGAAGCTCCAGCCGTTGCTCCTCCCCAGAATCGCCGTCGGCAAGCATTTCGTAACCGGCCTGACGCGCTTCATCCTGAATATTGCGCGCGTGGAAAAACCACTCGGCAGGAGCCAGGGCGGACCGAAGCTTGATTGTATATCGCTTTGTGGGCATCACTTGGGGTATGTTACTCTCGGTCAATTCTAGCATATTGGATAGCGGAACTTCCGCATCGGTATTGGCGGTGATGATCTACGCGCGTCTTCCAGCCTCTTGAGGACAACAACGCTAACGGGCGGCCCCGCTTGCTGGGGTCGCCCGTTGAGTTCTGCGGGTTGGAGCCGCTACCGCTTGAGGCTCTGGGTGAAGCGCGACCAGCTTGGGTGCTGGAAGACGAGTTGGCCGGTGTGAGGGCTCTTGGAGTCGCGCACGCCCACCACCGCGCCTACTGCGGCTTCCAGGCAGTTGGCGCCGTTACCGCTGTAACTGCCGGTCTTCCAGCGCAAGCCAAGTTGAGCGTTGCTCGGTTGCATGACGGGTACCCCTCTCGCTCGGGACTGCTTCTGGGTGACTCCTTGATCTCGGGCAGCAACTCGGCCTGGAGGCCCGGTGGCCTTCACCCGCGGCCGCTTCCGTCCTCGACGGGAGCCGCCCGCAGGTCAGTACTCGCAGTGAGGGGTGCTATCGGCAGTTCCACGACCGGCAGCAGCTTGGCCCACCATTCGTTCATGGCGCGGAAGACAAGCCAGCCAACGCTGATGCAGGCCCCGGCCGCCAGCGCGAGAATGCTGAGAGCCAGCATGCGCCATGGGGCGATATCCAGCTCGGAATCAACGACCAAGGCCACGCCGGTGAGGACGGCGCTGCTAACGGCTAGGGCCGCGATCACCTTAGTTCGCAAACGCAGCTTGCGCGTCATTCGGAGGGTCAGGCAGAGTACCGGAAACGTGGCCAGATTGGCGTAGACGACGCTAATGCCAGTGTTGATCGACTCGTAGAGAAACGTCGAGTAGGGCAGAGCTAGGCCCGCGGTCAGCAGAAGGCTGATTCTGGTAACGAGTTTCGATGGGACCGCTGGGAGAAGCAGGGCGAGGAGCGTCAGCAGCAGCACCGCCGCGCCTGGCACGACCACATCACTGAACGGCACGAGTTTGTCGTCGACGGCCAGGCTGACCAACTCCAGTTGGCCGACGAACAGCGCGGCGGCCAGCGCGGCCGAGCCGAGGCGGACCCCCAAGCGTCCACCAAGGCTCATGCGGTGGGCCGATCGGCGGTGGGTGATGCGGTAGGTCAAGGCCGCGACGGCGAAGCCGCTGGCGGTGATGAGCTTTGACAGCTTTCCCGGCCGGTCATGGATCAGCGCCTCAAGCTCCTCGATCCGGTCCGGGTAGCGGGTGTTCGCGGCCCATCTGATTAATCGCCGGGCCAGCCAGGGCGACAGTTCACTGCCCTCGTTGACCGCCAGGCCGAGGACCAACCCCAGCACCAGGTTCGCGATCCAGCCACCCATCAGGCACCTCCGGGCAGCAGCTTGCGGAAGATGGGAGCACTGACGCGGTTGGCCCGGCGTTCAGCCAGCAACGTCTGCGCTTCCTCTCGGCCGTTCGGCGTCAGTTGGTAGTACCGGCGCCGCGGCCGGCTCTCGCCTGCGGGCAGCTCCTCCCAGGTGCCGGTGATCCAGCCCCACTCCTCCAGCCGCTCCAGGACGCCGTAGACGGTCGGCCCGGAGCGCTTGATCGCCTTCATGATGGTCCAGCCATGCGGCTCTTGGCCTTGTTGGAAGGCGTCCACTAGGACTTCCAGCACGTCCAAGAGCGGGCCAGTTACCCGCCTGGTATTGGTCATTACCTTACGTTACCTAGATCGGATAAGCACAGCCTCAGCCGTTCAGGTCAACCTTAATCAGTAACTTCGCCACGCAGAGTCACCTTGGGTGATGCCAGGACTGACTAGGTTCTCGGGGGTGGGTTCTGGCTAGCGCCGCCTGGTGCCCCAGGGGGCTCGCTGTCGGCCTGGGTACCGAGGATGCCAGCCAGGGCGCCGAGTACGACGGCCAGGACGGTGGCGTATCTCATCCGATCGGGTGGTTCAGGACTTTCACCCTGTGAAAGCCTGCGCAGTTGCGAGCAAGATGCTTGCGGGGCGGATAAACGCAGAAGGAAGCAGTTAAGATCAGTCAATCTGCGATCCAATCCACGTGCTCTACAACCTGGGAGGATTGAGTTCATGCGGAAATTCATCAAGGTGCTATTGCCATTGAGCGCACTGCTGTGTGCCGCCACAACTCCTGTGGTGGCGTCGGCTGATCCGGCATCTATCACGGTGACCTGTAGCGGAACGGCCTGCGACCACAAGGACCCTGCTGCAACCGGCTGCGACGATAGCGCTATCACGGCCGATACTCAGACGTCATCGAAGGGCACCTTCATCCTGCGCTATTCCACTGTGTGCAAAACAAACTGGGTGCACGTGGGGTCCTACGCCGGTGGTAGCACCCGTCCAGATGGGAAATTGCAACTCTACGTCGAAGACCGGAACAGGAGAGTGAGTGTCAGCTATTTCGCCTCATCATCGGCAGGAACTCATTGGGGAAATATGGTCTATTCGCCGGGTTCGAACTGTGCGATTGGCGCGGCCGACTGGAATGGGGGTAGTACCTGGGAGGTCGTACTGAACTCGAGCGGCTGCTGACGCGGGGAATTGCGACGAAAAGCGCGCATACAATTCTCCGGCATGTAAGCCCACAGGTATAGGCTGATTCTCGGGGTGTTGCAACGCTGTCCGTCGAGTTGCCTGGGTCGGCCTAGGGTGATCATCACACCAGGTCGGCCCAGGTCCTGACAGCAACGGCCTACGTTGCGGAGACTGGGCAATAGCCCAGATCAACCGTCTTAGAACCGCGCGATTACTCGCTCTACTGCGATGCGGTCGAGATGCCGATCACGGCTAGCCAAGAGAATCTTGGGGGGCTGTAAACTCAGGTAACACTCCTACCTGTTAACCATTCGGCGCTTGGTCTCGCATCGCATGATCGGGCGCCAGCGGTCACTTCGCGCTCTGCGGGCAGACGTAACAAGTACGCGAACGTGAGCGACATCACAGCCAAGTCTCTCGGCTTGGAGGATCTGATGAACCTGCTGCAGCGAACTCGTGTTAAGTCGGTCGACCTCGGCGGACCAGCTCCCTCCCCAGGAGGAGATGGCCAACCGCTTGACGGCCCGGAACCACCCGGCCCTGGCGGCGACGGAGGGCAACCAGAGGTGCCCAAGGGCGTGTTCTTCACGCCGCAATCGCTCACGTTTCCGGGGGTGGCAGTTGTGTTGACGCTAGTGCTTCAGATATTGAGTGTGCCGTTCCCCGGCGCGGAAAGCTCGTTCTTGCTGGCGTTGATCGTGTCGGCGATCCTCGGGGCCGCCATCACGTACGGGACGTGGAACGCGGCCATGACCAGGAAAGAGAAGGTCATCGCGGTGGTTGTGGCCGCGCTCAACATCATCTTGCTGACTGGCTCGGCGCTCGGCATCGTGGCGGCCGTCTCGGGTGACCCAGTGACCGCGTTGCCGTAACGACCACGGAAGAGACCGGCCGTGGCCCGCTACGTCCCTTACGAGCCCAGCATATCGAAGTGAAATCCGACAACGAAGGTCAGCAAACTTGCTGCCCGCACCGCCTTGAGCACGCGGTCCTGTTGGAACAACCACGGCAACACGTAACGTTGCAGACCATTTATCGCCATCAGGGCCGGAACCGAAGCGAGGAATATAACCGTCAACACGCTTAGCAAGGCGAAGTCAACCTGGAAAATCGCCCCCAGGAGGACGAGGAAATAAATGCCCAAGAACCCGATGATGCTGCGCTTAACCGCCCGACGGTCTACCTTCCAGGCGTCGAAGTAGCCGCTCGCCACCCGCTCCTTGATGCGAGCGAGGATTCTGTCCGGCCCGATGATGTCGACGATAAGCACGAGGCCGGAGATGAAGGCCATGAACTTGCCGAGCCTGGCCCACCACAGGACCTTCAGGCCCCAGAGGTAGGCGTCCCTGAGCGCGGGATCACCGGCGGCCCACTGGCCCCAGGCTTCCCACAGGCCGATTTCTTTCACAGCGCCCCAGTCGTTGTCGCATGAAGCGACGCTGTTGCTTTGGGTCCGCCTTTGCCGGTGGCTCTCATCCACAGGGCGACGTCCAGGCAGCGGAGCAGGCTGATGTCGTCGAGGCCGCCTGTCGCCGCGCGGAGGGTCTGCAGGTGGGCGGCACGGGCGGCGTCTCCGGCGAACCAGGTCCAGAGGCAGGCCCAGAAGCTGGCCGGTGCGCCGAGGAGATCCCTGACCTTGGAGTCGTAGACCGGTAGTAGCCGCGGGCGCTTACGGGCGAGCAGCTTGTTGGCCGTCACCCACATATCGCGGCCGCCCGCTGTGCGGATGAGGTCCCAGGCGTGGTAAGTAGCGCCGTCGCGGGCGTAGATCTCGTACGGGGCCTGGTGCATGTCGAGGTCGGTCGGGAGCCGCGCCAGCAGCTCCGACAGCTGGGCGGCGCGCTCCTCGATGATGGCCAGGACGAACGCGGGCGTGGGGCGGATGTTGAGGAAACCCAGGGCCAGGACGTCCGCCGCGGTGACGGTGTCACAGACCGCGGCCTCGTCCCCGCCCCCGGCGAACCGCTCGAAGTACCGACCGGCGAACAGTTCCTCGGCCGGGCCCGTGGCCGCGAAGTACCGCCGCAGGCTGATGATGGACTCGTCGCGCCAGTCGCCGAGTACCAGGCGGTCGAGGAGTCGGTGCTGGGCCGCGAACGCGCCAGCCTCATCAAGCACAGCGCTCCCTCCGTCGTGGCAAGCATCGGGTACGGCCGGGGCGTTGTTACGACACCCATCAGCTCAACCAGCGGTCCCGGGCGTCGGGGAACTCGCCAAGCGCCACCGCGCGTCCAACCGGCCGCCCGATCTCGCCACCTTCGGTTGGGCTGTCTGCGTTCTGCTACGCGGCCGTGGTCGTCGACGAGGCGAAGCACCAAGGCCTGCCGGTACCTACCTAAACAAATCGTTCGATGACGGCCATCGCCGTGGTTGCCAGCCCAGCCAACGAGGCAAGGAGAACGGTGACCTCAACGGCGAGGCGCCGCAGCCGGGCGACAGTACGGGTGGCGTCCTCGATCGGGGACTTCCTTCTCGTCATGCCACCAATGGTGTTGCATCAGCTTGTAAGCTCACTAAGTGATGCAACGAGGCAGCCTTCGTGACCGGCTTCAGGCGAAACTCGCGTTCGATGTCACTGACGAACTCTGGGAGCACCTCGTCGAGCGGGGATATACCGGTGACGCCGAGGTGACGGGCTCCATTGACAGCTTGGTCAAGGACGCTCGGGAGGTCCGGCGGGCTGGTTCAGCGCGTCCGCGGCGTGAGGCCCGGTTCATCGAGCGCCACACAGGGCCGTCAGCAGGCCAGGAGCGCGCGTGGGCGCTGTCTCAGCTCGTCAGCGATCACGCTGAGCGGGACCGCGCGGTGGTTGCGTTCCGCGCCGACCATCTGCCTGACGGACTCGTACCGTGGTCAGGGTTTGAGGGATGGTTGCGGGCACAGGTGGAAGCGCAGGGGCCTGTTACCAGGGATCTGACGATGACGTTGCCGACTGGCGCTGAGCTTCTGCCGGTTGACGGCGGCGGATACACAGTGGAGCCGCCCATCAGCAGGTTGAGACCTATCAATGTGTCGGCCCGGGTGCTGGACTACGCCCTGCCGGGTGACGAGTGGGTACGGCGGCAGGGCGTTGCGGCTGGCGGCGTGCTGGATCGGCTGAGGCTTCTCGCTGACTCCCTCGCCGATGCGTTCGCCTGGCAGCCTGTCCAGGCAACGGTCTTTGTCGTCTGTGGCGTTGTCCCGTTTATTGCCCCGGTGCGAATGTCCACCATAATGGTTAAAAATCGAGATGGCTACGACCTCCCCTGGGCTCGTCGCATCAAACTTGACATTGATCCCGCGGCGACACCGCAAGAAGTCGCCGAGGCTTACAAGCGAGCGCAGCAACAGCTAGGGGTAGATCGACTCAGGACGCTATCGGTGAAACACTTACGGCTGGCGGTGTTCGCCGAAGTTGACAACGCAGACAAGCCATGGTCTGAGCGTCATCGACTATGGAATAGCGAATTTCCCGAATGGTCCTACACGCAGGAGTCAAACTTTCGACGTGATGCGGCTCGCGCCTCTGTTCGGATAGTTGGGGAGTAGCGGGCAGCGGTAGAGTGCCGCTTCGACTGGTCATCACTGTGGTGCTTCTGACAGGTCGAGGATTAACCTCGCCTGAGGCGCTGTTTGGAGCTTGGCAAGGGGTGAAATTCTTGGTTCGGGTGCGGCGTGTGTCGGTCTTCTGCGATTCGAAGGTCGGACAACAAGCCCTGCCAAGTAGTCAACGAGGCCCGAGTAAGGGCCTCTTGTCGTTTTGTAGAGCCTAAATCGTCCGGTTCGAATTCATCATGCAGCTTATGGTCATCGTCCACGGTCTTGGCGACAGCGGCGGCGGTTTCGGTCCAGTTCCAAGCCAAGAACTCACCTTCGAGGGTGAAGTTCGAAAATATTGTGTCAAGCAACGATCGTCTGTTTTCTTTCCCGCCGAGCCGGTATTTTTGACCAGCTTCGAGGCACAGTTGAACATAGTCGATGTTCTGGTTGAGGATGGCTGCCGGGTCTTGCTGAGGCCGTTTAAGCTCGTCAGATATCGTTTTTTGGTCCTGTTTGAACTTCGTCACGAGATCGTCGTAGCGCTCGGCGGTAATGCGGCCGTCGAGACGGTCGTCGTAAGCGATCAACATTCGGCGATCAAGTTCTCCTAGGCGACGCTCTAGCGTTTTTCTTCTGTCCTGTTCTGCCTGGCTTACCGCGGTAAGGTCGGCCCGGGCGTGTGCAATCGCCACTTCTACGATTTCTTGCGAAGGGGCGATGAACCCATCGAGCTTCTGGGTGATGGTCTCTTCCAGCCAGTCCTGACGCAGGTACCGCCGCCGTTGGCAGGTGCCTTTGCACTTTCCATACAGTCGCTTCTTGTGCAGCTCCCAGCTGACCGTGCGTCCGCAATCGGAGCACACGAGCCGCCCCCGAAAGAGGGCGTCACGTTTCTGATACTTGACAGCCGGGCGACGACTGGCCAGCTTGTCCTGAACGGCGTCGAACAGAGCCGGATCAACCAATGGCTGGTGATGCCCCTCGTATACCTGTCCAGCCCAGGGAATCTTGCCGATATAGATCGGATTGGCCAGCATTATCCGGATATAGCTGGCGACGATCGGCCGTCCCGTCCTCGTGCGTAGTCCGCGCTGTTTCATCTCTCGTGTCAAGGAAGACAGCGAATGCTTCGATGCCAGGTAGAGGTGGAACATCTGAGCCACCAAGGGTGCCATCTCATCAGGGACCAACTCCTTCCGGCCGATATCGCCCACGGCCGCGTAACCAGGCGGCGGCTTTCCTGGCAGGCCACCCATGGCGAGCTTTTCCTGGATGCCTTTGGCCACCTCTTCCTTCATGTTGTCGATGAAGTTTTTGGCCAGGAGTACTCGTAGGCCCCAATTCAATTTCTCCTGTGAGCGTGCCCCGCGGTGCAAGACGATCGAGTCTTTGACGAAGTGAACCCGCCGCTCGCCGTCTTCCTCCAGCCATTCGTCGATAGATACGAGGTCGACGAAGGATCGGACGAGTCGGTCGACTTTCTCGACGACGATAATTTTGACGTCGTGAGCGCGGACGTAGTCCATCATTTCGCGGAACAGCCGACGTTGGACTGGCTTTGAAGCGGTTTCCGCGATAGACCAGGCTCGGGTGAGCTTGAAGCCCTGCTGATCGCAGTACTGTTGCAGCAGTTTCTCCTGCGCTGATAAGGAGAAACCTTCCATCTTCTGCTCGCGGCTTGAGACGCGCGCTTGGATTACAGCTGGTAACTTTCGTTCCACATCACCTCCTGTCCCTTATAGGTCCAATGTACCATCATTTATTCTTTTTGTGGTTGTACTCGATGGTGGCCAGCGTGGTCATAAGCTGCGCGAGTCCATGCAAAATGCGCGTCGCCTCGGCGCGCGTGTAGGTGCGTTTGTTTCTGGCTTGTAAGAGCCGTTGCAGTTCGGCGACGCGGTTGTGGTGGTCTTGGTCAAGGGGAGGCATATAAAGTACTCCATTGATTGATGAGGTAAGAAAAAGGCTCCTCGGCAGGTGCCGAAGAGCCTGGTGGTTCGAGCTGGCGAGCCGGTCGAACTATGAAGTCTGATCGGGCTCGTGCGGTGGTTCAGGGGCCAGCAGTTCCAGCTTGAGCTGGATACTCCAGCCGGTGGAGAACCGCATGACCAGGGTGGTGGCGTCGAGTTGCTCGACGGTGGTCAGGCCATAGTCATGGTGAAAGAACTCGGTCCACAGGACCGCGGTGCGGAGTTCGGGGACAAGGAACGTCAGGTCAGGGTCGCGGGGTGGCAGCGCCGGCAGGCCGAGTTGCTGCCGGGTGCTGGTGCGCACGATGTCGTCGGTGGTGGCCCAGGTGCCGTCCTCCCGGCGGAAGGTGGCGTTGAGGGGCGCGTCTTCGGCGGCGGCCAGCTGGGCCTGGGTTTGGATGTACCAGTCACTGGAGCCCAGCAGTCGGCCCCAGGCGGCGATGTGGGTGTACTCGCTAGGGCGTTTCATCGGGGGTTCCTGGCTGGGGTGACGGCTGGCTGAGGGCGGTGGTCTGCTTCTCGATGTGCTGACGGGCGTTAGCCGCCATGGTGGTGATCTCGGGTGCCACCAGTTCGGGCGGCAGGCCCGAGTCAATGGCCATGTGCAGCAGCAGCGCCAGGAAGTTGTCCGGCTCGGCTTCCAGAGCCTCGGTCAGGGCTTGGTGTGCGAGGGGGTTGTCTCGCCGTAGATAGGCCGAGGTGGCGAGTAGGAGTGTGGGGTCGGCGCGGTAGGGCGCTGGCGTTGCCTTGGCCAAGCCGATCCAGAGTTGTTCGGCGGCCACGGCCTGGTCTGTCAGGCCGACGGCCAGGAAGGCGTCCCGGATTTCGGGGCTGTACAGCGCCGTGGCCAGCGCTTCGATGGTGACGTCGTCCAGGTGGAGCGTGCCGGCTTCGGCGGCGGCGATGGCGTCCCCGACCAAGCCCAGCAGGTAGGCGTCGACGGCTTCGCCGCGGACGCGGGCGTTGTCCGCCTCATCGACCAGGCGGGCGATTTCGGCCGCTCGCTGGGGCGACTGGCTGTCGGGGTCGGGGCGCAGCAAGCCTTGGCGCTCGTCCAGGCTGCCGTAGATGACGCGGCCGGCGGCGATGGTGGCCAGGGCCAGCGCGTTCTGGTCCCCTGGGGCCACCACTCCGCCGCAGTCCTTGTCGGCGTAGCAGCGCCACGGGGTGCCGGGCAGGGTGGAGGCGGTCCAGACCGCGTGCGCTAGCGCGATGCCGCGCGGGGGCAGGGCGGCCGTGAGGGCGTCTACCAGGTCGCGGTGTGGCAACTGGTCGACCAGGCCGTCGGCGATGACCACGGCGATGGCGACCGTGGCGCCACCGGCCGCGATGGCCGTGGCGGCGGACTCCGCCAGCTCGGCGACGTCCGCGCCTGTGGCCAGATCGCGGCAGATGACTCCCATGAGCCGGGGACTGTCGTCGCTGCTCAGGGCCGCCACGGCGACCAGATCGGACGGGTGGTGGCCAATGAGGTAGGGCAGGGCGGCGATCAGATCGTTGCCGCCTTGCAGTTCGACACGCACAACCGAGTCGTCGTCAAACATGGTGGGCCTTTCGGGACAAGCCCGGGCCAGCCTCCCGGCTGGTCCGGGCGGCGGGGGTGACAGGTCAGGCGGTGGCCACTTCGCGGACGAGGGTCAAGGCCTTGGCTTTCAACGGTTCCGGCCGCATGATCGTGCGGCCGAGCTTGGTTTCCCAGCTGCGGGAGCGCCGGACGTGATCGAGGTATTCGCCCGCGGCTTGGACGAGGCCGTAGCCGGTGTCCGCGACCTGGGCCGTGGTGGGGGAAGCGAGAATGCCGCGCAGGGCCCGGCGGGCGTCTTCGACGTTGCGCACCACGCGGTCGGTGACCAGGCCCTCCGGGGGCATGGGCAGAAACTCGGTGACGAACAGTTCCCGCTGCCGGGGCGTGACGCGCAGGTCCAGCAGCTCGTGAGCCAGTTGGACATAGGCGCGCATCTCGCGGCGGACACCGGTGACGGCCTGGCGGGCTTCCTCGATGCGGTCCCGCCAGTTCTTGCGGTGGGAGAACGAGAAGGTGGTGCCGGTGCGTTCGCCTTCCAGTTCAGCGGCGCGGAAGGTGTTGGCACAGACGATGCGCACGGCGGTGGCGCGTAGCGTGCAGGCGCCCGGGATGCCGTGCCGGTTGGTCATGGCCATGTAGGGCAGCGTGATGGTGTCGTCGCCCGGCAACTCGATGGGTTCATCGAGCCGGGCGAGGCACCAGACGGCGCGGCCCTCATCGAGCACGCCGGCTGTTTCCCACTGGACATTGGCTTGGGCCAACACGGCTTCGACGATCTCGCCCATCTGGTTGTGGTCGATGACGGTGTAGCTGTCGCGGTTGATCCACAACGTCTGGGCGGTGTCGGAGCGGGCGATGCGTTGCCAGCCTTCGATCACCTCGTAGCGCGGCGTGCCGTCGTCGTTCATGCCGACCAGGGCGTAGACCGCTTCGGTGATGGGGTCCCAGTCCAGCCCCGCCAGTTGGCGGGCCTCCGGCCAGGTGCCGGGGTAGTCCTGCAGGACGAGGCCGTCACGGTGCCAGGGCAGCTCGCGGACGGAGAACATGGACTCAAGATCGGCGGACATGGTGATCCTTTCGCGGTCCTCACCCTCGGCTCGCCGCCGCGGGTGCGGGCGGAGACGGGAGGGAGAGGCCCGGGTTCCCGCGTGAGAGGCGGGAACCCGGGCGAGGCTGGCTAGTCGTCCACCAGCTCGGTGGAGATGTCCTCGAAGCGGAAGCTGACCGAGTTCGGCACCAGGCCGTTGAGCGCCGCCAGGTTCGGTTCCAGGTGATTGCGGCAGTCGGTCTCGGCGTAGCCCTTGTCGTCGTTTTCCACGATGTACTTGCCGTTGAGGGTGAACCAGACGCGGGTGCCGAGGCCTTCGTCCACCGTGGTGGGTTCCGTGCGTTGGATGGACCGGATGGCTTCGGCCGAGTCCGGCTGCACGTCGTCCACGTCATCAAGGTCGGCGTCGAGCAGGCTGAGCACGGCTTCCCGGGCCAGATACGGGTTCGCTTCCAGCAGGGTGACGTGGCCGGACAGGGCGTAGCTGAGCCGCACACGCGGCTCGTACTCGACCAGATCGAAGGTGCGGAGAAAACGGTTGAGCCCCTCCCGACAGATGCTGCCGTCCAAGTGGGCGTTCACGGCGTAGTCGCGCACGGCGTCCAGAGTCTGGGCGTGGGCGTTGGCTTGCGCTGCGGCCGCTTGCTGGCAGTCCCAGTGCAGCGCGTCGAGGCTGGCCGTCATCCGGCCAAGCGCCTCGGCTTGCTGGGCCAGGTCAGTGACCGGCGAGACAAGGCGGTAGGCGGACCAGGTTTCAATCCGGCCCTGCCGCCACACCCGGTAGGGGCGGCCGTGCAGCGCCGGCAAGACCACCGCTTCGGTGTCGTCCGCCAGGACGAGCCGGGGGGTGGTGAGCGAGGCCACCACCGTGTCGAGCCGCTGGGGCTCGTCGGTCTGGTGAGTCATGACCAGACTCCTTTGCCTGTAAAGGTGCGATTCGTGACCCGGGTGGGCCACGCCCACGCCATCTCGCTTGTGGGCGAGAGAGCGCGGGTGTGGCGGACCGGTTTCGCGCCGGGGCCGCTGACCCCGGCTACAGCAGCGGGCGGCCACATTGGACACAGGCGTCGGCTTCGCTCGTGTCGGCGACATACAGCGGCTGGGGGAAGTCGTACGAGCTGTAGGCATCCAGGTCGTGGCGGTTGAGGCCGCGGGCCCGGGCGAGCCGGTTAAGCGCCTGCTCGGTGGTCTCCTGCGGGCGGGCCGCCAGCTCGTAGGACAGGAACAGTTCGTCCAGACAGGCCGGGCAGAACACGTCCTCCTGGTAGCGGTAGCCCGTGACGGTGGTGCCGTTCATGAGGCCACCTCCTCACCGCCGGACCGGCGCCGGTCCACCAGGACGGGCTGCGCCAGCACGAAGCGCGTCAGGTTGTCGAGCCAGCGGGCGGCTTCCGGTTCGCGGAAGTCGTACAGGCGGCCCAGTTCGGTGTAGAGGCGGCCCGTCACCACGCCGGTCGTGAGGAAGGTGCGAAACCCCGGGCCAATGGCCTCGGCGTGCCAGCCGGCGACTTCGCGGGCCGTGCGGCTGCCAATGACCCGGCCGCGCAGCTTGGCGCGTGTCAACTGCTGGCGCAGGCGAACTTCGTTGGGGATGGGGAAGTGGGGTGAGGACATAGGGATGGTTCCTTGGGGATTAGTGGTGGCGGGCCTCCAGTGCGGGGGTGTCAGGCCGGTTCGGACTACGGCTCGGGATGGTGGAAGCGGGTCAGGGCGTCGAGCGCGGCCGAGAGCTGAGCGCGCCGCAGCCGCAGGAGGTCGAGGTAGGCCGCTGGGATGGCCCGGTTCTCGGCCGACAAGCGGACCAGTTCGGCGATGACGGCGGTCAACGTGGCCAGGGCGGCGGCCATGCGGTGGTCAGGGCTCGGTGGTGGGGCGGCGCTGGGAGCGCGCGGCTGCTGGTTCATGTCGGGGCCTCCACCGCGGCCAGGGCGGCCAGCGCCTCGTCCTCCCGCGCGACGGTGAACAGCGACCGCGCGCCCGGCGGCTGGCGGGCGATGACGCGGCGGATGGCGGCGGCCCGCGCCTGGTTGGGGACGATGAAGGCCACGCCCGGGAAGACGCCGTGGCGGCGCTGCTCCTGGCCGGACCGCTCGTAGCGCTGGTAGGCCCGGCACTTGGCCGCGATGGTGGCGGGCCGCGTCTCGGTGTCGAGATCCACTTCAATGAACCAGGCGTTCTCCTCGCGGGCGGTGACGGCCAGGCGGACCAGGGCGTCCGGCCGCAGGATGAGATGTTCCCCGGCCGGGCCGCGGTACTGCCGCCAGCAGTCCGGTTCGGCCCGGAACTCCCGCAGCTTCGGGCCGCCCCGGGCGTGCTGCTCCCGCAGCCGGGCGAACAGTTCGGAGATGGCCAGCCGGTGGGCCAGGAACGGCTGTGACGGGCGCCAGGCGCGGCGCTGACCCCGGCCGATGGCGTGCCGCCCGCCCGCCAGGCGCAGGCCCGCCGCCGTCAGGGCGTGGACATGGCCGGGCGCCCCGGCGCGGCGGTCACGGGAGCGATCCGGGAAGCGGCGCACCAACCCAAAGCCGATCAGGCGTTGGAGGTGACGGCGAGCCAACCGCTGGGCGGAGCGGTCCGTGGTGAAGACGCTGCGGGCCACCTGGTCAGTGGTGGCGGCGTGCACGGCGGCCAGCGCCATGAGGACCCGCTGCTCGCGCGGGGTCAAGGTGCCGGCCAGCAGGGCGAGGCGAGAACCGGTCAGACGGCGGGGAGAGGGCACGAGAGACCTCCAATCAGGCAACAAGACGGGCAGGCGCAAGCGCAGAAACCAAAGACCAGTGGCACGAGGCGACGAAGAGTCGTACGGGCTGGGGCCGATCTGGGGCCATGCGGCCGGGCCAAACCGGCCGGGACACGCGCCCGGTGCGGACAGGGTTACGGACAGGGGCGAAGTCGTCATGGCGTCCTCCTGGTTCGCCGCGGCCCCGGCGCCTCGCCCAAACGGCGGCGTTGCTGGATGGCCCGCTCGACCGTGCCCAGGTCCCGGCCGTGGCGGGAGCGGGAGGCGGCCCGCGCCGCCCGGCCGCTGCCGGTGGGGGCTGGGGGCGGGGCCGTGGCCACCGTGACGGGAGCCATGACCCGACCGTCCACCACCAGACTGGCCAGGGCCGTGCGCGGGGGCAGGCCGAGCAGGTCTTCCGGGCGGACGCCGAGCAGGTGGCGGGCCAGCAGCGCCGCGTCCTCGGCGGCCGGTTGCAGCACGATCTTGGAGCGGGCTTCGCTCAGCAGGGCGCTGCGCAGCGGCGGGGCGACTTGGGCCAGGTACTGGAGGGCGGCCGTCAGGCCGATGCCCTGGGCGCGGGCCCGGGCCAGCACGTCCGTCAGGCCGAAGCTCCCCCGGACGAAGCGCGGCAGCTCGTCAATGACCAGGCTGACCGGGCGGCGGGCGCTGTGGGGCAGGGCGGCGCGGCCCAGGGCGGCGTTCCAGACCATTTGGGCCACCATGCCGCCGATCAGGTCGGCGGCCACCGGTCCCACCACCCCGCCCGGCAGGCTCAACACCAGCAGCTTGCCGCCGTCGATGACCTCACGCATGGACCACGTCGGGTCGGCCTGGCCGAGCATGGCCCGGATAGAGCGGCGATCCAGCAGCGGCGTGACCTTGTTCAGCACAGCGGCGGCGTCCTGGTCCTTCTGAGCGGAGCTGCGGGTCTCGAAGCGGGCGAAGAACTCCCCGACGGTGGGCGCCAGCGGCGGGTCCAAGCGGGTCAGCAGGTGAGCGCGGAAGCCCGGGTGCAGCAGCACGGCCGGGACCTCGGTCAGGGTCATGCCGGGGCTGGCGGCCAAGAGCACCAGCGTGGCCTTGAGCGTTTCGTCAATCTGCACACCCCAGGAGTCGGACCGGTCGCGGATCAGCTCCAGCATTTGGTCCGCCACCAGCTCGGCCTCTTCCGGCGGACCGGCCAGCGGATTAAGGGCCACGGCCCGGTCATCCGCCGGGTTGAGGAAGATGAGGTCACCCACTCGCTCCGGGGACAAGCGGTCCACGAAATCAGCGGCCAAATCGCCATTGGGGTCGATCAAGACCACCGCTTCGCCCGCGGCGGCGGCCTGCGTCAGGCGACCGAGCAGCACCGTGGACTTGCCCGAACCGGTCGGGCCGGTGACGAGCGTGTGCATGAGGGCGTCCGCCGGGGCGAGGGCCACCGGCCGTTCCAAGCCCGGGTAGGTGGCGCGCCCGAGGACATAGCCCGCAGCGGGCAGCTCGCGGGCAGGCGGGAAAGGACGGCCCGGGCTTACGCGCAACCCCGGCACCGTGGGGCCAGCCAGCCAGGCCACCAGCACCGCCAGCTCTCGGGCGTTGACATGCACCGGGGCGTGGAGCAGCGGCGTGGCCGCCCGGCGGAAGCGACGCCGCGCCGAGCGCTGAAGGCCGCGACGGGTGACGAAAGCGGCGGCCGGCCGGTCCAGCTGGTGGACGGAGCCCACCACATGGCTGACCAGTTGCCGGGCCCGGCCGCGGCTGGCGGCCCGGGCACCGACCCGGAGAGCGACGCCGAACAACGGTTCGCCGAGCTTGCCCCACCGCTGGCCAGCGGTCCGAGCGTCCAAGGACCGGTGGCTGCGCGAGAGCGCCCGGGTCACCGACTGCACCCAGCGCGGGCCGATGACCAGGCCGGGCGCGGGCCGCAGCGGCACCGTGGCCGGACTACCCAGCGAGGAAGCCACCAACTGGTAGACCAACTCTTCATCGTCCCGGGCGGTGGCCAGAGCGTGAAGCAGGCTGCGGGCGAACGCTTCCGGCTGCTCACTCCGGAGCAGCCCGGCCGGATTCGGCAACTGCAACTCCCGGACCCAGATCAGCTCCGGCCGCGGCGGCTCGTCCACCACCGTGGCGCGCACGCCGGGCACGAGGCCCCGCAGCTGCGCCAGCACCCGGTCCGTCTGCCGCTGCGGCACTCGCAGCCAAAACTCGGTCACACCGTGGCGGCGGACGGCTTCAAAGACCGCGCTGTCCCGGCCCAAGAGCGAACCAACGGGCGGGCGCAGAGCCGTCAGAGTGCGCGCGAACGCCAACACCGACTCCAGGGCCGCGTCCGCGGGCAACTCCAGGCGGTACACCACCCGGCCCTGGTCCCGAGCGAGCTGATCGCGGTAACGGGCATAGCAGACGAAACCAACAGTGGCACCGCCCAGACCCGTAGCCGTAAGAAGAAGAGAAACAGGACTCATCTAACCCCCTGGTCACTGTTGACCATATTGGCAACAACAGCAGACCGTTTAGACGGACCGTAGTGTGCTCGGTCCTTGCAACTAGTTATAACAAGAGTTGCCTATTTGGGGAACAATGGGCCTGTGGAAAACTCCGGCATTCACTTCGTCATAAGCCGAGAAGAGCCTATACGTTGGCCAATTAGGCTACTTGGGCAGCACTCTTCATTCTCAGGCGACAGTGCATAGTTGACGATTTTGGCAACTGTGATTTACAATCGAAACTGACATTACGGGAGTAACTGGGGATGGGGAAGACAAACGAAGCTCCTGGGACTCAGGTTGGCCGGTTGATTGACCAGGGCTTGAGACAATTCGAGTCGCTTGATCAGACGATGCTGGCCGAACGCTGTGGTGTTCATAAGAGCTACATCGTCAAGCTGAAAACGGGCAAGATAAAGTCGCCGCGCCGGGACGTCTTGCTGGCTTTGGCCGCCACCTTGAACCAGGATGTCGATGACTACCGCCTGGCCCTCCTCGAAGATGGGGGCCAGCTTCCGTCGTGGCACAAGGTCTGGGCCAACGAAGTTGAACTCCAAGAGGGCGTGCGCCTCAGTTCCGAGGACACGGAGTCGATCCGGCGCTACGCGCTGGCCCTGGTGAAACAACGCCGGACACGCAAATAAGTGAGGTGAGAACATAAGGGGGATTCATGGGTGAGCAATCCATAGATCTAGCATTGGTTACGGCCATCGTGCCGAACCGCAAACTGTCCCACAACGAAGCGCTGACCATCGCCGAGGTCCAAGCCTTGAAGCTGCTGCGGCTGGGCGGGATCGTGGTGCCGCCGGTGCCGGTGGTGGAGCTAGCCCAACGGGCCGGCGTGGTGATGACGTACGAACCGTCCGTCGATGAGGTTGGCGCGCTCGTCCTGCGCGACGGTACCTGGCACATCCTGTACTCCAGTCAGGATGACCCGGGCCGGCAGGCCACCGCGGCTCACCAGCTGAAGATTCTGCTTGATCAGCCGTTTGGTGACGGGATGTACCCCCACCAAAATATTATGGCGCCCGGGGTGCGACGGCACTTCGTGGCCGAGTACTTCGCCACCTGCCTGACCCTGCCACAGGAGTGGATCGAGCAGCTGTGGCGGGCGGGACACCACGATGTCGACATCCTGGCCGAGCGCTTCGGCGTGGACGTGGGGACCATGGCTTTCCGGCTGCGATCTTTAGGGCTTCTGCAGCACGAGAAGATCTGCGGGTGAGCGAGGCCCGAAGCGGTTCTAGCCCTCACGGCTCTGCCGTGAGGGCTTATTCCATGCCTTTTCTTCTGAGATGACTCACGTAATGCGCCCCGAGTTGGAGTTAAGAGCCATATTCCGTTAGCAATAGGCCAGCCAGGAAGTTCTCAGCGCCCAGTACAAGAGCGCGAACTGCCAGTATGTCGCTCGCGGAGGCGTGCTTAGCAGCCTCCAGGCGACTACCAAGACGAGACCGCAGGGTCACGAGGCAAGCAGCTTCGGCAGTCATCACACCTGTAAGGTCCTTTCGGCTACGAAGCGCAAAGTAAATACGCAGGGCGCGAGGCGGTTTCCCGGTTGTGGGATCTATGCCTTCCCACTCTTTCACTGAACGGTTTCCCTCCCGATGCCAAGCCCTTACGGCATTGTCAGGGGCAATCGCGCGTAGTGTCCGATCTATGACCTCCACAGCGCAGTTGGCTGCCTTCTCAGCTGCTGCAGGCCCTCGCCTATTTAGATCATCCCAAGCGCCATTGAGTAGTTCTGCAAGCTTCGGGTCGACGTTCGACAAAGCCGCATATAGCTCCCGAGTGGTATCCAATCGCCCTTGCTCATAAGGCTCGATCACATCCTTATCAACCTGCTCAATAGCCTCGCTAAGCACATCTTCGACCAGGTCGGCAGATGTGAGAATATCCGCGCCAGTGATACCAAGCGCAGTCTTCCCGCTCAAGATGGAGCTACGCAATTCATACCGACTGGGATTCTCAGGAAGGTCGAGCACTTGCCCCTTCCAAGCATCTATGGCACCAGAGCCCAGCGGACTAATGAGACTTACCAGGTTGTTTTGATGCGCTGCCCAACTCGTAAGCGTGCTCGTCTGCCGTGAGACATGGCCGAGCTGTTCAGCAAGTGCCTTGATCGGCAACCCCACCGTGGGCTCGATAGCAACTTTGATATGGTTCATAGCGAGAAGTGAGGTGCGCCAAGTAGCCGTAGAGTTGTCACCAACTGCGTTGGCAAGCCCGAGAGTTACGACCAATTGTGCCGACAGGGTGGAAACAGGCGTTACCCGGTCAACAACATCAAAAGCCGCAGCCAGCGTAGTGTTAGTACCAAGCGAATGAAAGATCTGTGCCATCGTTGATTCAGTAAGAGACTGCTGTCGCGCTACCGTTCCAGCGAAGACCGAGCGGGCGGCCTCCTCGGCCGCTCGCATCGACCTAGTGACGTCGACCGGAGGGCGGAGAGCTGGTATTCCGCCCCAAGATGGCAGGTTGGTGATGCCCCCCAGAGATGGCACGTACGGGTTGACGATGGTTGGCGTTGGCCAGGTGGCAGGACTGTGCGTTGAGCGAGAGCGCCGCTTCCTGGGCTTGCTGGCCTTAGGGGTCGCAACCGGTGCGTCCTCACCAACCGGAGGGTTACCATCACTATCCGTCATCGCTGCTACCTCACCGCTGTCCTGTCAGCCGATCGACTGAGCCAGGTCAAGCGTACGGGGCGGGACCGACAGACGGCGCTTGCGCTTGACGACTGGAAGAGCCTCTCGTTGTTGAACTCTGGCGTCGGCTAGGCGTCCTCATTTTAAAAAGGCTCTTGACGATGGCCCACATTGATCACTCAAATGATCAGAAGCTTACGGCTGGCGTAGCTTCGCAGGCCCTCGAACGGCAACACTAACGAGTGAAGTTCGTGCGGTGAAGGGTATTTCCACCTGGACTCTCGCTTACTTTAGTAGCATGACTTCACAGGAGGGCGTCACGCCCGCACCCGGCCTAGTCGGTGCTGACGACATATTCCAGTCGGAACTGGAGGATACTCAATCGGATTTTGAGTTGCCAGAGCGAGTCAAAAAATTAACCGACGACGTCAAAGGCTCTACCGCTAGACCTGAACTTGCCTTTGCGCTTGTGCGTACGGTGGGTGCAGATGTAACAGTACTCGTTGATGAGTTGGAATCAGCGCTATCGGCGTCTGGATACGTTACGAAAAAGGTCAAACTGAGCGCCGCACTTCCTCAGAACTGGAAGAATGAAGCCGAGCGGTATGAAGCGCTCATGGAGGAGGGCGATAAGTTGCGGCAGAAGTTCGAGCGCCCAGAGATACTGGTTATGAAAGCATGCACCAACATACGGCTGTTGCGCCAGCAGACAGATGGCAAGCCACTCGCTTTGATAATCGATAAGCTTGTGATGCCACAGGAGGTTCGCAGGCTACGCGAACTATACGACAAACGACTTTTTGTAATCGGCTGTGATGCTCCGAGAATAGACCGCATCAACAATCTCAAACTTCGGTTTGAGCGAGCTGGTTTGGATGGGAATGAGTCCGAAGTGGCGGCCATCCGTGCGGTTAATCGTGATGCCGGGCTATTTGGGTCCACAGGGCGGCCCAAAAAATTTTGTGTCGCAGTAGCTCGAACCATGGAACATTCTGATGTCTTTGTGCGCAGTAATGATGCGCGGCAGACCCGACGGATAATTCGGCGACTCGTTGAATGCATCCTTGGTTATCCTTTCCACACGCCAACGCTCGATGAGCTTGGCATGGCGGTAGCATTTGACATGGCTCTGACGACGGCGTGTTTGGCTCGCCAGGTT
This sequence comes from Actinokineospora sp. NPDC051303, assembly GCF_055586285.1. Classification (NCBI taxonomy): domain Bacteria; kingdom Bacillati; phylum Actinomycetota; class Actinomycetes; order Pseudonocardiales; family Pseudonocardiaceae; genus Actinokineospora; species Actinokineospora sp. NPDC051303. The sequence goes on from NZ_JBVJIN010000015.1 coordinate 75,363, forward strand.
GGTGCGGCCGTAATGGTAGAAGAGCAAATTGTTGCGGTCGGCACTAACGAGGTTCCGAAATGGGGTGGAGGTGTTTATCATGCCGAAAGTCCTATTGATGCACGGGAATGGGTGGAAGGTAAAGACCCTAGTGAGGTTATGCGGGCTCAAATCTTGTCGGACCTGCTACGTCGGTTGCATGAAGAAAAAATGTTGTCTTACCCTCCTGGGGATGGAGAAAAGCTGGAGCCCCATGTCCCACTAAGCGATGAGCAGATATTGAAGATTCTCAATAACGACAATGTGCGCGGTAGTCGGGTCTTCGATATAATTGAGTTTACCCGCTCTGCTCACGCTGAGATGGTAGCAATAACGGGCGCAGCTCGCATAGGGGTAAGAATAGGGGAAGGTACTCTCTACACCACCACGCTACCTTGTCACGAATGTACTCGGAATATCATCGCGGCGGGCATTGATCGCGTTGTCTACCTGGAGCCATACCCGAAGAGTAAGGGTTGGGAATTGCAATCCGACTCGGTGGCGCTGATTGCACACCAGGGGAAGGAGTGCAACAAAGTGTCATTTGAGCCGTTTGCTGGATTCAGTTATCGTAGATTTGCCGACTTGTTCTCGTGGGTTGCTAGGAGAGAAGATGATGTGCGCATTACTCGACGAGAGGAGAGTAAGCCGGGCGCGCCGATTGAAGAATTGACTTTCAATGGCAAGCGGGTAACATGGAAAGCGGACGAGGCCAAAGTGAGGCCTAGCATCTTTAGTCAAACATTCGGCAGTATAGAACTCGCTACGCAAGAGGCAAAAGAAGAGATGTTCCTGAAGCTTTTGAGCCGTCTTGAGCGGGTGGTACACTCTCGCGAAAAACCTAAGGAGAAGCCGTGATTAATGCTGAAGTTAGTCGTGTCAATTCAGAGTTCGCTGAGGCCGTAGTTGGCTCCGGCCTACTGGACAAGTTGATGCCCGGCGCAAATGGGCCTGAACTATCCCATGCTGAAGTTCGTCACATCTTCGATGACGTAATCGACGTCAAGAAATATGGGGCAGAACTGGCTGACGCCCTTATCAGGGCGGGGCATATGCCGCTTCTCGACTCCGAATGATCGGTATGCAACTCGCCTGACTGAATGCGTCTGACATTAGTAAGGAAATAAATTCCTCACCACATGCTCGTTAGAGAGTGTGGTTTTTTATGTTAGAGCCCAGATGTATAGTTCGCATTAGCCCCGATTCGCCAATGTGAACACATATCCGCCGGTCTAGGCAGTCCGGCCAAGGTCCGGTGATGTGTCTACCACGGCTGAAACGATTGAATTCGGCGCCTTCTCCCCGTAGGCACAGTCAGCTTAGTGTCAGAGTGAAGAAATGGACGTTGACGGCGCGCACTCGAACGTAGCGGTGTCACCTTGGTGGTCCCGGTGACACCATGCAGGACATGGGCCGTGAAGCGAGCGACGAGGCGTACGTGCTGAACCTGTGTGACGAGGTGCTGGGGGAAGCCGGACAACGTCAGGCGCGCTTCGACTGGCTGCGGGGCGACCCTGGGCGAAGCGCCCGCGGCCGTCGGCTGCCCGTGGACGGCTACTGGCCAGGGCATGGGCTGGTGGTGGAGTACCGCGAGCGGCAGCACGACCACCCTGTGGCCCACTTCGACAAGCCGGACCGGCTGACCGTCAGCGGGGTGCACCGTGGGCTCCAGCGGGCACGGTATGACCAGCGGCGGGAAGTCGAGATCCCGGCTCACGGTCTGCGACTGGTGGTGATCAAGCCGGGCGACCTGGCTGCGGATGGGCGCGGCCGGTTGCGGCGAGACCGGGGCCATGATCTGCGCGTCATCCGGGCCAAGCTGGGGCGGTAGGCACACGGGCACGGTTCGTGGGCCGCGTCCTGGCCCTCTCGGGAACCCGGTTACCACTCGTTTTCGCGCGCTGAGCTGGGGGTCCTCGTTGGCCCTGGCACCTCATATACTGGTGGTGTCGTAACAGGGTGCGTGATGAGTCAGTGGATCATCACGGGCGCGGGAGAGGCCAGATCGTCGGCCAGGGCTTCCGCAGGCTAACTCCCAGGGCAACAGTGGCCCTGGTGCAAGGGCCGTTCATGGCCCTCGTTTAGCGGGCTTTGCCCCGCCAAGTAGCTAAGGACCCCCGATGAACTGGTTGAGGTACGCCCATGAGCGCCGCGTTAGACCCGTCCGAGGCGACGCCCCACCGCGAAGACAGTGGGGCGCCAGCCGACATCGCCGAGTATGTGCGCCGGTCCACGGCCGCGCAGCAGCTCCCGGAGAAGGTCTGTGACCCGAAGGCCATCCAGGCGCTGCACGGCCTGATCAGACGCGCCAGCGGATGTTGACCTTGTCGGTGTCGAAGTGCCACCCCCGCCAGGACTTGCCCCCGGGGTGACCTGGTTCCACAACTACATGATCGACGATCAGCAGAATCGCGTGGCGCCGCCACGTCAGGCTCGCGTTGACCCAGGCTTCCCGAAACGACAACCCCGGAGGCAGGTCAGTGAGGGCCTTTTTTGTTTGCACTTTGCCCAGCTCAGCCTCGGTGATGAGCATGGCCTCCAGGGCCGCCGCCCGGATGATCTGGTACTCGTCCTTGTCGTACTCGCCAGCGCCGTAGTCGGCCGCCAGCGCCTGGAGATGGCGCTTCTGGCGGCTGTGTTGGTCCACCAGCTCCATGACGCGGTCCATGTCCTGCTCCGGCGCGAGGGCCGCTTGGACGTCGGGTGAGTCGAACCGGTACAGCACCGCCTCCGTGACGAGTTCGTCCAGAGGATCGGCCCCGCGGAACAACTTGCCGCAGCCGACGGTTTCGCCGTGACCGTTCTGCAGGCGGCAGCGGTAGCGCCGCTGGTACTGGCCACTTTTCAGGGTCCGGCCGTTGCCGTACATGACGCCGCCGCAGATCCCGCAGCGCGCGATGCCGCTGAGCAGGTACTGGCGGCTGACGAGATCACGCCGTCGGCCCGTCTTCTTGTGACCGGCCATGCGCAACGCCGCCATCATCAGCTCGTGGTCCTCCTTGGAGATGATGGCGGGCCAGACCGCCCGGTACGCCTTGCCCTTGTGGACGCGGGTGCCCGGCCCGGGGAACTCGTCAAAGGCGACGTGCCGCTTCTTGGTCAACATGGACCGCAGATTGCCCGCCCGCCACTTGTAGCCCCCGGCCGTCGTGGTGCCCTTCTGGTTCAGGAAGCGCACAAGGTCGATCTCACGCTCACCGGCGATGATCTCCCGCACGCAGTAGCGCAGGATCTCGGCCTCGCTCTCGATGATGGCCCGGCCCGGCCGCCCCGGGTTGAGCAGCGCCCCGCGCACCGACTCGCCCTCCTCGGTGAAGAACTCCTCGTAGACGCCGCCCTCGTAGCCGTAGGCGCGCTGGCCGCCGTGGTACATGCCCGCCTCGGCCTGCTTGTTCTTCTTCCGACCCTGGCGGACCGAGGTCTGCTCGGACTCAAACTGGGCGTCTACCACCGCTTCAATGAGGGCCTTACGGCCGCGCGGGGTGTGCAGATCGTAGATCGCGCCGTCGGTGGTTTTGACGTAGCGCAGAGGGGTGGTGTGGCGCAGCTTGATCAGCGTTAGCCCGTCCTCGACCTGACGGAGAAGGCGGGGCACCTCCGTCACGATGATCTCGGTGACTTCGCCCGCGCGGACCAAGGCCAACATCTCGATGTACTGCTGGCGCTCTTTGGTGCCGAACTCAGAGGCTGACACGTCGTTGTCAGCGAAGTGTCGGCCGATGGGCTCGCCGGTCTCCTCGGCGTAGTCGTCGATCTCCCGTTGCTGGATGGTGACGTTGACCCGCAGGCCGCTCGTGTCCTTGCTCAGCCGCTCGTAACCTACTCGCATCATGCCCGCCTAGCGCGTTGGTAGCTGTCGGCTCCTTCCCGGGTCATGGGACTAAGGTGATGAAGGGGCCGACTACGGTACGCGGGTGGATACGGCGTTACAAGCCGGGGCCCCGAAGAAACCACTCCACCCCATCGAGCAGACAACGCGCGCACCCCCGACGAGCAAGTCAACGAGCAGACTCACCCATCCCCATCATCCCCATCAGTCTTGGCAAAGTTGTCGATCATCAACTTGCCATCCTGTTCCACCAACGCATAAGAGTAAGGCTCAGAAGAAACCTTCCCCTTCTTATTAACAAAAATCACCTCAGCAGCAACCCGATCACCCTCAGCCCGCGCCGAAGTCAACTGCACAGAGATCAAAGAATCGTAAAAGTCCTTATAAGCCGCATACCCGTTAGACTTCGCTCTAGCCCGCTCGGTAAGCAACTCCCACGCCGCCCGAGTATCACGCGGAAGCAGCCCATAGTACTGCCGCACAGCGTTCTCATACTCCGCGGCCGCCCGCGTAGTCGCGGTTGTAGTCGTAGTGGTAACCGTCGTAGTGGTCGTAGTCGAGCTAGTGGTAGTCGTCGGCCGAGTAGTCGTCGTGCTCTTAGCGGTAGGAGACGCAGAAGTCGCTGGCGGAGTGTTAGTCGACGTCGTGCCACCAGCCCGCGGCGAGTCAGTGGCGTTCAGCAGGCTAGCCACCAGAATGCCGATCAACGCCGCGGCGACTATCGCCAGCACGGTAAGCAAAATCGACCGCGAGTCGTTCCGCTTCTTCTGCGGAACCGGCCGCTGAGGACGCGCCGCAGGCGTCCGAGGCCCAGAGCCATTGGCACGCTGCGGCGGCGGACCAGAAGGCCGGACAGCCGGGCGCCCCCCGGACGGCGTCGGCTCGGCGAACGGGTTCAAGTCAAGTCTGGTACCCGGGTGGCCGTGCGGCGGAGTGCCCGGCGGAGGCCCCACCACGGGCCGCGGCGGCTTCGGGTACGGGTCGGTGCGCTGGTGGGCGATGGCGATCGACGGCAGCGGCTTGCCCGCGGCGACGGCGGCGAGGGCGTCCTTGGCCTCGGTCATCGTGGGCCGTTCGCGCGGGTCGGCCCGCAGCAGCTGCATGAGCAGCGCGGTGAGCGGTCCCGCCTGCCGGGGCGGCATGACCTTGCCCGCAGCCACCGCGTACAGCAGCGCCAGGGTGTTCTCGCTCAACCCGAACGGCGAGTGCCCCTCGACGGCGGTGTAGAGCGTCGAGCCGAGGGAGAACACGTCCGCCGCCGAGGTCGGCTGCTCGCCCTTGGCCACTTCGGGGGCCAGGTAAGCGGGGGTGCCCGCGAGCATCCCGGTCGCGGTGACCGTGACGTCGCCGGTGGCCCGGGAGATGCCGAAGTCGGTGATCTTGACGGTGCCGTCTTCACCGAGCAGGACGTTCGCGGGCTTCACGTCCCGGTGGACGATCCCGGCCGCGTGCGCGGCGACCAGCGCCGCGGCGACCTGGGTGCCGATGCGCGCCGCTTCCACCGGGGAGAGGTATTCCCGCTCGTTGAGCACCGTCGCCAAACTCTTCGACGGTAAGTACTCCATGATCAGCCATGGCTCGTTGTCGTGCTCGGCGACGTCGTAGACCGTGATCGCGTTCGGGTGCGCCAGTCGCGCGGCGATGCGGCCCTCGCGCATGGCCCTGCGCCGTGCCTCGTCTGCCTGCGCCTCGGTAAGTCCCGGTTGGGAGAGCAGTTGCTTCACCGCGACGGTCCGGTGCAGCCGCTCGTCGTGCGCCTTCCACACCACGCCCATGGCGCCGCTGCCGATACGCGTGCCGAGCTGGTAGCGGCCCGCCACCAAGATCTGCTCGCTGGTCATTGCGCTCCTGGCCTATCCCTCGTTGGGATCGGTGATGACGGTGGTCGTCGTCGTGGTCGTGGTGGGCTCGACGGCGGTAGTGGTGGTGGCGGTAGTGGTGGTCGTGGTCGCAGTCGTGGTGGTGGTCGTCGGGACGACCGTGGTGGTCGTGGTCGGCTCGGCCGACTGCGACGAGGAGGTGGCGGGCGGCGGCGGCACGACCCGGGTGCCGCCGGGCGGCCGGTTCGTCGTCGCCTGCGGCACGGTCGTGGTGGTGACGACCTGCGAGCTGGGCCTGGTGTCGATCTGGTTGGTGCCCCCGTTGCCGGGGTTCTTCTCGTTGCCTCGGTTGAGCAACAGCAGCACGGCGATCGCCAGGACGACGGCCACGCCGAGCCCGCCGAACACCATCGGCATCCGCGAGCGCGGCTGCTTGCTCGGCGCGGCCATCACCACCGGCTGGCTGGTGACCGAGGTCGGCTCCGCGGCGGGATGGGCGACCAGTCGGGTGGCGGCCTCGGCCGCGGCGGCCAACGCGGCGGGCGGGACGTCGGGGTCCTCACCCCGGGCGACGGCGCCGAGCATGTCCCGGGCTTCGGCCGCGGTCGGCCGCGCGTCCACGTCGGTGGCCAGCAGCGCGGTCAGCACGTCGGTCAGCGGCCCGGACTTCTGCGGCGGGTTGATCTTGCCGGAGGCGACCGCGTGCAGCAGGCCCAGCGTGTTCTCCGACAGGCCGAACGGCGGCTCCCCCTCCACGGCCGCGTACAGCGTCGAGCCGAGGGAGAACACGTCGGAGGCGGCCCCCGGCTCCCGCCCGATCGCCACCTCCGGCGCCAGGTAGGCCGGGGTGCCCGCGATGAGGCCGGTCTTGGTGACCGTGACGTCGTCGGTGGCCCGGGAGATGCCGAAGTCGGTGATCTTCACCGAGCCGTCGTCGCCGAGCAGGATGTTGCCCGGCTTGATGTCGCGGTGCACGATCCCGGCCGCGTGCGCCGCGGCCAGCGCCGCGGCGACCTGCGCGCCGATCCGGGCGACCTCGGCGACGTCCATCGCGCCCTGCTCGGACAGCGCGATCGCCAGGCTGACCGACGGCAGGTACTCCATGATCAGGATCGGCACGCCGTCCTCGTCCACGGCGTCGAACACCGCGATCGCGTTCGGGTGGTGCAGCTTGGCGGCGATACGGCCCTCGCGCATGCAGCGGGCCACCGCCTCCTCCGCCTCGTCCTCGGGCAGGCCGGGCGGCAGGAGCAGCTTCTTCACCGCGACCGGGCGGTTGAGCCGCTCGTCGTGGGCGAGCCACACCACGCCCATGGCGCCGCTGCCGATGCGTCGTTCCAGCCGGTAGCGCCCGGCGACCAGCCGGCCCTCGTCGCTCATCCCGACCGGAACCTCCCTTGCCCGCGATGGGCGTCGCGGGCTTTGTCATCGGTGCGCGGGGTGTGCGCCACCGGTGCGTACCCGGGCAATCTGCTTCCACGACGCGGTCTTGTTCCCGGGTGGCCGACCGCTCCAGGCTAGGCGTTCACGCAGCGCGCACGAACGCAGTCCCATTACCACCGGGATGGGAACGGCGACGGCTACATACTGTCACAATGGGGCCCTCGTCGGGCCAGGGTGTCCGGCTGGACGTCGGTCAGTTGGACTGAGCGGAGACCAATTCGGCCCCGATGATTTTCTGCGGCGTGCTGTTCGTGACGGTCAGTAGTTGCTGGATACGCAGGTGCGTGCCGTCGAGCAGTCGCAGCCGGATCACCGCGAGGACGCCGTCGGAGCGCTCCTGCACGTCGAGCACCTCGATGTCGGCCACGGCGGTCCACGAGCCGACGAACTCCGAGAGCGTCGTGCCCAGGAGGTCGCCCGCGAGCAGGTCGAACGCGCCGCTCGGGTTGACCTTGATGAGTCGGTAGTACTCCAGCACCAGTTCGCGGCTGGAGCTGACCGGCCGCTGGGACTGCCCGGTCCTGGCCGGGCTGGTGTCGCCCGCACCGGTGTGCGCCGCCCCTGAGGTGGACTGCTCCGAGCTGGACTGGCCGGTGGTGGACTGCCCGGTGGCCGCTGTCTGGTCCGGGGAGTTCTGCTGGGCGGACGGGGCCGGGCTGGCCTTGCCCGACGCGCCGTTCCGCTGGGCGGCGCGGGTGTCGGGCCTGCCCTGGCTCGACTCGACCACGGCCCGGTTGAGCTCGTCGGGCAGCAGCGCCCGCTCGCCGGTGATCTGCACCTTCGGCCGCTGGTCCGCGGCTCGGGCGGCGCCGCGGTCGCGGGCGATCATCGTGGCGGTGGCGACCGCGCCGCACAGGGTGATCACGGCCAGGCCGAGGCCGGTCACCTTGGCGAGCTGCGCGCCGCGCGAGGGCGGCCGACGGTGCGGGACCGGGGCGTCGTCCGGCTCGGCCCCGCGCATCAGCGTGCTCGGCGCGGTCACGTCGTCCACCAAGCCCGCGGACAGGCTGCCCGGCAGGTCGGCGGGCAGGTCGAGCGGCGGTGGCTGCTTCCTGATCAGCTCGGTGACGTGAACCGAACCGGAGCGCACGCGCCGCTTGCCGGTCGTCGGACGATCCACTGTCGCTTTCCTCCGCTTGAGTCGGCCATCGGGGCAACTCGTACCGTGTGCCCCGGTGGTTACACCACTCTTTCTCGGCTCGTCACCCGATCGAGGCGATGGGCGGCGAGATTTTTCACCCGAAAAGAGCAATCGTCACGCGGTGCTGTGGCCGCAATCCGCCAGATCGAGTGCGATCGGCCTAACCGGGCCGCCACCTGAGGGCCGGAGCCCCTCGGTGGCCCGGGGCACGGCGGCTACCTGGGCGAACGGGGGAAAACGTCCGCTCACGCGGGCGCCCGCTCGTCGCTGATGCGGGGATTGGAGCCATAGGTGAAGACCAGCTCGCGTTCTTCGGTGGTCACTGTCCCGTCTTTGTGGACGACTCGCAACGTCGACCGCGTCGTGCCGTTGTTGGGGTCGATGACGATCCGCTGCACCTCCACGCGCTCGACGTCGGCGTAGCGGCGCGCGATCTCGGCCTGGCCCGCGCGGCGCATGTGGCCCGCGGTGAGCTCGTACGCGGCGTCCGGGTCCTCGGTGACCTCTTGGTAGTACGCCTCGGTCAGGTCGCCCATCGTCTCGGCGTCGTTGGCTGGCGCGACGAGCAGCGGGCTGGTCACCGTGCTGCGCGAGGGCGGGGACGACGAGGTCGTGCTGGACGGCGGCGGTGGGCTCGACGTGACCGAGGCCGGGGCGCTGCCGGTGGTCGACGGCGTCCCCTTGGCGGCGGTGGTCTCGGCGGTCACCGTGCGGCTCGCCGATGGCCTGCGGACGGCGACCGTCGTGGGCGGGTCGGCTATCTCGCGGCTCGGCTGGCCGCCCCAGACTGTCGGCCGCTCGGTAGGCGACTCGGGCCGCTGGTGGCTGGGCAGGCCGGGCAGACCCGGCAGCGCGTCGACCACGTCCGGCTTGCGCGGACCGGTCATCAGGGCCACCGCGGCGTAGGTCAGGCCGACCAGCACGAGAATCGCCGAGGCCACCGCGAACCAGGCCGCGTGCCGCCACGACCGCGGCGGCGTGACCGAGGCCGGAATGCTGCCAAGATCGAATTTCGCGAGCCCGGTCGCGGGGCTTTCCGGCGACTCGGTCTCGCGCCACTCGGGATCGCGGTAAGCGGTTTCCCGGTATTCGTTGTCGCGGTAAGAGGGGGCTGGGTGCCCGGTGGTTCGGTAGGAGGTGTCGACGCTGTCTGTGTCGTCAGTGTCGAGGTAGCTGGCCAGGTAGTCGACGTGCCCCATGACGGGCAGGATGTCGGTGTCCTCGGCCCCGCCGACAGCGCCGCGCTGGTGCCTGCCTCGACCTGACCCGATTTCCGGAGAGCCGCTGTTCGGAGAGTCGCCGTCCACTCGGGAAAGCGTAAGCCGTAGCGCAGCGTTCGGACGGCAGGGCGGGAATCCGCCGGCGACTTCACTCTTTCGAGTGAATTACCGGAGCGGTTTGCACTGTCGGCTCACCATTGGGCTGACGGCCGAGCCCTATTTCTCGCCGCGGTACTTCGCCATGGTGGTCGACAGCGCGCTGCCCGCGACCGCGCCCGAGCCGCCCGCGAGCAGGATCGCGAGCACGTCGGTGAAGCCGCTGCCGCTGGTCAGCAGCCAACCGAGGACCGCGCCCGCGGTGGTCACTCCAGCGACGGGCCACCGGCCGCGCACGTACTGCGCGACCGGCGCCCCGCTCGCCCCGCGCTTGCGCGCGGCGGAGTTCAACAGCGCGAGGTATCCGACGTAGCCGAGGGCGGCCACCACGGCGACGATGGCGACGAGAACCGCGATGAGATCAAGCATGGTCCCAGTCTGCCCCAGTCGTGCCCCCGCGGAATGGGGGAAGCCCCTGGTTCCACCCTGACATCGGCTAACGCGGCTCCGCGAGGCCCCAGCGACAGTGACGACCTCAGCGGCCGAGTTTGCCCCGGCCGAGGTCGAGCAGCGCCATCGCCAGCGTCCGGCCCGCCGGACCGAGTTCGCGGTAGCGGGCCACCACGTCCATCTCGCGGTTGACCACGATGCGGGGACCGCCCGCGGCCATCCGCGCCGCCCCGATCGTGCGGGACACCTCCGCCCGGCGCTTCACCAGCCGCAGGATCTCCCGGTCGAGGTGATCGATCTCCTTGCGTAGCTCGGCGACTTCCTCCGGCGCGGGCAGCTCGACCCCCGGCCGGGGCACGCTCGTGCCGTCCTGGCTCGGCTCTGCGGCGTCCGGCGCGGCGGTGTTGGTGTCTTCGGTGATGGGGCTCATCGTGATCCTCGGCGTTTCGGCGGAGTTCGGATTCCCGAGAGCAAGCGAAGGCCCCGGGTCCGAGGACTCCGGGGCTTCGTGGTGGAGTGCGGTGCCTACGCCACAACGGGAGCCGGAGTCCGGGTCCCGTAAAAAAAGTCGAAGTAGCCAGGCATGACACCAGTGTTACACAGGTTCGCCCCGGCGGTCGACCTGACCTCCCCACGTGGTCCAGACGCGCCGGTCGTCGCGATCGTCGGTGCCCACCGGTACCGTTGTCCGCACGATGGAAGCCCTCTTCGACCTCCCCACCGAGCCCCGCACTCCCAGCCCGGCGCCGGGCTCAGCGGCCCTCCTTGACGACCTCAACGACCAGCAGCGGCGCGCCGTCGAGCACGCGGGCTCACCGCTGCTCGTCGTCGCGGGCGCGGGCTCGGGCAAGACCCGCGTCCTCACCCGCCGCATCGCTTACCTGCTCGCCGAGAGGCACGTGCACCCCGGCCAGGTCATGGCGATCACCTTCACCAACAAGGCCGCCGCCGAGATGCGCGAGCGGGTCGCCGACCTCGTCGGCCGCCGCGCCAACGCCATGTGGGTGTCGACGTTTCACTCGATGTGCGTGCGCGTCCTGCGCCGCGAGGCCAAGACCCTGGGGCTGACCAGCAGCTTCTCCATCTACGACGCCGACGACTCGCGCAGGCTGATCACCCTGGTCGCCCGCGATCTCGACCTCGACCCCAAGCGCTACGCCGCGCGCACCCTGTCGGTGCACATCTCCAACCTCAAGAACGAGCTGATCGACGCCGAGACCGCCAAGGGCAAGGCCACCAACGACCTGGAGCGGCGCGTCGCCGAGGTCTACCTCGACTACCAGCGCAGGCTGGGCGAGGCCAACGCCATGGACTTCGATGACCTGATCATGCGCACGGTCGGGTTGCTGCAGGACTTCCCGGACGTCGCCGAGTACTACCGCAGGCGCTTCCGGCACGTGCTGGTCGATGAGTACCAGGACACCAACCACGCCCAGTACACGCTGGTCCGCGAGCTGGTCGGCACGGGCTCCGAGGGCCTGCCGCCCGCGGAGCTGTGCGTGGTCGGCGACGCCGACCAGTCCATCTACGCGTTCCGCGGCGCGACGATCCGCAACATCGTGGAGTTCGAGCGCGACTACCCGCAGGCCACCACGATCCTGCTGGAACAGAACTACCGCTCCACCCAGAACATCCTCACCGCGGCCAACGCGGTGATCTCGCGCAACCCCGACCGCCGCGACAAGCGGCTGTGGACCGCCATGGGCGACGGCGAGAAGATCGTCGCCTACGTCGGCGACAACGAGCACGACGAGGCCGCGTTCGTCGCGGGCGAGATCGACCGCCTGGTCGACACCGGGGCGGCCAACAACGGCGATGTCGCCGTCTTCTACCGCACGAACAACCAGTCCCGGGTGTTCGAGGAGATTTTCATCCGGCTTGGTCTGCCTTACCGAGTCGTCGGCGGCGTCCGGTTCTACGAGCGCCGGGAGATCCGCGACGCTCTCGCGTACCTGCGCGTCTTGGCCAACCCGGACGACACCGTCAGCCTGCGCCGCATCCTCAACGTGCCCAAGCGCGGCATCGGCGAGCGCGCGGAGGCGTGCGTGTCCGCGCACGCCGACCGCGAGCGGGTCTCCTTCGCCGCCGCCCTGCGCGCGGCCACCGAGGGCAAGGTCGTGATGCTCAACCCGCGCTCCCAGCGGGCGATCGCCGGGTTCGTGGAGCTGATCGACGGCCTGCGCCGGTTCGTTGACGACGGCCAGGACGTCGCCGAGGTGCTCGACGCCGTCCTCGACCAGACCGGCTACCGCGCCGAGCTGGAGGCCAGCGACGACCCGCAGGACGCGTCCCGGCTGGAGAACCTGACCGAGCTGCTCACCGTGGCCCGCGAGTTCACCGAGCTGCCCGCGCCCCCGGAAGACGACGTGCCCGCCGACACCGAGCCGGTAGAGCAGACCGGGCCGCAGGCGGGCTCGCTTGCCGCGTTCCTGGAACGCGTGTCCCTGGTCGCCGACGCCGACTCGGTCCCCGACCCCGACGAGGACAGCGGCGGTGTGGTCACCCTGATGACCCTGCACACCGCCAAGGGCCTGGAGTACCCGGTCGTGTTCTCCACCGGCTGGGAAGACGGGATCTTCCCGCACATGCGCGCCCTGGGCGACCCGGTCGAGCTGGCCGAGGAACGCAGGCTCGCTTATGTCGGCATCACCCGCGCGCGCGAGCGGCTGTACCTGTCGCGGGCGATCGTGCGGTCGGCCTGGGGCCAGCCGATGACCAACCCGGCGTCGCGGTTCTTCGATGAGATCCCGGCCGACCTGATCGAGTGGCGCCGCGTCGGCCCGGAGCGCTCCGCGCCCACCCGGGCCACCACCTGGGGCGGCCGCACGGGCGGCGACTCGGCGCAGGCGGGCATCGCCGGGCGCGGGATGCGGTCCACGTCGTTCAAGGGCTGGCAGGACACCCCCGCCCTGTCGCTGAACGTCGGCGACCGCGTCAACCACGACAAGTACGGCCTGGGCACGGTCGTGGCCACCGCGGGCCAGGGCCCGCGCGCCACCGCCACCATCGACTTCGGCTCGTCGGGCACGATCCGCCTCATGCTGATCGGCAGCGTGCCGATGGTGAAGCTCTAGTCGTCGATGGCTTGGTAGGTCGAGGTCAGGAAGTCGGCGCGGACCTTGGGTCCGGCGGGTGAGGTCCAGGCCTGCTGGGTGAGCAGGATGCCGATCAGGTCCTCGCCCGGGTCCATCCGAGCGGTGGTGCCGAGGCCGCCGTCCCAGCCGAACGCGCCGGGCGTGGTGTCGATGGCGTTGCGCCGGGTGACCACGGCCAGGCCGAAACCCCAGCCGAAGGTGTCGAAATCCACCACGCCCCGGTTCGTTTTCTGACCGGGGGTGAGCTGGTCGGCCGTCATGGTCCGCACGGAAAGCCGCGACAGGAGTCGCCCACCCGGGTGGCGGCCGTTGTCGAGCAGCATCCGGCCGAACGCGAGGTAGTCGTCGGCGGTCGAGACGAGGCCGCCACCACCGGACGGGAACGCCGGAGGCGTGTTCCACTGGCCGTTCTCGGCCGGGTCGTACACCGCCAGGTCGTCACTCTCCGGAGTTCTTGTGTAGGCCGTCGCGAAGCGGTGCGTCTTGGTCTCCGGAACGTGGAACCCGGTGTCCACCATGCCCAGCGGCGCGAAGACCCGCTCGTGCAGAACGGCGTCGAGCGGCTGGCCGGACGCGCGCGCGATGAGAACTCCGAGCACGTCGTAGGACGTGTCGTACCACCAGGTTCGGCCCGGGTGCGTCAGCAGCGGCAGTCGGCCGAGGCGCCGCATCCACTCGTCCGGATCGGGTGGGGACGCGGGCATGGGCGGCCCCGGAGCCAGGCCGACCCGGGCTATCTCGTCCTGGATCGGATAGGCGCCGGGCGGGGCCATGATGAGCCCCTGGCCGAAAGTCGACGCCATGAGATGACGGACAGTGATCGGCCGCTCGGCGGCGACGGTGTCCTCGATCGGGCTGTCGAGAGCGCGGAGAACGCGTGGACTGGCCAGTTCAGGCAGAAAGTCCGCGACCGGGTCGTCCAGCCGGAGCACGCACTCTTCGAGCAGGATCATGGCCGCGACGACCGTGACCGGCTTGCTCATGGACGAGATCCGGAAGATCGTGTCGCGGGCCATCGGCGCGCCGCCGACCGCCTGGCCGCCCATCGCCTCGACGTGCGTCTCGCCGCGCCTGCTGAGCAGGGCGACCAGGCCGGGGACCGAGCCGCGATCGACATGACCGGCCATCGTCGTGCGCCAGCGGTCCAGTCGGGGCTTCGAGAGTCCGCTCACGGGCCGCCTCGCCCGCTCGGCTGCCCCGTGGCGATCCGCTCGTCCATGACGGCAACCTACCGGGTCGCCCCAGGTCGAACGGCAGTTCGAGAAATTGTCGGTGCCCTGCGGTTCACTGTCCTCATCGACAACGACGGCGAGAGGAGCCGGGATGAACGAGGGATCGCACCAGGGGGCGGATCAGCTTTCGGTACCACTTTTGGGTTCGTTCGGGGCTTCGTGCCGTTTGGGACCTCGCGCGGCGAGGTACTCCGGGCTCGTCAGAGCCGGATGCCCCGTGCGGAGAGCCAGGAGGTGGGATTGAGCTTGCGACCGTCGGCGTCCCAGACCTCGAAGTGCAGGTGCGGGCCAGTGGACTGGCCGCGGTTGCCCATGTGGGCGATGAGCTGTCCCGCCTTGACCTTCTGGCCTTCGCGCACGACGTAGTCGTTGACGTGGCCGTACACCGAGACGGTGCCGTCCTTGTGCTGGACGCGGACCCAGAGGCCGAAGCCGCTGGCCGTGCCCGCCTCCACGACGACGCCGTCGGCGACCGAGACGATCGGGGTGCCGATGCGGTTGGCGATGTCGATGCCGTAGTGGGTCACGCCCCAGCGGGCGCCGAACCCTGAGGTGAAGGTGCCCTGCGCCGGGCGGACGACCTTGGGACGGGCCGCTTCCTCCTGCTGAGCCTTGAGTTCGGCGGCGCGGGCGGCCTTGGCCTGGTTGACGCGCTCGGTCGTGGCCATCTTCTGGGCCTCGACGGTGCCGCTGGACTGCTTGGCCAGGGCGAGCAGCTCGGGGGCCGACTCGGTGTCGCCGCCCATGCCCATCGACGCGGCGGCGGCGGTGCGGGCGCCTGCCAGCGGCATGATCTCGTCGGACGAACTCGCCGGGTCCTGCGACGTGGTCGACTGCAGCGTCTGTCCGGCGGCGGCCGCGGCGAAAGCGCCGACGGCGACGGCGGCCACGACGACGCGGCCACGGAGAGCGGAGGACGGGGGAGCGATCCGGTGAGCGCCACGGCCGCGGTTGGCACCGCGTTCAATGGCTTCGTCGAGCGCGGCGAACTCGCGTTCACCGCCGGTGGAGCGATGTCGGGACAAGACCTAGCCTTCCGCCTTCGGGGAGCCCGTCTCGAACACCTGCTCGCGGGGGACGAGCATCGGGTGTCGGACACCGGGCGGGGGACCCGGCTGGGTCGGCGTGACGCTGGATGCCGTCCCTGTCCTATTCGTGATCGGACTGTGACAACGGACCCGGGGACAGTAACGGGGGGGCGGCGTGGCGGGCAACAGTCGTCACCCGGTTATGCCAAGGGTCCGGCCGGGCGAAAGTTGATGTCCTGGGCTTACTACGCAAAGTTAGATCGATGTCACGGCCCTAGTGTGATCTGCATCTCGGTTCAATCGACCATCCGGGTGGCAACCCGCGCCTGACCCAGCCGTCCCCGAAGGTCACGAAACGCGCGAAAACGGCACACCCGCCACCCGCGCCACCACCCCAACGCCGCCCGCCCGCCCGATCGCCAACCCGAGCAGGCCGCGCCCCGCGCGGCCTGCGAGGCCGGGCCTGCCCTGCGAGGCCGGGCCTGCCCTGCGAGGCCGGGCCTGCCCTGCGAGGCCGGGCCTGCCCTGCGAGGCCGGGCCTGCCCTGCGAGGCCGGGCCTGCCCG
>NZ_JBVJIN010000015.1:91394-95922 GCF_055586285.1 Actinokineospora sp. NPDC051303
GCCCTGCGAGGCCGGGCAGGCGAGGGGCTGCCGCGTTAGCGGCCGGTCGAGTCAGGGAGGCGGGGCGAGGCACGGGGGTCGGGCGGTCTTGTCCGGCCTTCGGACGTGCGGGTTGCTAGCGTTGCCGTCGATGACTTCGCGGACCCGAATGCCGCTGGGCCGCTCGGCGGCCATCGCGGGCGACACCGATCCTGTGCCTGTCCCCGGTGAGCGGATCGGGTGGGGCGAGGTGCCGCTCCGCGTCCGCGCCGCGCTGGGGTTCGCCGTGGTGGGCGCTGTGCTGCTGAGCGTGGGGCCGGTCGTCGGGCTGGTGGACGGCTCGCCGCCGCGGGGGTTTGGCGCGGTGCCGCTGCTGGTGGTGCTCGCGGTGCTGCCGCCGCTGTGCGCGGTGGTCCTCACCCTGGCTGGCCGCGCGGTTACGGCCGCGGGTGTGCTCGTCGGGGCGGCGTTGCTCGCGCCCGGGCGGGCGCTGGTCGACGCGCAGTTCCTCGCCGAGCCGCTGGTGGCCTCGCGGCCCGAGATCATGGTGCCCACCAGCCTCGCGCCGCTCACCGCGAGCGGCGGGGTGTGGCTGCTGCTCGGCGGGCACCTCGCCGCCGCCGTCGCCGGGGTGCTCGCGGTCGGGCGGGCGGGGGCTCCGCTCGGGACCGCGTACGCCGCCGAGTTCGATGACCACTCCGACGACCGTTCCGCCCGGGCGCGGGGGATCTCGCTGTTCTTCGCCCTGGTCGCGGGCAGCGGCGCCGTCGGGCTGCTGCTCGCGCCGTTCGCCTCCGCCGACGCGTTCGTGCTCGCGGGCGACGTCATCGCCAGCCCGGCCCCGGCCCGCTACGGCCTGCTGGCCCTCGCCGCCGCCACGGCCGCGGCCGCGGTGTTCGCCGCCGGGTCCGACCGGCCCGCCGTCGCCCGCGGCGTGCTGACCGGCGTGGCGCTGGCCGTCCTGGCGGTCACCGGGCCGCAAATCGCCGCGGGCCTGCTGGTCGACCGGCTCGGCCCCGCGCCCGGGCCGTACTTCGCGACCCTGGGCGTAGTCGCCGTCACCGCGGCCGTCTGGCTGCTCGGCCGGGACGCGCCCGAACCCGAGCGGCGCGAGCTGAGCCTGGAGTCCGACCGGGTGCACCGGGTCGCCGGGGTCCTCGGCCTCCTGGCGGGTGTCGCGGCGCTCGGCGCGGCCTTCGGCGCCCAGCTCGTGGTCGCCCCGGGCGTCGAAGCGCCGGTCGCCTACTCGAACCGGCTGTTCATCCCGGCCGGGCTGCTCGTGCTCGGCCTCTCCGCCGCCATGCTCGCCCCGCGCGCCGCGCCCGCCGTGCGGCCCGCGTTCACCGTCGCGCTCGCCGCCGTCCCGCTCGCGGCCGCGGCCGCGCTCGACGCCGCGTTCACCGCCACCGGGGTAAGCGACGATGTCCGCGTCGGGAAGGGCGTGTGGTCCGCGGTCGCCGCGCTCGCGTTCGCCGTCGCCGCCGCCGTGGCGGGCGGGATCGCGGGCGGCGCCGAACGCGACGACGTCGACCTGACCGAACGCCAGGCAAACCTGTCGCTCGCCGGTCCGCTGGCCGCGGCCGCCCTGTTCGCCGTCGGCGCCTTCGGCCTGCCCGCGGTCAAGGCGCCCGCCCTGGTCCCGCCGGGCATCTGGGCCGAGTTCCGGCTGGCGTCCTGGGGCCTGCTGCTCGCGGTTCTGGTCGTGCTTGCCGTCACCGCGATAGCCCCGGTGTCCCGGCCCACCCGCGCGGCCGCGCTGCTGCTCGGCGCCGCCGGGCTCGTCGGCGTGCGGGTGCTGGAGTTCCCGCTGACCGCGGCCCGCGCCGAGCAGTCGAGCCCCGGCCCCGGCCTGTGGCTGTCGCTGGCCTGCCTGGCGGCCCTGGTCGTCGGCGCCGCGACCGCGGTGGCGCGCCGATGAGGCGCGTGCGGATCGTCCTCGCCGAACTCGGGCCGGGCGACCGCGCCCAAGCCGTCGCGCGCGACCTGCGCGACGTGGGCGTCGAGGTCATCTACACCGGCAGGCTCACCGATCCCGCGCACGTCGTCGGCACCGCGCTGCAAGAGGACGCCGACGCGATCGCCGTCGACGAGCAGCGGGAAATGGTCGCGGCGCTGCTGTCCGAACAGGACGCTCTCGACGTCGAGGTCCTCGGGTTCGACGCCGTCCTGGCCTGGCGAGCGAAACCGGACGTGCGGCCCGCCACGAGCGGTGAGCGAACTCACCACCTGCCGTGATGGACCTCACCGGGTGCGAAGTGTCAACCCCATTCCCACGTCGCTAGGGTTCCCACCGTCCGACAGCAGCGCGTCGACACCGTAGTCAGGAGACTGTCGAGTGGACCTGTACGAGTACCAGGCGAAGGACCTCTTCGCCGCCCACGGGGTCCCGGTCCTGCCGGGCGACGTGGCAAGCACCCCCGAGGAAGCCCGCGCCATCGCGGAGCAGCTCGGGCAGACCGTCGTCATCAAGTCGCAGGTCAAGACCGGCGGCCGCGGCAAGGCGGGCGGCGTGAAGCTCGCCGACGACCCGGCCGACGCCCAGGTCAAGGCCGAAGCGATCCTCGGACTGGACATCAAGGGGCACATCACCCGCAAGGTGCTGGTGACCGTGGCGTCCGACATCGCCGAGGAGTACTACTTCTCCTTCCTGCTCGACCGGGCCAACCGGACCTTCCTCGCCATGGCCTCGGCCGAGGGCGGCATGGAGATCGAGCAGCTCGCCGTGGAGCGCCCCGAGGCGCTGGCCAAGGTCCCCGTGGACGCGATCGAGGGCGTCGACCTGGCCAAGGCCCGCGACATCGTGGCCCAGGCGAAGATTCCGGCCCCGGTGGCCGAGCAGGCCGCCGAGGTCATCGTCAAGCTGTGGGACGCCTTCGTGAAGGAGGACGCCACGCTGGTCGAGGTGAACCCGCTGGTCCGCGACCCGCAGGACAAGATCATCGCCCTCGACGGCAAGGTCACCCTGGACGAGAACGCGTCCTTCCGCCACCCGGCGCACGCCGACCTGGTGGACACCGAGGCCGAGGACCCGCTGGAGGCCGCGGCCAAGGCCAAGGACCTCAACTACGTCAAGCTCGACGGCGAGGTCGGCATCATCGGCAACGGCGCGGGCCTGGTCATGTCCACCCTGGACGTGGTGGCCTACGCGGGCGAGAAGCACAACGGCGTGAAGCCCGCCAACTTCCTCGACATCGGCGGCGGCGCGTCCGCCGAGGTGATGGCCAACGGCCTGCACATCATCCTGAACGACCCGGACGTCAAGTCCGTGTTCGTCAATGTCTTCGGCGGCATCACCGCCTGCGACGCGGTCGCCAACGGCATCGTCGCGGCGCTGGCCATCCTGGGCGACGAGGCCACCAAGCCGCTCGTCGTGCGCCTGGACGGCAACAACGTCGACGAGGGTCGGCGCATTCTGGCCGAGGCCAACCACCCGCTGGTTACCGTGGTCGACACTATGGACAACGCTGCCGACAAGGCCGCCGAGCTCGCGGCCGCGGGGGTCTGACAATGGCTATCTTCCTGACCAGCCAGAGCAAGGTCATCGTGCAGGGCATGACCGGCTCCGAGGGCACCAAGCACACCGGCCGGATGCTCAAGTCCGGCACCAACATCGTCGGCGGGGTGAACCCGCGCAAGGCGGGCACCAAGGTCGAGATCGAGGGCGTCTCGCTGCCGGTCTTCGCGACCGTCGCCGAGGCGATGGAGGCCACCGGCGCGGACGTGACGGTGATCTTCGTGCCGCCGAAGTTCGCCAAGGACGCCGTCATCGAGGCGATCGACGCCGAGATCGAGCTGGCCGTGGTGATCACCGAGGGCATCCCGGTGCACGACAGCGCCTACTTCTGGGCGCACGCGGTCGCCAAGGGCAACAAGACGCGGATCATCGGCCCCAACTGCCCCGGCCTGATCAGCCCCGGACAGTCGAACGCGGGCATCATCCCCGCCGACATCACCGGCCCCGGCAAGATCGGCCTGGTGTCGAAGTCCGGCACGCTGACCTACCAGATGATGTACGAGCTGCGCGACATCGGCTTCTCGTCCGCGGTCGGCATCGGCGGCGACCCGATCATCGGCACCACCCACATCGACGCGCTCGCCGCGTTCGAGGCGGACCCGGAGACCGAGCTGATCGTGATGATCGGCGAGATCGGCGGCGACGCCGAGGAGCGGGCCGCGGCCTACATCAAGGAGAACGTCACCAAGCCGGTCGTCGGCTACGTGGCGGGCTTCACCGCCCCCGAGGGCAAGACCATGGGCCACGCGGGCGCCATCGTCTCCGGCTCGGCGGGCACCGCGCAGGCCAAGAAGGAGGCCCTTGAGGCCGCCGGGGTCAAGGTCGGCAAGACGCCGTCGGAGACCGCGGCCCTGGCGCGCGAGCTGTTCGAGGCGCGCTGAGGAATCGTGATGACACTGAGGCGACCACGCTGAGGTGTTAGGACCACACCGTGGGGGGGGGGGGGGGGGGGGGGGGGGGGGGGGGGGTTTTTTTGGGGGGGGGGGGGGGGAAGGGGGGGGGGGAGGGGGTTGGGGGGGTGTGGGTGGCGGGTGG
>NZ_JBVJIN010000015.1:95932-143989 GCF_055586285.1 Actinokineospora sp. NPDC051303
GGCCGGGGGGAGCAGGTTGTTGGAGGCACGTGGAGGAGTGGGGAGAAAAAGGAGAAAACAACGGGGGGGGGGGAGACCCCCCCCCCGCCCCCCCCGCCCCCCCCCCCCCCCCCCACGGTCGTTTTCCCGATCGGGGGGAACCGACGCAGGCCTGCGGACGTCGCACGGCCGAGCGGGGCCGGCGTTCTCGTTGGCTCTGATAGTTCTTTTGTCGCTGAGGAGAGCACGCGATGACCTACCCAGGCGGTGCACCGGGCGGATACCCGGGCCCAGGACCGCAGCAGCCACCCCAGGGCTTCGGCCCGCCGCCGACCGCAGGCGGTGGCAGCAAGCTCGGCTTGGCGCAGATCCTGCACCTCGTCGTCGCGGGCCTCGGCGTGCTGAACCTGTTCCTTGGCTTCGCCCCGCTCGCTGTCGAGACCAGCTTCTACGAGGCGTTCACGGGCTGGGTGCCCGGCCTGCTGTTCATCGGCGGCCTGCTCGCCCTGCCCGCGATCCTGCCCGGTGACAAGAAGGTCGGCCTTTCCTCGGCCGCGGTGACGCTCGGCGTGACGCTGGCGTTCCTGTTCAGCGTCTTCGCCACCGACAGCGAGTTGAAGGCTGGCGGGATCATGGTGCTGATCTTCGGCATTCTGCAGGCCATCGCCGCGGTCGCCGCGTTCCTGTTCGAGGCGGGCGTCGTCAAGCCGCCGCAGCCGGGCGCGCAGCAGCACGGGCACTTCGGCCAGCCCGGTGGGTACAACCCGCCGTCCAGCCAGTTCCCGCAGCAGCAGCAGCAGTACGGGCAGCCCCAGCCGCCGCCGCAGTCGGGCCAGCAGACCACCTTCGCCCCGCAGCAGGGCCAGTTCGGCCAGCAGCCGCCGGGGACCCCGCCGGGCGGGTACCCGCAGCAGCCGCAGGGCTGAGCGAACGATTTTTTCCCCGAGGGGGGCGGCACCGGGTGCCGCCCCCCTCGGTTTTTGTCCATTGTGGTCGCTTCACCGGATCGGGCGGGTGGCGGCGTGCCGCGCCCGGTCAGCGCTAACCGAATGTCAGAGTGGGTGGCATGCGCGCTGCCCGAACGGAGGTCGGCCGGACTTTCCCCCGGTCACTGTGGGCCAAAGTGCTCGCGGTAGTCGCGATCGGCCCCCTGCTCGTCGTCTACGCGGCGGTGGCCGCCCTGCTGGCGTTGATCACCGCTGTCGCCGCCGACGCGCACTTCTCCACCGGCGGGGTCCTCGCCGCCGCCATGCCCGGCTGGCTCGCCGCGTACCAGGTGCCGGTCGGGATCGGTGGCCGCGCTCTCGGCGCGCTGCCGATGCTGCCGACGGTCCTGGTTCTGCTGCTGGTCTGGCGCACGGCGGCGAGTGGAGCCGACCGACTCGACGTCAACGGTCCCCGGGAAGCGGGCCGGGTGGTCGCCGCCGTGGTCGGCGCGCACGCGGTGGTCGGGCTGGGGCTCGCGCTGCTGTGCTCGGGCGGCGCGATCCAGGTCGACCCGTTGGCCGGTCTGTACTACCCGGCGCTGTTAGGGGGTCTTGCCGCTTCTGTCGGCGTGCTACCGCGCTCTGGCGCGACCGAGTGGGTGGCGCTGCGGGTCGACCGGCTCGCGTTGCGCGGGCTGCGGGCGGGGTTGCTGGCGGTCGTGGCGTTGCTCGCGGTCGGCGCGGGTGTGCTGACCTTGGCGCTGATTACCTCGTTCGGCACTATCCGCGACTTGTTCGCAGTGGACGACACCGGTAGCGCTGTCGGTCTGCTCTTACTGTCCGCGGGTTATCTGCCGAACGCGGTCATCGCGGCTACCGGGTTCGCGGCAGGCCCTGGATTCGGCCTGGGCGGATTGTCCATCGGGCCGCTGGGCTTCACCGGCGGATCGGTCCCCGCGCTGCCCCTGCTGGGGGCGCTGCCCGCCGACCACGCGCTGTGGTGGCTGCTGTTGCTCGTCCTGCCCGCGGGCGTGGGCGCGCTGGTCGGCTGGGTGCTGCGCGCGGTGGACGACTCGCCGCGGTCGCGGCTGCGGGCCGTGGCGGTGGCCTCGGTGGTGGTCGCGCTGGTGTTCGCGGTCCTGGGCGGGAGCGCGGGCGGCCCGCTCGGCGGCGGTCCGTTCGACCCGCTCGATCTGCGGGCGGCGTGGCTGTCGGTGGCGCTGGCGGTGTGGGTGGCCGTGCCGGGCGGAATCGTGGCGTGGCTTACCGGTCCGAGAGAGCACGAGGCTACGGAGCCGGACAGCTTTAACCCGGACAGCTTCGACTCGCACGGGTATGCCGCGGACAGCATTGACCCGGAGGATCTTGACGGGGACGACCTCGACCTCGGCGGCGACCCGGCCGACCTTGATCCACAAGATGACCCATCCGACGCCGAGAACCCGGACGAGCCCGAGCGCGGACCGGGATCGGGGCGCTGAGCAAGATCAACTCGGCACGCCTTACGCTGGGCCTATCCCGTTCCGGTTGCCGCAGGAGTCCACGCTGAGCGCCCAGTACCCGCCCGCCACGCCTGCCAGGATCGTCGTCCTGGTGTCCGGGTCGGGCACCCTGCTGCAAGCCCTCCTCGACGAGGCCGCCCGCCCGGCTTTCCCGGCCGCGATCGTGGCCGTCGGCGCCGACCGCACCGGCATCGAGGGCCTCGCCCGCGCCGAACGTGCCAACCTGCCCGCGTTCGCGGTCCGCGTCGGCGACCACCCCGACCGCGCGGCGTGGGACAAGGCGCTCACCGACGCGGTCGCGGCCTACACCCCCGACCTGGTGGTCTCGGCCGGGTTCATGAAGATCCTCGGCCCGGCCTTCCTCGACCGCTTCGGCGGCCGGGTGATCAACACCCATCCCGCGCTGCTGCCGTCGTTCCCCGGCGCGCACGCGGTCCGCGAAGCCCTCGCCTACGGCGTCCGCGTGACCGGCAGCACGGTTCACCTGGTCGACGGCGGCGTCGACACCGGCCCGATCATCGCCCAGGAGCCCGTCGAGGTGGCTCCCGGCGACGACGAGGCGGGCCTGCACGAACGAATCAAAGCGGTGGAGCGGCGGCTCCTGGTCGACGTGGTCACCAGGATGGCCCGCGAGGGCTACACCGTGGACGGACGAAAGGTGAGCATCCCGTGACGGAATCTGCCCAGCGGCGGCCCATCCGCCGCGCGCTGATCGGCGTGTCGGACAAGGCCGGACTCCTGGAGCTGGCGACCGGCCTGCACGCCGCCGGGGTGGAGATCGTCTCCACCGGCGGCACCGCGAAGACCCTCGCCGACGCCGGTGTGCCGGTCACCCCGGTCGAGGAGGTCACCGGCTTCCCCGAGTCGTTCGGCGGCCGGGTCAAGACGCTGCACCCGCGCGTGCACGCCGGTCTGCTCGCCGACCTGCGCGACCCGGCGCACGTCGCGCAGCTCGACCAGCTCGACATCACCCCGTTCGACCTGCTCGTGGTCAACCTGTACCCGTTCGTGAAGACCGTCGCCTCCGGCGCGTCGCCGGACGAGTGCGTCGAGCAGATCGACATCGGCGGCCCGGCCATGGTGCGCGCGGCGGCGAAGAACCACGCCAACGTCGCCGTCGTGGTCGACCCCGCGCGCTACGAGTGGGTCTTGGCCGAGATCGCCGCGGGCGGTTTCACCCTCGCTGACCGGCAGGCTCTTGCCGCCGCCGCGTATCGGCACACCGCGTCTTACGACGTGGCGGTGGCGTCCTGGATCGGCAACGTGCTGGCCCCCGACGACGAGGGCTCCGGCTTCCCCGGCTGGGTCGGCGCGACCTGGCAGCGCCGCGACGTGCTGCGCTACGGCGAGAACCCGCACCAGCGCGCCGCGCTGTACGTCCAGGGCGACGGCTCGTCTGGCCTGGCCACCGCGACGCAGCTGCACGGCAAGGAGATGTCGTACAACAACTACGTCGACGCCGACGCCGCCTGGCGCGCCGCGCACGACCACGCCGCGCCCTGCGTGGCGATCATCAAGCACGCCAACCCGTGCGGCATCGCGGTGTCCGAGGTGGACATCGCCGAGGCGCACCGCAACGCGCACGCGTCCGACCCGCTGAGCGCCTTCGGCGGCGTGATCGCGGCGAACCGCGAGGTCAGCGTGGCCATGGCCGAGCAGGTCGCGGAGATCTTCACCGAGGTCATCGTCGCCCCGGCCTATGCCGACGGCGCGGTCGAGGTGCTGACCAGGAAGAAGAACGTGCGCATCCTCGTCGCCGAGCCCCCGCGCCGGGGCGGAGCCGAGCTTCGCCCGGTGTCCGGGGGCCTGCTCATGCAGACCGTCGACACCATCGAGGCCGAGGGCGACGACCCGGCCAAGTGGACCCTGGCGACCGGGACCGCCGTGGACGAGGCCACCCTCGCCGACCTGGCGTTCGCCTGGCGGGCCTGCCGCGCGGTGAAGTCCAACGCGATCCTGCTCGCCCGCGACGGCGCGACCGTGGGCGCGGGCATGGGCCAGGTCAACCGGGTCGACGCCGCCCGCCTGGCGGTGTCGCGCGCGGGCGACCGGGCCAACGGCTCCGTCGCCGCGTCCGACGCCTTCTTCCCGTTCCCGGACGGCCTGGAGGTCCTGCTCAAGGCGGGCGTCCGCGCGGTCGTCCAGCCCGGCGGGTCCGTGCGGGACGCCGAGGTCATCGCCGCGGCGGAAGCGGCGGGCGTCCCGGTCTACCTCACCGGCACCCGCCACTTCGCGCACTAGGCCGCGGCGACGACGGCGCCCTTCCGGCCGGAAGGGCGCCGTCGCGCTCGCTCACGCGGGGAACGCGTCCCACTGGACGGGGATCTTGAGGGACGAGTAGACCGACGAGCAGTACGCGTAAGAGGTTGTGCCAGAAGCGGCTTTCGCGCCCTGTGCGATCTGGCCGTTGTTGCATACCGCCGCGCCGACAAACGAACTACCGTTGCACCGGATACCGGCGGTGGCGCTGTCGTGCCATACCAGCGAGCAGTCGAACGCGGCGGTTGTGCTTTCCGCGTTGGCGGTAGACGTGCCGGAGAGAAGACCGGCGGAGCTGATCAGAACCGCGGCGAGCGCCGAGGCGAAGTTCATCGTGCGCATGGAAGACCCTTCTGTTCGGTGTGGAGCCCGGCTGTCGACCTCGCCGGGTCCGTTTCACGGTGGCCGGTCGGGGTGTCGCAACTGTCGGCGCGTTTGTCGCGACAGCGCTGACCAGGGATTTCGCGCTCAAGATGCTGTCCGTGTCGGTTTCGCTACCCTCCGAAAGACAGGGGAGCGACAAGGGAGCGGGGAGCGCGTGGACGCCGAGGAGGAGCCCAGGATCACCACCCTGGGCGAGTTGGGCGGGTATCTGCGGGCGCTGCGCAAGGGCCAGGGACTGTCCCAGGACAACGTCAGCGGCCGCGCCGCCCGGCACCACCTCAAGATCCGCCGGGAGCGGGTCTCGGAGATCGAGAACGCCAAGCGGGAGCCGCCGACCGACCGTGAACTGCTGGCGATCCTGACCGCTCTGCGGCGCCCCGCGGCCGACATCGAACGGCTGCGGGCCGCCCACGCGCGAATCCTCGGCGGCGCGCCGGAAAGCCCAACGGAACCCGCTCCGGCGCGCCGTAAAACCCGGCTGCTCACCGTCGCCGCCGCCGTGGTGATCGTCGCGGCCTCGGCGGTCGTGCTGTGGTCGAGCCGGGATGAGGAACCCCTCGCGGCGGCTCCGCAGCCGGTGGCCGCCTGGGGCGCGCCGCCCGGCGCGCTTACCGCCTGCGAGACAGTCGACGGGCAACAGCACTTCGAGTGCTTCCTCTTCTCGCAAGGCAACCCGTCTTACGCGCTCGACTTCTACGCGCACTCTTACGAGGTCGTCATCTGGGAGCGCAAACCGGACGGCGACACCTATGCGTGGAGCCAACGCTGGCAGTTCTGGCGGATCGCCGACCAGAACGCCTACCTGCTGCGCAACCCGCGCACCACCCAGTGCCTCACCGCGCTCGGCGCCGACCTCGGGATGCCGCTGTCGATCACCCCGTGCGACCCCGCCAACCCCCGGCAACTCTGGGACTGGCGGAACGGCGCGCTCAAGACCCGGTCCGGTATGTGCGTCGACGTGCCCCGAGAGCAGTACCGGATGGGCGAGAAGCCCTACCTCTATCCCTGCCACGGTCGCGCGAACCAGACGTGGTTAGCGCGACACACGTGACGGCCCTCTGATCGGTTAACTTGGCGCCATGACGAACCCCTTGGGCGCGCTCTTCGACGCGGGAACCACCCACTTCGACGCGCTTACCGACGGACTGTGGGGCCCGGTAAGCGCGAGCGCGGTAGCCGTCGCCAAGCCCGCCGAGGGAGAGCACGTCTTCGACGCCTGCTGCGGCACCGGCGCGTCCGCCCTGCCTACCGCCCGCGCGGTAGGCCCTACCGGCCGCGTGGACGCCGTCGACCTGGCCGACAAGCTGCTCGCCGTCGGCCGCTCCCGCGCCGAGGGCCTGCCCTGGCTCACCTTCCACCACGGCGACGTGACGACCTGGTCCGGCGGCCCGTACGACCTGGTCCAGTGCGTTCTCGGCGTGTTCTTCCTGCCCGACATGGACGCGGGCGCCCGCGCGCTGATCAGCCGACTGCGCCCCGGCGGCCGCTTCGCCGCCACGGTCTGGCACAAGGACGCGATCCTGCCGGTCCCGGAAATCCTGCACAACGCCGTGTCACCGGAGCGCGCCGAGATGCCCGCGGTGTCCGCCCGGCGCGGCGCGAGCGAACGCGTCAACACCCCGGAGCTGCTCACAGCCTGGCTGACCGACCTCGGCCTGCGCGACGCGCGGGTGGAGACCGCGCCGCACACCCTTGCCCTGGACCCGGACGTGGCCTGGGCCCTGGTGCTCGGCTCCGCGATGCGCGGCTTCCTGACCGGCCTCGACCAGGCGGCCGTCGAACGCACCCGCGTTCGCTTCACCCAGGAACTGCTCGACCGCGGCGTGACCGCCATGGACGCCACCACCCTCGTCGGCGTCGGCACCGCGGTCTAGCTCAGAGCGCCGCCGCGACCTCCCGGGCCGCGGCGTCCACCAGCCCCGCGAACTCCCGGGCGTCGGGCGCCACACTGCTGAACAGCCCCACGTCCCAGCCCTGGTAGCCCACCGTGATGACGTGCCGGTCCTTGCGGAAGATCAGGTCCACCGAGTAGAACGCCGAGTCGGTGAACTCCTCCACGAGGACGGCCTCGTCGCCGATGTCCTCGATCTTGTGCACCACGGTCTTGTCGGCCCCGACCCCGTTCTCCGCGATCGTCCGACGGCTCTTGAGATCCCCCTGGAACTCCGCGGCCGCCTGCTCTTCCGGAGATTGATCGTCGCTGTCGGCCTCGATGAACTCGATCATGTGGACGCTCAGGTCACGCAACCCCTCACCGTCCACACCCTCCGTCTGCCCCCACTTGCACCAGGTGTACTTCCGGCTCGACCCACCATCGGCCCCCGGCACCCGGTGCGGGTTGGTGGTCCGCATCTTGACCCGCGTGGCCTCGCTGACCCGGTCGCACTCCTGCGCCAACGTGTCCCCGGAAGGCGGGCTGCCCCCGTCGGCGTGCGCGGCGAGGTAGAGGAACACCCCCGTCGCCGCCCCACCGAGCAGCAGAACACCCACCACGATCCCCACGATCAGGGGAGCCTTGCTCTTCTTGGGCGGACCCGGCGGCGGGTAAGCCTGCGGGTAGGCGTGCGGATAGTGGTGCCCCGGCATGTGAGTCATTCGGTGTAGCCCCCCAGGAGATGCGATCGCCGGAGAGTATGCCAGTCCGCTGTGGACCCGAAACAGGTTGACAGGGCATCGGCGGTGGGTACACTTGGGCTATCGAACACATGTTCGAGTGGGGCGACCGGAGTCGAGGCCGCTCGTCCCAGCCGCCGTCTCCCCACGGCTGTTCCGCGTATTGAGCGGTACGCGAGGCAACCAAGGGAGGTGCGCGGTGCGGTCGCTGGCTGCTTTCGGCGCGGGGAAGTACCTGGGAGCAGCCGGCGACCGCTCACCGTCCCAAGAGGACAAACCGGCGGCCTCCTTTGTCGCGCCCCAATGCCCCGCCCACCCCGCTCCTGGCGGTCACGCGCCGCCCAACCACGAACAGAACCCGAGCGCGCTACGGGCAGGGCAACGCGCTTATCCGCAGCTTCGCTTTGGATCTCGTTTCCGGCCGCGCTTCGCCGCTTCTGGGTCACCCAGACCGGCGCCGGTGCCGAGGTGCCGTCCCGCGCTTGCTCTCCGACACCTCGCCACCCCTTTCGCCACCAGCGCTTTCGGCGTCGGTGCTCTGGATGTCGCCGCTTCCGGTGCCACTGCGCCCACTGTGCCTACTTCGGGCGCCGCCCACGTTGTTGCCTCTTGTCTTCCTGCATCGCTGGCTCCGGTGGTCTTCGTCCTGTCCTCTGTGCTCGCGAGGCCGCGACTCTTCGCTGCCTCCCAGCCCGCCAATCCGCCAGCCCGCGCTGTTCCCCAGGCTCTCGCCGCTTCCGTGGTCCCCGCCGCTTCCCCTCCGACCATGACGGCCGCCACCTCCGCTGGGACCACTTCGCCTGCGTCACCCGTTCCCACGGTCCCCGTCGCCTCTCCCGAGTCCGTCGCCTCTCCCGAGTCCGTCGCCTCTCCCATGTGCGCTGTCTCCGCCATCTCTGCTGTGCCTGTCGCTTCTGCTGTAACCGCTTCCTCTCCTGTGCCTACCTTCTCTGCCATGTCGGACTTCCCCTTCCTGTCCGCTTCTCCTCCCACGTCCGTCTTCCCTTCTGCGCCCACCTCTCCTTCCGTGCCCGCTTTCCCTTCCGCGTCTGCCTTCCCTGTCATGCCCGCTTTCCCTTCCACGCCCGCTTTCCCTTCTGCGTCCGCCTTTCCTTCCGCGTCCGCTCTCTCTTCCGCGTCCACCTCCCTTCCCGCGCCCACCTCCCCCTCTGCGTCTGCCGACCCGGCCGCGCCCTCCCCGCCCGTCGTCTCCACCCGCCTCGATCCCCCAGTCCTGCTCGGCCCACCCAGAAAGCGGCTCGACAACCGCCAAGCCGCCAACCTCCAGGCGGCTCTGGAAGCCGAAACGCGCTCTCACCCACCCGCGGCCCCCCGTGTCCTCCCTGTCCGCCCCGACCTGGCCGCTCTGTTCCCCTGGGGCGGCCTCCGCCGGGGCGGCACCGTCGCCGTCCGTGGTTCCTCCGCCCTTCTGCTCGCTCTCCTTGCCGAGTCCAGCGCGCGTGGTTCCTGGTCCGCCGTCGTCGGCCTCCCCGATCTCGGTGTCCTCGCCGCAGCGGAACTCGGCGTCGCCGTCGACCGGTTGGCCCTGGTGCCCCGGCCCGGCGCCGACGCCGCCGGGGTTGTCGCCGCGCTGCTCGACGGCTTCGACGTGGTCGCTGTGGCCACCCCCGGGATCGGCGCCGCGCACGCCCGCCGGTTGTCGGCCAGGGCCCGCAGTCGCGGCGCGGTCCTCATCCCGTTCGGCTCCTGGCCGGGCGCCGACCTCGAACTGGCCTGCGTCCGTGGTCGCTGGTCCGGCCTCGGCGCCGGGCACGGCAACCTCACCGCCCGCCAAGTCGACGTCCAGGCCCGAGGTCGCGGCGCCGCCGCCCGTCCCCGGCACGCCTCATTCACTCTTCAGGGCGGTCTCCCCACCCCGTGCTTGACGACTCCCGCGATCGAACATATGTTCGAGACAGGCAGTTGAAAAACCCTCATCCACCGACCCTGACCTGCGGAGAAAGTCGTGTCCCGTCTACTCGTCCTGTGGTGTCCCGATTGGCCGGTCGTCGCCGCCTGCGCCGCCGCGGGGCGCGGCGTTGCCGCACCCGCCGCCGTCGTCTCGGCGAACCGGGTGGTCGCGGTCAACGCCTCCGCGCGGGCCGAGGGCGTCCATCTCGACCTGCGCCGCCGCGAGGCCCAGGGCCGCTGTCCCGACATCACTGTCTTCCCCGACGACCCAGATCGCGACGCCCGATTGTTCGAGCCGGTCGCGGCGGCGGTGGAGGAGGCCGCGGTCGGGGTCGAGGTGGTCTGCCCGGGGTTGGTCGCCGTCCCCGTCCGCGGCCCCGCCGCCTACTTCGGCTCGGAGGCCGCCGCCGCCGAGCGGCTCATCGACCAGGTCGCCGCCCACACCGGCGCCGAGTCCCAGGTGGGCGTCGCCGACGGCTTGTTCGCCGCCACCCGCGCGGCTCACCGCGGTGTGATCGTCGCCCCCGGGGCCAGCGCCGAGTTCCTTGCCCCGCTGAGCATCCGGGAGTTCCGCGAGCATCCCGAACTGGTCGATCTCCTGCGCAGACTGGGCATCCGCACCCTCGGGGCCTTCGCCGCGCTCGATCCCGGCGACGTCGTCTCCCGCTTCGGCGCCGCCGCGGGCCGCGCCCACCGCCTCGCCCGCGGCTTGGAGCAGCGCCCGCCCGCGCGCAGACGCCCACCGGTCGATCTCTCGGTCACCCACAACCCCGACCCGCCCATCGAACGGGTCGACGCGGCGGCCTTCGTCGCGCGCGGTCTCGGTGAGCGGCTGCACTCCGGCCTCGCCGCGCACGGCTTGGCCTGCACCCGCCTCAGCATCCACGCGAGCACGGCCAACGGCGAGGAATTGAGCCGGGTGTGGCGCTGCGCCGAGCCGCTGACCCCCACGGGAATCGCCGACCGGGTCCGCTGGCAACTCGACGGCTGGCTGCGTGGCGCCCGGCGTCCGTCCGCGGGCATCACGGTCCTGCGGCTCGAACCGGAGGAAACCGTCGACGGTCGCGCCCTGCAACTGGGGCTCTGGCAGGGCAGCCACGACGAGCAGGCCGAACGCGCCGCCCGCGCGATGGTCCACGTGCAGGGGCTGCTCGGCCCGGAGGGGGTGCTCACCCCGGTGATCGACGGCGGCCGGGGTCCCGCTGACCAGGTCCGCCTTGTCCCCTGGGGTGACGAGCGCGTGCCCGCGGCGCCCGTCGACCAGCCTTGGCCGGGGCGATTACCGGCGCCCTCTCCCGCGACGGTTCCGACGCGGCCGCTGCCCGTGTCGGTGGTCGACCGCGACGGCCTTGAGGTCGGGGTCACCGGCCGGTTCGTGCTCACCGGCAGGCCGGACGTGGTCGCGGTCGGCGGTGGGCGGAACCGCCGAGTCCTCGCCTGGGCCGGTCCGTGGCCAGCCGACGAGCGCTGGTGGGAGCTGGGCGCCGGGCGCAGGCGGGCGCGGCTGCAGGTGCTGCTCGCCGAGAAGTCCGAAGAGGACAGTCAGGACGCGCTGCTGCTGGTGCGTGAGAACGAGAAGTGGTCCGTGGAAGGGATATACGACTGATGATCCATGACGACGAGCAGCCCATGGCGGTCGACTGGCTCGACATGGTCGAGTTAGCCGAGCTCATCCCGCAGCCGAGGCACTCGCCGGAGAACTGGTTTCCGCCGGGCGCGTTTCCTGAGAGTTCCTAACAGGGGGCGTGTTATGTGTCGCCAGGTGATGGTGCAGGTGGCGAGGGCGAGGGCGAGGAAGGCTTGGTGGATGTCGTCTCGGCGTTCCCAGCGGATGCGGAGGCGTTTCATGCCGTGGTACCAGGCGATGGTGCGCTCCACGACCCACCGCACGGTGCCCAGGCCGGAGCCGTGCAGGTGGTTGCGGGGCGCGAGGTGGTCGGTGATGCCCCTGGCCTGCACACGCTCGCGGACCGAGTCGTAGCCGTAGGCCCGGTCCCCGAACAACGCCTTGAGGCGGCGGGGCCGCCCGGGGCGGTCCCGGACCGGGGGCACCGCGTTGAACAACGGCTCCCCCTGGGTGAGGTCGTCGCGGTCGCCGCCGGTCAACACCACCGCCAACGGGACCCATGGCCGCCGGTCATCACGTGGTGCTTGGAGCCCGCCCGACCCCGATCGACCGGGCACGGCCCGCTTGTGGGCCGCGCCGCGCCGCCCGCACATGCGAGGAATCGATCACCGCCCGATCCCAATCCAACCTGCCCGAAGCGTGCAGTTCGGCCAGCAGCACCTCGTGCAGACGGGCCCACACCCCGGCCTCGTTCCACTCCGCCAACCGCCGCCAACAGGTCATCCCCGACCCGAACCCCAACTCCCGGGGCAAAAACTCCCACTGGATCCCGGTATGCAACACGAACAAGATCCCCTGCAACACCAGCCGATCCGGCAACCGCCTACGCCCCGGACAACGAGACCGCCGCGCCACCACCGGCAACAACGGCTCCACCCGCGCCCACAACTCATCCGACACCACCCACGGCGGCGACTGACCCCTCCTCACCCCACCATGATCCACGCCCACAACCACCCCAACACCCAACCTGATCATTCCGTTAGGAACTCTGAGCGCTGATGGGGTGGAACAACCCGCCGGTGCGGTGGTCGGAGCTGGAGCGCATCCTCTCCGGCCGGGCGCCCGAGATCGGCGACGGCGGCGACAGCCCCGCCTGGACCCGCCGCCGGGAGCGCTACCTGCCGCCCGCCGGGGTGGGCGCGCGGGGGGCCACCGACCACGCCGACGGCGACTCGCGGGTGCCTTACGCCGAGCTGCACTGCCACTCCAACTTCAGCTTCCTCGACGGCGCCAGCCACCCCGAGGAACTGGTGGAGGCGGCGGCGCTGCTGGGGTTGGACGCCATCGCGATCACCGACCACGACGGCATGTACGGGGTGGTCCGGTTCGCCGAGGCGGCGCGGGAGTTGGGCATCCGCACGGTGTTCGGGACCGAGTTGAGCCTGGGGTTGACGGCGCCGCAGAACGGCGTCGCGGATCCGGAGGGGGAGCACCTGCTGCTGCTCGCTGAAGGGGAGGAGGGGTATCGCAGGCTGTGTCGTGTTCTGACTTCCGCCCACCTGCGTGGCGGGGAGAAGGGCAAACCGGAGTACAACCTGGTGGAGGTGGTCGAGGAAACCCGTGAGCACTGCGTCGTGCTTACCGGGTGCCGCAAGGGCGCGGTCCGCCGCGCACTCGCCGAAGGGGGGCCTGCCGCGGCCTTCGAGCAGTTGCGCCTGCTGGTCGTCGCGTACGGGCCGGACCGGGTGTTCGTCGAGTTGGTCGACCACGGCCTGCCCGAGGACTCGGCCCGCAACGACCTGCTGGCCGGGATGGCCGCGGAGTTGGGCTTGCCCACGGTCGCGACCAACGCCGTCCACTACGCGCACCCCGCGCGTGGGCGGCTGGCGGCGGCGATGGCCGCGGTGCGGGCGCGGCGCGGCCTTGACGACCTGGCCGGGTGGCTGCCGCCGTCGGCGACCGCTCACCTGCGCACCGGCAGGGAGATGGCCGCCCGGTTCGCGCGGTACCCGGGGGCGGTGCAGCGAGCCGCGGTGCTCGGGGTGCGGCTGTCCTTCGACCTGAGCTTGGTGGCTCCCGAGTTGCCGCCCTTCGGCGTGCCGGAGGGGCACACGGAGATCTCCTACCTTCGGGAGTTGGTCTACCGCGGCGCGGCGGTCAAGTACGGCTCGGCCGCGGAGTCCCCTCGGGCCTTCGCGCAGATCGTCCACGAGTTGCGGGTGATCGAGGAGTTGGGGTTCCCCGGCTACTTCCTGGTGGTCTGGGACATCGTGCGGTTCTGCCAGGCCAACGGCATCCTCTGCCAGGGCCGCGGCTCCGCGGCCAACTCGGCGGTCTGCTTCGCGCTCGGCATCACCAATGTCGACGCGGTCCGGTGGGAGCTGCTGTTCGAGCGGTTCCTCGCCCCGGCCCGCGACGGCCCGCCCGACATCGACCTCGACATCGAGTCCGACCGCCGTGAGGAGGCCATCCAGTACGTCTACGACAAGCACGGCAGGCGCCACGCGGCGCAGGTGGCGAACGTGATCACCTACCGCGCCAAGTCCACCGTGCGCGACATGGCCAAGGCGCTGGGGTACTCCCCGGGCCAGCAGGACGCGTGGAGCAAGCAGATCGACCGGTGGGGTCCGCTGAGCAGCACGGTCGGCGACAACCACCTCGACGTGCCGCCCGCCGTGCTCGAACTGGCCGGGCAGTTGGAGGGTTTCCCGCGCCACCTGGGCATCCACTCCGGCGGCATGGTCATCTGCGACCGCCCGGTCAGCGAGGTCTGCCCGGTCGAGCCCGCCCGCATGCCCAACCGCACGGTCCTGCAGTGGGACAAGGACGATTGCGCCGCCGTCGGCCTGGTCAAGTTCGACCTGTTGGGCTTGGGCATGCTCTCCGCCCTGCACTACATGGTCGACCTTGTCGAAGAGCACCACGGCGAGAAGGTCGACCTGGCCGAACTCGACCTGTCGGACCCGAAGGTCTACGACATGCTCTGCCGCGCCGACTCGGTCGGCGTGTTCCAGGTGGAGAGCCGAGCCCAGATGGCCACCCTGCCCCGCCTGAAACCCCGGGAGTTCTACGACCTGGTTGTCGAGGTCGCCCTCATCCGCCCCGGCCCCATTCAGGGCGGCTCCGTCCACCCCTACATCCGTCGCAAGAACAAGACCGAGAAGGTCGCCTACGACCACCCCCGCATGGAAAACGCCCTCCGTAAAACCCTGGGCGTGCCCCTGTTCCAGGAGCAACTTATGCAGGTCGCCGTCGACATCGCCGACTTCACCCCCGCCGAGGCCGACGAACTCCGCCGCGCCATGGGCGCCAAACGCTCCAGCCACCGCATGGAACGCCTCCGGGAACGCTTCTACCAGGGCGCCGCCAGCCATGGCGTGGACGAGGCGCTGGCGGGCCGCATCTACGAGAAACTCATGGCCTTCGCCAACTTCGGCTTCCCGGAAAGCCACGCCCTGAGCTTCGCCCACCTGGTTTTCGTCAGCTCCTGGTTCAAGCTGTACTACCCGGCCGCCTTCTGCGCCGCCCTGCTCCGCGCCCAGCCCATGGGCTTCTACTCCCCTCAGTCCCTGGTGGCCGACGCCCGCAGGCACGGCGTGACAGTCCTCGGCCCTGACATCAACGCCAGCCTCGCCCACCCCACCCTCGAACCCCACCCAGCCCCACCACACACGCAGGAATCCCGACCACCGGAATCCCGCTCGGCCGTACCGCGTCCGGCGGAATCCCGCTGGGCCGCACTGCGTCCGGCCCCGTCTCAGCGGCCTGAATCCGGTCCAGCCGAGCCTCGCCCGGAGAATCCCGAATGTCTCGAAGACCACCGCCGGGACAGTCGGGGCGAGTCGCCCGGGGAATCGGCGGGCACTGGCGACCGCGGTGCTCGGGGCGCTTCGGTGGCTGTGCGTATGGGGCTTGGCTCGGTCCGGACCATTGGCGACGAGTTGGCCAAGCGCATCGTCGCGGTTCGGGGGGACGAGCCTTTCCGGGACATGGCCGACCTGGCGCGGCGGGTTTCCCTCACCCGGACCCAGATCGAGGCCCTGGCCACCGCGGGGGCCTTCGGCTGCTTCGGGCTGCGGCGCCGGGCGGCGCTGTGGGCGGCGGGCGCTGTCGCGGGGGAGAGCGCCGACCGGCTGCCGGGGACCGCTGTCGGCGTTCGGGCCCCCGAGCTTCCCGGCATGGACGAGATCGAGGTCGCCGTGGCCGACGTCTGGGCCACCGGCCTGTCGCCGGACAGTTTCCCCACGCAGTTCATCCGCGACCGCCTCACCCGGCTCGGCGCGGTCCCGGCGGCCGAATTGTCCAAAGTGAAAAGCGGAACCCGGGTCCTGCTCGGCGGCGCGGTGACCCACCGCCAACGGCCGCAGACCGCGGGCGGCGTCACCTTCCTCAACATCGAGGACGAGACCGGCATGGTCAACGTCGTCTGCTCACCCGGCCTCTGGGCCCGCTACCGCCGGATCGCGCGCGGCAGCGCCGCCCTGCTGGTCCGGGGCATTGTCGAGAGCACGGAAGGCGTGGTGAGCCTCTACGCCGACCACTTGCAGCACCTGGACCTCCGCATCCCGGCCAAGTCCCGCGACTTCCGCTGACCGCGACCACAACGGTCACGGTGAGCTGATGCCCGCCAACGTTGTTTGGCCAATCCCTTGGCGATACTCACTTTTGAGCGTTTTCCGGCACCCCATCCGGCCTACGATCGACCCGTGGCGGGGAAGGAAAAGGACGGGCTCGCTCTTATCGTCGTGGGCATGGACGGCAGTCTGCCGTCGAAGAACGCGTCCGCGTGGGCGGCGGGACTCGCTCGGCGCGAGCACGCCACATTGCTGCTCGTCTACGTGGAACCGTTGTCCACCCCGGCAAGTTGGACCGGTGTCGGCATGGAAGGCGCCGCCGAGGCCGCCGGGGCGTACGTCGAGGAGATACGCGGTGACGCTGCCCGCTACCTCGACCCGGTCGGTGTCGCGTGGGACGTCGTGCACGTGCGGGGCGACGCGGCGCGCGGGTTGGAGTCGGTCGCCGAGCGGTTCGAGGCCGACTGCGTCGTCGTGGGCCGGTCCCGCCACGGCGGCGGCCGGGTTGGCTCGGTGCCCAAGTCGCTGATCGCCGACGCCCGGCGGCCGGTTGTCGTGGTGCCGTGACAGTCTGGGCGGGTGGAGACCGGCACGGACTACAGCGACACCGACTACAGCGACACCGACCTGCACGGCCAGCACTGGGAGCAGCGGCATTTCACCGACTGCGACTTCACCGAAGCGGACATGCGCGGCCTGGTGACCAGCGGCTGCACCTTCACCCGGTGCGAGTTCGCCCGCGCCGACCTCGGCGAGTCGAAGCACACCTCGACGGCGTTCCGCTCCTGCTCGTTCGACCGGACCACGCTCACCGAGAGCGAGTTCACCGGTTGCAGCCTGATCGGGTCCACGTTCATCGATTGCAGGCTGCGCCCGTGGACGGTGCGGGACACCGACCTGACCCTGGTCGGCCTGTCCGGCGCCGCGCTGCGCAAGGCGACGCTGTCCGGGCTGCGGTTCCGCGAGGCGAACCTCACCGACGCCGACCTGCGGGAAGCCGACCTGCGGGAGGCGGACCTGTCCGGCGCCCGCCTCCGCGGCGCCAACCTGCTCGGCGCCGACCTACGCGGGGCGCGCATCGACGCGGACGGCCTCGTCCAGGCCACGCTGCGCGGCGCGCGCGTCGACCTCGACACGGCCGTGTCATTCGCCGCCGCGCACGGCCTGGTGATCGACTGAGTCAGGGCCGCGTGGGCGCTTCCCGGTCGTTGACCTCCACGAGGACGCCCGTGTCGAGCAACTCCACGATCGAGCGGGACAACAGGTAGGCGGTGCCGCCGCCGGGCTGCTCGAACCACGGAATCGCGACCCCGGTCAGCGCCTCGGTCGGCTTGACCACCCGGTAGGCGCGGTAGGGCCGATTCACCCAGTCCGGGACCAGTGAGCGTCGCTCGAACGGGGTGCCCGCGGCGTAGGTCAGGTTGCCGCCGGGCTCGCCGTAGCGGTCGATCTCGGTGCCTGGGGCCAGTTCCACCAGTCGCTTGCCGCGGAACAGGGTCAGCGGCGGCTCACCCGGTCGTGGCTGGATCGGCCAGTCCTGGGGCCTGCGCGGGGTTAGCGACGGCTCGGGCCTGCGGGCCTCGGCGCGCGGGGCTGGCCGCGGTTCTGGCCTGCGGGGGACGAAGCCCTCGTCGTCGTCCTCGTCATCGAACACCGCGGCGGGCGCGGGCGCGGCGGGCGCGGGCTCCGGCGCGGCGCCCCGCCCGCCGAACGCGAACGGCTTCGCCTCGGCCGGGGTGAACAGGTCCTCCTTCTCGGGCCGGGACGGCCGGAACAGGTCTTCGCCCGGGGTGGGCCGAACCTGCCTGCGCGCCCGGTAGTCGTACTCGTCATCGTCGTCGTCTTCGAGGTCGGCCAGCGACGCCTGCACGGTCGCGGGCCCCGGGTCGACCGGGACGCCGCGCGCCCCCGAGTCCAACAGGACCTTCCCGACCAGGAACGCCGCGGCGTCGGCCACGTCCGCGAACACCGCGGGCGCCACGAAGCCCTGGTCGAACCAGCCGACCCGCCAGCCCTCGCCGGTCTGCTCCATGGTCCACGCCGCGGCCCCCGGCGTCCCGATCCGGTACCGGGACTCGCCGATCCCCAGTTCGGTCAGCCGGGTCCGCACCCGCTCGACGGTCGCCGCGGGCGAATCCTGCTGGGGCAACGCGGCGGGCGGCACCTCGGCGGACCAGCTTCCGGGCGGCTGCCGGTCGGCGCGCTTGTCCTTTTCGGACACGTGACCGTCTGGTGTGGACTGCTGGTCTCGGATGTCGGCGTCGCCAACCGGGACGCCTGGTGCTGTCGGAACCTCAGAACCGTTGCGCCGCACGGGAATCGTGTCGCGTTCGGCTGCGCCCGACTGCCATCCCGACTGCGCACTCGCCTGCTCGGTGACGTGCCGCTGGTGCGCCAACTCGGCCTGGTCGTTGGACTGGGCCTCGTCCGCGAGCCGGGTCTCGTCGGCAGGCCGCGGCTCAGGCGATTCCTCAGCGGTGGCAGCGGTTTCGGCCTCGTCGGCTGCCTGGGCGTGACCGGCGGCGAGGTGTGGTTGTGCTTGCCCGGTCTGGTCGGTGAGGCCAGGGGCCGAGGTTGCCTCTGCCGCATGGCGGTCCTGGGCCTGGTCGCCGAAATCGGCGAACTGCTGATCACCGGTGGACCGCGCGTCCGCGAACTGGTCCGCCGCCGGGGCGTCGGGGCCCGCGGGCTGCGGCTCGTCCGCTGGGTGCGCGTCGACTGCCGTGTGGTCGGCGACCTGCTCGGCCTGTGGTTCGTCCGCCGCGACCTGACTGGTGGACCGCTGAGCGGCGACGAGATCAGCCTGGTCGAACCGCGGCTCGGCGAACTGCGCGTGGTCCTCTTGCTGGGCAAGGGATTCCTCAGCCGACCCAGGGTGGTCGACGTAGTCCGCTCCGTCCGCGTGGCCGGGTTGGTCGTCTGCCGAGCCGTGCGCCGCGGACTGGTCTGTGAGCCCGCGGTCATCGGTGAACTGGGGGTCCGCCTGGTCTGTGAACTGTTCGTCTGCCGAGTGCGGCTGGTCGGTGAACCGCGACCCGGTGGACTCGGCATCGGCGGTGTCGTGCTCGGCGAACCCGGTGTCGGCGAACTGGCCGCCCACTGGGTGGGGCTGGTCGGCGAATCGGGTGCCGGACTGGGGCGCGTCCGCCTGGGCGGTGACCTGATCACCCGCGGGTGGGTGGGTGGTGAACCGCGCGTCGGCCTGGTCGGCGGAGTGCGATCCGCCTGAGTCGGTGCGACCGACCTCGGTGTGAGCGGCGAAATGCGGTTCGCCCGCCTCCGGGTGAGGGGCGAAGCGCGGGTCGTCGGTGCGGTCAGGCTGGTCGGTGAAGCGCGGGTCGTCAGTGAAGCGCGAGTCGTCGCTGAGGTGTGATTCGTCGGCGGGGTGACGTTGGGTGTTCGCCTGTGGGTGCTCGGCGGCGTGGGGCGAGCTGGTGAACCCTTGCTCGTCCGTGAGGTGAGGCTGGGTGACCGACTGCTGGTCGGTGGAGTGGGGCTGACCGGTGAACCCCGGTTCGGTCGTGGGGTGGGCGGACGACCGTGGTTCGTCGGCGAGGTGGGGTTGGGTGGTGAACCCCTCGTCACCGGGGTGGTCGGCGAACTGCGGTTCCTTGGTGGCGTGGGGTTGGGTGGTGAACCCCTCGTCACTGGAGTGGTCGGCGAACTGTGGTTCGTCGGTGAGGTGGGGGTGGGTGGTGAGGCTCGGCTCGTCGCTGGGGTGGTCGGTGAACTGGGGGTCGCCGCCTGCGTGGGGTTCGGGGGCGAATCGCGGTTCGTCGGCCGGGTGGGGCTGGGGTTCGTCGGCGGGGGGCGGCTCGGTGAAGCCTGCCTCCGGGTGATCGGCGAACTGGGCTTCTGCCCGGGGGGCGAACTGGGGGCCGGTCTCCGCCGTGGGCTGGGGCTCCACCACGGCGTGGGATCGGGTGGGGAACGGTTGCCCGGCCTGGTCTGTGTGCGACCCGGCCGTGAACTGGGGCTGGTCGGTGACCTGGGACTCGTAGGGCTGCTCAACGTGGCGGGCGTCGTCGGCGGGTTCGGCCGGGTCGGTGAAGGAGGGCTGGGGGGTGGCCGCCTGGGGTTCGTCCGCGAGGAAATCGGCGGGGGGCGGTTCCGGGGTGAACCGGTTCGCCTGGGCGGGGGTGAAGTGGGCTTCGCCGAAGGTGGGCTCGGCCTGCTGGTGCGGGGCGTCCTCGTCCGCGAAGTCCGGCTGGGGTTCGCCTGCCCGCGGGGAGTGGGCGAAGGCGGGGTCAGGCTGGTCGGTGATGTCGTGGTGCGCGCTTACGCGAGGGGCGTCTGCGGGCTGGTGGTCGGCGGCCGGTTCGTCTGAGTGCGGGGAGTAGGCGAAGGCGGGGTCAGGCTGGTCGGTGACGTCCTGGTGCGCGCTCACGCGAGGGGCGGCCGAAGGCTGGTGGTCGGCGGCTGCCGGATCGTCTGAGTGCGGGGAGTAGGCGAACGCGGGGTCAACCTGGTCGGCGAAGGTCTGTTGATCGTTCGTGGGCTCGGCTGGGTGACCAGTGGCGTGGTCCGTGAAGGCCGGTTCGCCTGGCTGCTCGGCGTAGCTGGGGCCGGTGTCGGCGTGGTCGTTCGCGTGCGGGGCTTCGGGAGACCGGGGGGTGTCCGCGGCCTCGGGATGGCTCGCGGTGTGGGAGACGAACGGGTCGTCCGGGTGGGTGGCGTCCGTGGACTCGGGGTGGTCGGCGAAGGGACCTTCCGGGTGCCGGGTGTCGGTGGGCGCGTCGGGGTGGGGAGTGGGCGTCGACTGGTCGAAGCGGGGGGCGTCGATCAGGTCGGCGAAGTGGGGTTCGGGCTGGTCGGGGGTGTGGGGATCAGCCGGGGGCTGGTTGTTCTCCGGCGCGGACGGTTGGAAGAGGTCCGTCTCGGCCGCGGTGCCGGGGTGGGCCTCGGTGGGCTGGGCGGCCGACGCCCAGGAGGGGACCCACTGGTCGCCGGGCGCGGCGGGCTCGGGGGCTCGGCGGCGGCCGGTTT
The DNA here is from genome assembly GCF_055586285.1 of Actinokineospora sp. NPDC051303. Lineage (NCBI taxonomy): Bacteria > Bacillati > Actinomycetota > Actinomycetes > Pseudonocardiales > Pseudonocardiaceae > Actinokineospora > Actinokineospora sp. NPDC051303. The sequence goes on from NZ_JBVJIN010000015.1 coordinate 116,637, forward strand.
GGCGGGTGTCCGGCGCCGGGTCCTGGGCTGGGGTCTCGGTGAAGGCCCACGCGGATTCGGCGGGCTCGGCCGCGGGAGTGCGGGACCAGGGCGGCGGAGTGTCGAACGCGGTGGGCTCTCGGCGGACGGGTTCGTGGCCGAGGTTCACCTCGGCGGGGGCGAAGGCGTCAAAGCTGGTGCCAAAGGGGCCCGGCTTGCCGGACTCGGCGCCGCCGCTGGGGGACCAGCGGTCCCCGGTGAACTCGCGTGGGGGTTCCGCGTGGGACGGCTGGGCGAAGTTCGTCCCGGTGGGCGGCGTCGGGGCGGACTCGGCGGAGTCCGAGCCTTCCTCGACCGGGTGCCGCGAGCCGCCCATGCCGCCCGTGGCGGGGATGTGGCTGGGACCGCCCACGGCGGGGGCACCGCTGGGTTCGCCCGCAGTGGGGACGCCGCTGAATCCGCTTACGGCGGGGACACCGCTGTATTCGTCTGCGGTGTGGGCGCCGGGACGTCCCTCTGCGGTGGGGGCGTGGCCGGGACCGCTCGCCGCGGGGGCACCGCTGGGTTCGTCAGTGGTGGAGGCTCCGCTGAGGCCGTGTGCGGCGGGCACGCCGCCGCGTCCGCCCGCGGCGGAGGCGCTGGTGAGCGCGTCTGTGGTGGGGATGCCGCCGGGGCCGTTCGCGGTGGGTCCGCCGCCGGGACCCTCTGCGGTGGGGACACGGCCGAAGCCGCTTGCGGAGGAGGCGCTGGTGAGCGGGTCTGTGGTGGGGATGCCGCTGGGTCCGCCGCCGAGACCGTCTGCGGCGGGGGCACGGCCGAAGCCGCTCGCGGCAGGGCCGCCGTCCGTGGTGGGTCCGCCGCCGAAGCCGCTTGCGGCAGGGGCGCTGGTGAGGCCGTCTGTGGTGGGGATGCCGCCGGGCCCGCTTGCGGTGGGTCCGCCGCCGGGGCCCTCCGCGGCGGGAGCACGGCCGAAGGCGCTCGCGGCAGGGGTGCCGTCTGTGGTGGGTCCGCCGCCGAAGCCGCTTGCGGCAGGGGTGCCGTCTGTGGTGGGGATGCCGCTGGGGCCGCTTGCGGCGGGGGCACCGCCGAGACCATCCGCGGTGGGAACGCCGCTGGGGCGGGGTGGGCGCGCGGGGCCGCGGCTGACGAAGGCCGCGGCGGCGGCGCGGGTGTTGTCGTCCACGTCGGGGACGGTGAAGTCGGTGCGGCGGATGTGGTCCACCAGGTCCGGCTCGGGGGGCACGCCGTGGACGCGCAGGTAGTAGTTGACCGCGGCTGGCCAGACCCAGGCGCCGTCGGTGTGGAAGGCGACGGGGACGGCGAGGCGGCCTTCCTCGTCCAGGTGGTCGGTGTCGAAGCCGCGACCGGGCAGGACGACCGGGGCGCTGTCGAGGTAGTGCTGCAGCTCGTCGCGCTCGGACTCGTCCAGCGGGGGGCGGTTGACCGCGGGGCGGCCCCCGGGGCCCTGGCCGTCGAAGATCCGGGCCATGCGGAACGGCGGCTTGAGCGAGGCGAGGCGCCGGATCAGCCAGTCCGGCACGTTCTCCTCGTCGCGGGGGAAGGTGCGCAGATCGTCGGCGTAGGCGGGCGGCGGCGGCGGGGTGATCCACCTCGGCTCGTCGCGGTCGTACTCCAGGTTGTACGCCGACGGGTGGTCCAGTTGGTACCGCGCGTTGTACCAGGTGCCGCGGCCTTCCCGGTACATCCCGGCGCGCAGCCGGGAGAACAGCATCGCGATGTCCGGTGAGACGGGGAAATCCGCCACGGTCTCGTCTCGGAACGTGACCCGGCCCGCGGTTTCTCGGTACCGCCCGAGCGCTCTGTACTCGACGCTCACCGAGGCCCACTCCGCCGGTGCGGCCCGGAGCAACGCCAGCCCGATCTGCTTGACCAGGGCGTCCTGTTCGGTCGGGTTCAGCTGCGTCGGTTGTGCCACGGTGACATCTTCTCCTGCCGGGATGCCTACGGCATACGGTGGATCGAGCGGTGGTCGTCTGCCAGCGATAATGACAGACCGTTATCATCCGGTCGGTGGTGCGGCGGTCGCGGTGGCCGCGGGAATCTCCCGCGGCGGGTCTCCGGCGAGGCGGTCGCGACCGGGTTGGCCAGCGCGTACCCGGTCCCGCCGCCGGGCGGGTCGAACCAGGGGACGGCCGTTCCGCGCAGGGTCGGGAGCGGCCGCGCCACCCGGTACACATGGTAAGGGCGGGACCGTCCGCCGGGGCGAAGCGACCTTGCGCGAAAGAGTGTTCTCGGGCGAGTCACGCGCGGGCGGTCGTCACGCGCGGCGACCGTGGTCGGCGTCGCCCGCCGGGGCCGTTCCTCACAGTGGCAGTGGGCGCGATGTTTGTGTCAGCGTCACATCTGTGCCAGCCTTCCATGCGCTCACGGGAGGAGAACGATGTCCGACGGCGACCTCGCCCCGCACTTGACCCGTCTCGGACTGCCGGACGACGAGATCCGCAGCTACCTGTACCTGCTGCGCACCGGACCGTCCACAGTGGAGGAAATCGCGGTCGGCTCGGCCGAGCCGGTCGACATCGTGCGCGCGGCCGTCCGCACGCTGGTCGACGCGGGCCTGGTCGGCACCGGCGGCCCGGACGGCAAGACCATCACACCCGTCCCGCCCGCGTCCGGCCTGCAGATCCTCAGCCGCCGCCGCGAGTCGGAGTTGGAGCAGGCCAGGGTCGCCACGCTGAACGCCTACGACACCTTCCGCCGCGCGATCTCCCCGCAGCGCACCGACGACCTGATCGAGGTCGTCACCGGCACCGCCATCGCGCAGCGCATCCAGCAGATGGAGCTGAGCGCGCGCAAGGAGATCCGCCGCCTGGACTCCCCGCCGTACTTCACCGAGGGGCACGTCAACAACGCCGAGCTTGAGCAGCTCGCGCGCGGCGAGGTGACCTACAAGGTCGTCTACGCCCGAGCGTCCATCGAGGACCCGGGCCGCTACGCGCAGAACATCCAGCCGTGCGTGGCGGCGGGCGAGCAGGCCCGGGTGCTTCCCGAGGTCCCGGTAAAGCTGACGATTGTCGATCAGCAATTCGCCACCGTGTCGCTACCGGTCGCAGAAGCTGACGTTAACCGTTCACTGTTAGTCGTGCGCCCCAGCAGCCTCTTGTCCGCGCTTACCGGACTCTTCGAGGCTTCTTGGCGGCTCGCGGTCCCCTTGCACGCGGGCGCCCGCGCCCCGTCTCCCGTGCAGCCGATAGAGCAGCGGCTGCTCGGCCTGCTCGCGGCGGGCGCCAACGACGACTCCATCGCCCGCCAGCTCGGCGTCAGCAGGCGCACGGTGTTCCGGCACCTGCAACGGCTGATGGACCACGCGGGCGCCACCTCCCGGTTCCAGCTCGCCGTGCACGCCGTCCGGCACCGCTGGATCTGACGTGCCCGCGCGGGCGCTGGGCGCGGGGCTGTCGCTGCTGGGCGGGGTGTCGCTGGCGATGCAGGCCCGGGTCAACGGGCAGCTCGGGCAGCGGCTCGGCGACGGGATCCTCGCGGCGCTGGTCTCGTTCCTGGTCGGGCTGGCCATCGTGGGCGCCGCCGTCGCGGTCGTCCCGGCGTGGCGGGCGGCGGCGGGGAGGTTCGGGACTGCGGTCCGGGCCCGGCGGCTGCGGCCGTGGGAGTGCCTCGGCGGGGTGGCCGGGGCGCTGTTCGTCACGGCGCAGGGGCTGACCGTGCCGGTGCTCGGCGTCGCGATGTTCACCGTGGCCGGGGTCGGCGGGCAGGTCGTGTCCGGGCTGCTGATCGACCGGGTCGGGTTCGGGCCGGGGGACGCGCGGCCGGTCACGCCCAGCCGCGCGCTGGGGGCGGCGCTTGCCGTCGTCGCGGTAGGCGTGGCGGTGTCCGACGAGTTCGGCACGCCGTCGCTGCTGTGGCTGGCGCTGCTTCCGGCTGTCACGGGCGCGACAGTCGCGTGGGCCCAAGCTGCCAACGGACTGGTAAGAGCGGCCACAGACAGTGTTGTCTTCGCGACGTTAGTCAACTTCGCGGTCGGCGCTGTCGTCCTGCTCTTAGTCGGCGCGATTGACGTCGCCGCACGCGGGATTCCCTTGCCGCCGCCGGATCTTTTCCTGTATTCAGGAGGAGCGCTGGGGGTGATCGTGGTCTGCACGACGGTTTTCGCCGTCCGGTTCGCGGGCGTGCTCATGGTCAGCCTGTGCGTCATCGCCGGACAGGTGGTTGGGTCGGTTCTCCTGGACTTCCTCGCGCCAGCGCACGGCGGCGGCGTCGCGCCGACCACGCTGATCGGCGTCGCCATGACCCTGGTCGCGGCCGGGGTCGCGGCGGTGCCCGGCGGAGGTGAGTCCGCGCGAGTGAGAGGATGAGACCCGTGACCGCGACGATTCTTGACGGCAAGGCCACCCGCGACGCCATCCTCGACGAGCTGCGCACCAGAGTCGCCGCGCTCGCCGAGCGCGGGGTCGTTCCCGGGCTCGGCACGGTGCTGGTCGGCGACGACCCCGGCTCGCAGGCCTACGTTCGCAGCAAGCACAACTTCTGCCAGAAGATCGGCCTGAACTCGATCCGGCGCGACCTGCCCGCCGAGACCACCCAGGCCGAGCTGCACGCGGTCATCGATGAGCTGAACGACAACCGGGACTGCACCGGCTACCTGATCCAGCTCCCGCTGCCCGGCCACCTCGACCCGGGCCGCGCCCTGGAGCGCGTCAACCCGGCGAAGGACTCCGACGGCCTGCACCCGGTGAGCCTCGGCAAGCTCGTGCTCGGCGACTCCGGCCCGCTGCCGTGCACCCCGGTCGGGATCGTGGAGCTGCTGCGCCGCTACGAGGTCCCGATCGCGGGCGCGCACGTTGCCGTCGTCGGGCGCGGCGTGACGGTCGGGCGGCCCCTGGGCCTGCTGCTGACCCGCCGCAGCGAGAACGCCACGGTCACCCTGTGCCACACCGGGACCAAGGACCTCGCCGCCGAGGTCCGCCGGGCCGACATCGTGGTGGCCGCGGCGGGCAACGCTGGCCTCATCACCGCCGACATGATCAAGCCGGGCGCTGCTGTCCTCGACGTCGGCGTCACCCGCACGGACGCGGGCCTCGTCGGCGACGTCCACCCGGACGTGCGGGAAGTGGCGGGCTACCTGGCCCCCATGCCCGGCGGCATCGGCCCGATGACCATCGCCATGCTCCTGCGCAACACGGTCGAGGCGGCGGAGCGGAGCCTGCGGGCGTGAGCGTCAACCCGCAGCGCGGCGGCAAGCACCCGGCCCTGGTGCACCTGCCGTTCGGCCTGGTCATGACCGTCGTCGTGGTCGGCCTAGTGCGCGTCGTGCAGTACTACTGGCGGGAGGGCACGGTCTGGATCGGGCTGGCCCTGCTGCTGGCGGCCGGGCTGCGGGTGCTGCTGCGCGACGAGCAGGCAGGCCTGATCGCGATCCGCAGCCGCGCGGTGGACGTGCTGCTCTATGGCGCGTTCGGCGTGCTGGTGATCGCGGTGGCGCTGACCATCGAAGGCGGCCCGCTCAACCGGTGAGGCAGGCGCGCCCGGTCACGTCATCGCCTCGATCAGCGCGGCGGAAGCGTCCTCGTCCAAGGCCACGCTCAGCAGTTCCACCACGACCCGGTCGTACAGCTTGACCGCGGTCGGGTCCTCAACGAAGAGGCTCGACGCGCGGTTCTCCAGCAGCACCACCGCGCCGCGGCCGCGGAACTGCATCCGCTGGAACGACCCGTTCAACCCGGGGTGCCCGTGCGTCAGCCTCGGCACCACGCGGATCGTCACGTTCTTCTTGCGGCCCGCCTCGACCAGGTAGCGCAACTGCCCGCGCATCACCTCCCGGCCGCCGATCGTCGTCCGCAGCGCGGCCTCGTTCAGGATGGCGAAGTAGCGCGGCGGCGTAGGGGCGCGCAAGACCGCCTGGCGGCGGATTCGCTCGGTGGTCTGCTCCTCTATCAACTGGTCGTCAAGCATGTCTACCTCGCGGGCGACAGCCTGGGCGTACGGGACTGTCTGGAGCAGGACAGGCACAAGAGTCGCCTGATAATCGACCAGCATGTCTGCCTTCGACTCCAGTACGCGCAGCGCGGCGAACCGGCCCGCCGGGGTGTCGTCCGGCCACACCGCGGGCTCCGCGGCGCTGCGGGCCAGCGCCAGCAGGTCGTCGCGGAGGTGGCCGGTGACGCCGTAGAGGGCTAGGAGAGTGACGACATCGGCCACCTTCTGCGGTTTTCGGCCGTTCTCCATCCGGCTCAGCTTCGAGGTGCTGATCCCGACCTTCGCGGTCACGTCGGCCAGGCTCAGCCCCGCGCTCTCCCGGTGCCTGCGCAGCTCCTCGCCGAGCAGTTCGAGCCGGACAGTGGTGTCCGGTGCGTGCAGCGTCATGGCTCCCCTCGCGCCCGATGGCCAGTTGGGCGCCATGATCGCGGTGCGCGTCGCGCGATCATGGCAGCTCAGGGGCCTGTCGGCGGAGAACCACCCGAAGGAGTCGAGACCCTGATCACCGCCCGGGGTCGCGGGGGCCCGCGCTTGGTAGCCTGCCCGGTGCCGGGCGACGCTGCTGACAGGGCAGAACTGCCACGCGATCGCTCCGCCGACTCATCCGTCTGTCTCGGGAGGATCTGCCAAGTGGCACCCGTCAACGTCACCGTCACCGGAGCAGCCGGTCAAATCGGTTACGCCCTGCTCTTCCGCATCGCCTCCGGCGCGCTGCTGGGCCCCGACACCCAGGTCCGCCTGCGGCTGCTGGAGATCCCGCAGGCCGTCAAGGCCGCCGAGGGCACCGCCATGGAACTCGACGACTGCGCGTTCCCGCTGCTGAGCGGCATCGATGTGACCGACGACGCCAAGAAGGCCTTCGACGGAGCCAACGTCGCGCTGCTCGTCGGCGCCCGGCCCCGCACCAAGGGCATGGAGCGCGGCGACCTGCTGGAGGCCAACGGCGGCATCTTCAAGCCGCAGGGCGAGGCGATCAACGCGGGCGCGGCCGACGACATCCGCGTCCTGGTGGTCGGCAACCCGGCGAACACCAACGCCCTCATCGCCCAGCAGCACGCCCCCGACGTCCCGGCGGCCCGCTTCACCGCGATGACCCGCCTCGACCACAACCGGGCGATCTCGCAGCTCGCGGCCAAGCTCGGCGTGACCGTCGCGGACATCAAGAAGCTCACCATCTGGGGCAACCACTCGGCCACCCAGTACCCGGACGTCTTCCACACCGACGTCAACGGCAAGACCGCCGCCGACCTCATCAACGACGAGGCCTGGCTGGCCGACACCTTCATCCCGACCGTCGCCAAGCGCGGCGCGGCGATCATCGAGGCCCGCGGCGCCTCTTCGGCTGCCTCCGCCGCCAACGCCGCCATCGACCACATCCACGACTGGGTGCTGGGCACCCCCGCGGGCGACTGGACCTCGATGGCCATCCCCTCCGACGGCTCCTACGGCGTCCCCGAGGGCATCATCTCGTCCTTCCCGGTCACCTGCGAGGGCGGCGAGTACCAGATCGTCCAGGGCCTGGAAATCAACGAGTTCTCCCGCACCCGCATCGACGCCTCCGTCGCCGAACTGATCGAGGAGCGCGACGCGGTCAAGGCTCTCGGCCTGATCTAAGACACCCAGTACCGAAGGCCACCCCCAGGACCCCAGCCCCGGAGGTGGCCTTCGGCATTTCGCAGCCCGCCCCGCCAGGCGCCCAACAGGTGGAGCAAAAGCAGCGAACCACCCGACGGCCACAGCAACCCACGCACCTGCCAGGCAGCACCAACGCTGCCAAGTGCTCGATGGGGCGGAGTGGTTTCTTCGGGGGAGAAGGAAGATCGCTAAGCTGGCTCCGCGCGTGTGAGGCCGTAGGCTTCCCACCCGTCTTTCACACGGCGATCTTCCTTCGTAGGGGCCCCGAAGAAACCACTCCGCCCCATCGAGCAGACAACACGGAACCTCAGCAACCACAGATACCGTGCAGCCGTGACGTTCATCCCGTGGCCGATCCCTGAGCCCGAGCTCCCCCCAGCCGTGCACCCAGCGCTAGCCGCCGCCGCGCACGCCGCCTGCACCGCTTACCGCGACGCCCGCAGACTGCTCACCCGCCCGCAGCTAGCCGAAGAGATCGCGATGGGCGCGGACGGCACCCCGACCATGCGGGTGGACGCACTAGTCGAGGACGCGATAGCCGAGGCCGCGCACCGGCACCGAGTCAACCTCTTGTCCGAAGAGGCAGGCTTCATAGACAACGGCTCAGAGACCACGCTTATCGTCGACCCGTTAGACGGATCAACCAACGCCGCGTCAGGCGTGCCGCTGTCCTGTTTCGCCGGTGTGCTTGCCCGCGACGCGATAGCCAGTGAGGCCGTGACGGTCTGGCTCGACACCGGCCGGTCGTGGTGGGCGCGCGCGGGCCATCCGACGCCGTACCGCACCACCGGGCGCACCACAGTGGACGGCGCTACGGTGAACCTGTTGCGCCCGAAACCCTCCGCGCGCGAAGCGTGGCTCAGGGTTGTCGAGCGGGCGGGGCGGCTGCGGGTCTTCGGCACGACGTGCCTGGAGGCGGTCCTGGTCGCCGAGGGCTCCATCGACGCCTTCGCCGATCCCGGCTCGGACACGTTGCGCATCGTGGACCTGGCTGCCGCCCTGGTCACCGTTCCGGCCGCGGGCGGCGCGGTCATCGATGCTCGCGGCCGTCCGCTGGAGTTCGACCCCGATCTGACCCGACGGTGGTCCGGCATCGCCGCCGCGACTCCGCGGCTGGCCGACGATCTGGCCGCGACAATCCTGGGTTGACCTCGCCGGGTGCCCGAACGTGTGGCCCATTCGAGTGCTTTATCCCCCGATAGCGTGAACATTGGCCGAGATGGCATCACGGACCGGCAGGAAACGCGTTCTCATGTCTGACGGTTCGCGAACACCACGAGCGAACTCCGGGATAGGAGGCCCACGAGATGAACATCGACGCCGAGCACTCCGAGCAGCTCATCTCGCTGTACGGCGGCAGCACTCCGGTGCAGTCCCGCTGGACCTACCGCGCCAGCGAGCCCTACACGGTCGCCGCGGCCTTCCAGACCGACCGGGACCGCTGGGTCGAGTGGGTCTTCGGTCGGGACCTGCTGGTCGCGGGGCTGTCCGGCCCCGCGGGCGAAGGCGACGTGCGGCTGCTGCCCGATCTCGCCAACGGGCGCGCCGCGCTCTACCTGGAGATCGAGTCGCCCGATGGCCACGCCCTGCTGGAGATGAACTACGAGGCGATCCAGAACTTCCTGGCGACCACCGTCGCCATGGTGCCCCTGGGCAGCGAGGGCGACTACTTCGACATCGACGCCCTCATCGAGGAGATCACCAACGTCTGACGCCCCGCGCGGGCACAGAACGCGGCCGCCTGTCCGGACTGGGCAGGCGGCCGTCGTCGTGCTTACCGGACGTTTAGAGACAGGCCTGCGAGAGCGCGTTGACCGCGTCGACCTTCTCCTTGGCCCACGACGTGACGCCGGTCGGGTCGAGGTTGGGCACGCTCAACTCGTTCACCTTCGCGGCCATGCCGTTGATCGCGTCCTGCAGCGTCACGTCGGTGGTCTTCTCCGCCAGGGCGGTCAGCTCGTCCGCGGTGCGCTTGGCCTCCTCCGCGGTCTGCTCCACGTTCTGCGTGCTCGGGTTGAAGTTGGCGAGCTTGAGCGCCTCCAGGCAGACGTTCGCCTTGTCGGTCGCGTTGCTCGCCGCGTTGGTCGCCTCCCGGACGGAGTCGCAGGCGGTGAGGCCGCCGAGCAAGGCCGTCGCGGCCAGGACGATCGCCAGCCGAGATCGCATCGTGCCCCCAAGGGGTGAGGAGTGGTGAGGGTGTCAGATTATCCGTTTTGCCGGACCAGCCGGACCACTACCCGGAGACGGACGCGCGGCGGCGGCCTGGCCTGCCCCGGACCGGCGGAACCCGCACGAGCGAGGCGGGCGCGGAAACCCCGCCGGGCCGCCCCGCCCGTGACTACCCTGGTCGGGATGCGAGCTCCGAAGACCATTGATCGAGCTGACGGCGCCTGCGGAGAACTGGTCCTGCGCCGCGCGGCCAGCCACTACGAGATCATCGCCGACGGCATGTTCCTCATGGACACCCGCGCCGGGCGATCCGAACGCCTCCTGGTCCGCGCCGCCGCGTCCCGCATGCCCGGCGGCCGACTGCTGATTGGCGGCCTAGGCGTCGGCTTCTCCCTGCGCGAGGCCCTGTCGTCGCCGCGGGTGAGCGAGGTCGTCGTGGTGGAACGCGAACCAGCTGTCATCCGCTGGAACCGCGGCCCCCTGGGCAACGCGGGCGCCCTCGCCGACCCCCGCACCCACTGCGTCCAAGCCGACCTGGTCGCCTGGCTGACCGCCACCGACACCCACTTCGACGCCCTCTGCCTGGACATCGACAACGGCCCCGACTGGACCCTCTCACCCGACAACGCGTTCCTCTACTCGGCGGACGGCCTGGCCCTGCTCGCCCGCCGCCTCACCCCCGGCGGCGTCCTGTCCGTCTGGAGCGCCAACCCCAGCCCCTCGTTCCTGTCCCGCCTCCGGTCGACCTTCCGGCACGTCGAAGCCCAGGAAATCCCCGTCCCCCGCGGCGAACCAGACGTCGTGTACCTGGCTACTTAGCCGCCTTGGCCGCCTTCTTGAACGCCCGCACCTCACCGAGAGACACCGCGTCCACCACATCGGCCACCGACCGCCGAGCCCCGTCGAGCCCGTAGTCCCCGGCCGCCGCCCGCCACCCCTCCGGCGTCACCCCGCGCTGCTTGCCGAGCAGAGCCAGGAAAATTTTCGCCTTCTGCTCCCCGAACCCGGGCAGCGCCTTGAGCCGCTTGAGCACCTCCGGGCCACTGGGGCTGTCCCAGATCGCGGCGGTGTCCCCGTCGTAGACCTCGACAATGTGCTGACACAGCGCCTGCACCCGCTTGGCCATCGACCTGCCGTACCGGTGGATAGCAGGCGGCGTCGCCGCCAGATCGGCGAACGCCTCGGGGTCGTAGTCAGCGATCTCCCGGACATCGAGCTTGCCGAGGCGGTCGTGGAGCTTCTTCGGCCCCTTGAATGCCACTTCCATGGGAATCTGCTGGTCAAGCAACATGCCGAGCAGCAGCGCCAACGGATCACTCTCCAGCAACGCGTCCGCGTCCGGATCCTGAGCGATGCAGAGCCTGGTCGTCATGCGGCCCATGGTGACACGCCAGCCCGAGCAGGGCCGAGTCACGCCAGGTATGACCAGTTCGACGTGAGCGAAGCGGTGTTCGGGACCGGAAGATGGAGAATCAGGGCCGGAAAATGGCCGCGGTGAGAAGCGTGATTCCGATAACCGCCAGCGCCCCTAATCCGTAGACGAGGTTCCTGGCGGTATCATTGAAGATGACGTAAATCACGCCTGCGAACGAGAAGAACAAAGTGAGTAGGACATCGCCTATCAAGAGAAAAAGCGCCAATACCAGTCTTATCAGGAACCAGGCGAAGCCTAGTCCGTGCCACTTGGAGATGGTGGAGTCGTCATACGCCCAGGTGAACATGGCGAAGGGTGAATAGAAGAGGCCGTCCCAGTGGCTCTGCCACTTCTTCCCCGTTTCGCTGAGGCCTGCGACCGCGGGACCGCCAGGCACTGGGGCGGCTTGCTTGAACTGGATGTCCTGTACGGTTCCTTCCGTGACGTCGAGCAGCACCCTGCGGTCGGTGACCTGGATGTGCGTCTGCCCATTGACAACCGCGCTGAACTCGCCTCGGCCGCTGGTCACCCGGTATGTGTGGTCGAACCCGGCCTGGCTGCCCTGGCGGATGCGAATTGTGACGTAGATGCTGTCCTTGTCGATATCCGGTAGTGCGTATTTTGCGCCAATCGAGAATACGCCCAGTGGGGTGACAATTCCTTTGTCGCCGACGATGTCAATTCCCGACGCGGAGACGGTGAACTTCACCGGTAGGATGTTGGGTTTGAACTCGACTTGCTCGTCCGGGGAGGTGCAGCCCACCGTGACGGTGAAAATAATGGATAGAATGACGATTCTCGCCGTCCGTCGACGAGGTAGTTCAAGCGCCATGACCCCCCGCTGTGGTAGCCGCTGGTTGTCATTGTAGTCCCGCCATACCTGTTCGAGTGGCGATGTGGGCTGGTGCGAGTCGAACATGCGCGCTTGGAGGCATCCGACTTCACCCCGATGGACCTATAGTTTTGTTTCCCGATGCTCAGAGTGGTTCACGTGCTTGCCGGTGATGCTCTGAACAGGTGGTGACGCCAGTCTTCCGCGTTGTCCGCTCGGGCTGGCGAGTTCGACCACGGGTGAGTGGTGGGGGCGGTTCCGGGTTGCCGGGGGGTGGGGTTGGGCGCAGGCTGCACCTCGGAGCGAGCGAGTGAGAGGAGTGGCCGGTGGCGACTTGTGACACCTGCGGCAATGACTACTGGATGGCGTTCGAGGTGCGCACCGTGAGTGGGCAGGTGCACACCTTTGACAGCTTCGAGTGCGCGGCCACGAAGTTGGCGCCGGTGTGTGAGCACTGTCGGTGTCGGATTTTGGGGCATGGGGTGGAGGTGGAGGGGCGGTTCTTCTGTTGCGCGCACTGCGCGCGGGAAGGGGCGGCGCATCTGGGGGATCAGATTCGGGACGCGGTGGGGGCTCATCCTGCTTGAGTCCAGGGGGTGAGGGGGACGCCGTCGAGGAAGGGGAGTACGCCGGTTCGGTGCAGGGCTATGGCGGACATCCAGAGGGCGACGGCGGTGAGGATGGGGCCGATGACGGCCATCTCGACCTTGCCGCCGGTTCGCATGCGCAGGAGTTTGGGTGGGGCCACCGGGTACCAGGTCTTCCAGGCGATCGGGACCGGCCACAGGATGGGGCAGCCCTGTTCGGTGATGGCGTCGCCCAGGTAGTGGGCTATGCAGCCGATGCCGACGGCGACACCGCAGGCGGCGGCGTCGGCTGAGGTCTGGTCGGTCCACTTGAGGCACGCGTAGGTGAGCAGCAGCGCGGTGCCGGTGATCCACAGGGCGTCGTTGCGGGGGCACCACTTGTGCATGATGCCGCGCACCGCCAGGCCGCTGAAGAAGAACATGAGGACCGGCAGCGCCCACGACTGGCTGGTCTGGATGATCGCGGTCGTGACCACCGCCGCCGCGATGGCGAAGACCAGGGTGTGGGTGAGGCCGCGGTGGCCGCCGTCGCGGTTGGAGTCCTTTTTGGTGCGGGTCAGCCGGTAGGTGCCGTGACTGATGGCGTTGATGAGCTTCGACCCCGCCTGGGTGACTGGGCCGAACGTGCTCGACACCGTGGACTCCGGGTGGTCCAGGTCGGGCAGCAGCGCCGCCCCGGTGCACATGACCGCCCCGACCAGCCAGCCCTTCGCCGACAGGTTGCCGATGGCGCTGCCGGAGGCCAAGGCGGTGACCGTCGCCCAGGCCGTCAGGCCGCTCATCGCGTGGGTCGGTCCGGTTGACACGTGCTGCCCCCTGAATGATCGAAAGCCGGTTGGCCGGTGCTCACCTTAGGATCGGACGGGTGCTGCGTCCCACGTATCCGATCAAGACCCGCCGACTGGCCCTGCGCCCGTACGCGGCCGACGACCTCGACGCGCTGTTCGCGATCGAGTCCCGGGCGGACGTCTGCAAGTACCTGGCCTGGGAGCCGCGCACCCGCGCGGAGGTCGCCGCCGACCTCGACCGGCGGATGGCGACGACCACCCTGGAGAACGAGGGGGACGCGCTGCGGCTCGCGGTCACCCTGCTCGACACCGGCGCGCTGATCGGCGGGGTGATGCTGGCCTGGCGCAGCGTCGAGCACAGCGGCGGCGAGATCGGCTTCGTCCTGCACCCCGACCACCACGGCAAGGGCTACGCCGGGGAAGCCGCCGTCCAGCTACTGCGGCTGGCCTTCGAGGACCTGGGGCTGCACCGCGTCTTCGCGCGGCTCGACGCGGCGAACCGGCCGTCCGGGCGGCTGCTCGAACGGCTGGGCATGCGGTTCGAGGGGCGGTTCCGGGAGAACGAGTTCGTCAAGGGCGCCTGGACCGACGAGGCCGTCTACGCGATGCTCGTCCACGAGTGGCGCGACCTGACCGAGAGCTGACCGGGCCTAGCGCAGGGGCTGGTCCAGCGCGCGGAACCGCTCGTGCGCGGCCTGCCTGCTGACCCCGAGCGCGGATCCGACGTCGGACCAGGACGCGCCGGTCGCGCGGGCCGCGGCTACCGCTCGCTCGGTAAGCGGGCGCTGCCAGGACTCGACCTCGGCCAGCAGCTTCAACGCCACCTCGGGGCGGGTCCTGATCAGTTCCTCGACCTGCTCACGCAGGATGTCGGACTTCACCAGCAGCCACGACGGCGGCTCCGCCTCCAGCGCGGCCAGCGCGTGCGTGCGCATCCAGTGCTCGACCGCCTCGTCGCGGGTGGGGAAGCCGCGGTCGGCGGTCCAGCCGCAGTCGCAGGCCGGGCGCAGGTCGGTGATGGTGGCGCGGTGGCCGTGGATCTCCAGGTCGTCCATGAGTGTCAAGGTACCTTGACGCCAGGGTGGGTCGCTCGGTCAGGTGAACCGAGGGGCCGCCGGGCATGGGCCGGACCCGCGTGGGCACGCGTAACCACGGCCTGTTCCACCCGGCAGGCGGGAGCTGAAAGGAAACCCCATGTTCCTCACCCGCGTTCTCACCGCCGCCGTGACCGGTCTGGCGCTGCTGACCGCTCCGGTCGCCGCGGCCGAGCAGAGCAGGCTGGTGGTGCTCGACCGCGTCGCCGAGCCGCGCGACCTACCCGACATGCGGGTCGCCTTCTGCCTGGAGGGGCCCGGTCCGGACGGGAAGAACACCGTGACCGCCGAGGCGCTGGAGCCGGACGACACCCCGAAAGGGACGCGGTGCGTGATCGCCGAGGTCCCCGACCAGCCCACCGGCCCGCCCGGCTTCGGGCAGGCGGGCCCTCTCCGGGTAGCCAGCGGCGGCGTCGAGAACCTCGGTCAGGTCGACCCGAACGCGGTTAGCAACCCGGCGCAGCTGACCGCCATCCCCATCGGCGTCTGCCAGGAGAACCCCACCTCGCTCGCCATCGTCGTGCCGCTCCTCGCGCCCCGGCTCGACGCGACCTGCCCGACCGGGCCCGTCATCGGCTGAGCCGGTGTCCCGTAAACCGGCTCCGGGATTTCTCGGGGGCGGCTCGGGGACGCGCCCGATGCCGGGGCGCGCCCGCGCGGTGAGGCTGGCGGCATGGGAATCACCACACTCGTCGCGCTGGCGACCAGCGCGCTGCTCGTCACCGCCCCGTCCGCCGACTTACCGCCGCTCGACCCCGCGCTGATGCGGGCGTCGATCTCCGGCCTGCCCAACGCCGACGTGTCCGCCGCGATCGTGCAGGTGCGCGGCAGCGCGGGCGAGTGGGCGGGGACCGCCGGGGTCGCCAACCTCCACACCGCCAGTCCGGTGCCGCGCAACGGGCGGTTCCGCATCGGCAGCATCACCAAGACGTTCACCGCGACCGCGGTTCTCCAACTCGCCGCCGAGGGGCGGATCGACCTGGGCCGTGACGTGCAGGCCTACCTGCCTGACCTGCTGCCCGCCGAGTACCCGCCCATCACCATCCGCCAGTTGCTCAACTACACCGCTGGCCTGCCCGGCATCGACTTCGACCACAAGGACCCGGCCTGGTTCCTCGCGCACCGGTTCGACACCTGGACGCCGCGACAGCTGGTGGACCTCGCGGTGCGGGGCAAGCCCATGGTCTTCGCGCCCGGGACCAAGCAGTTCTACGGGAACGTCACCTACCACGTGCTGGGCATGGTGATCGAGCAGGTGACCGGCCGCCCCTACGGCGAGTCGATCCGCGACGGGATCATCCGGCCGCTGCGGCTGTCGGGCACCGTCGTGCCGGGCGCCGACACGCGTATCCACGGCCCGCACGCGCGCGCGTACGAGACGGTCACCGTCGACGGGCGGACCAGGCACATCGACATCACCTCGGCCAACCCGACGTTCCAGTGGGCCGCGGCCGAGATCGTCTCCACCGCGCCCGACCTGGACCGCTTCCTGGTCGCGCTGCTGTCGGGCGAGCTGTTGCCGCCCGCGCAGACCGCCGAGCTGTTCGCCATCCCGGACGTCGCGGCTCACGACGGCGACGACGACCCGGCCAACGACGTCCCCGCGCACTTCGGCGGCGGGCTCGGCCGGTTCACCGTGGCGGGGGTCGAGTTCTGGGGCAAGACCGGCGACCGGCCCGGCTTCGCCAGCGGAATGGGCGCCGTGCGCGACCTGTCCCGGCGGCTGGTGTACTCGGTCAACACCCTGCGCATGGGCGGGGACGAGCAGCCCGCGACGGCGCGGCGGATCATCGCGGCGGCGGCGGGCGTGGGGTGAGCGAGACAGGGCCTAGCATCGTCGGCGGGTGACTGTGCCCACATGCGCGCGCCGTGCGCCCGGCTACCAGTACGCTTGTACCGTTTACACGCGCGTGGCAGGAAAAGGCGAGAGGAGCACCGCGGCTCATGGCCAAGATCAAGGTCCAGGGAACGGTCGTCGAACTCGACGGCGACGAGATGACCCGCATCATCTGGCAGTTCATCAAGGACAAGCTGATCCACCCGTACCTGGACGTCACCCTGGAGTACTACGACCTCGGCATCGAGCACCGGGACGCCACCGACGACCAGGTGACCATCGACGCCGCCAACGCCATCAAGAAGCACGGCGTCGGGGTCAAGTGCGCCACCATCACCCCGGACGAGGCGCGCGTCGAGGAGTTCGGCCTCAAGAAGATGTGGATCTCGCCCAACGGCACGATCCGCAACATCCTCGGCGGCGTGGTCTTCCGCGAGCCGATCATCATCTCCAACATCCCGCGACTGGTCCCCGGCTGGACCAAGCCGATCATCATCGGCCGCCACGCCCACGGCGACCAGTACAAGTCGACCAACTTCAAGGTGCCCGGCCCGGGCAAGGTGACCATCACCTTCACCCCGACCGACGGCGCCGAGCCCATCGAGCACACCGTGGTCGAAATGCCCGAGGACGGCGGCGTCGTCATGGGCATGTACAACTTCAACAAGTCCATCGAGGACTTCGCCCGGGCCTCGTTCTCCTACGGCCTGCAGCGCAACTACCCGGTCTACATGTCGACCAAGAACACCATCCTCAAGGCCTACGACGGCGCGTTCAAGGACATCTTCCAGCGCGTCTTCGAGGAAGAGTTCAAGGCCGAGTTCGACGCCAAGGGCCTCACCTACGAGCACCGCCTCATTGACGACATGGTCGCCGCGGCCATGAAGTGGGAGGGCGGCTACGTCTGGGCCTGCAAGAACTACGACGGCGACGTCCAGTCCGACACCGTCGCGCAGGGCTTCGGCTCGCTGGGCCTGATGACGTCGGTGCTGATGACCCCAGACGGCAAGACCGTCGAGGCCGAGGCCGCGCACGGCACCGTCACCCGGCACTACCGCCAGCACCAGGCTGGCAAGCCGACCTCCACCAACCCGATCGCCTCGATCTTCGCCTGGACCCGCGGCCTCATGCACCGCGGCAAGCTCGACAACACCCCCGAGGTGATCGAGTTCGCTGAGAAGCTGGAGCAGGTCGTCGTGGAGACCGTCGAGAGCGGCCGGATGACCAAGGACCTGGCCCTGCTC
This sequence comes from Actinokineospora sp. NPDC051303, assembly GCF_055586285.1. Taxonomy (NCBI): domain Bacteria; kingdom Bacillati; phylum Actinomycetota; class Actinomycetes; order Pseudonocardiales; family Pseudonocardiaceae; genus Actinokineospora; species Actinokineospora sp. NPDC051303. The sequence continues at coordinate 134,168 of NZ_JBVJIN010000015.1, forward strand.
GTCGGCCCGGACCAGGAATGGCAGACCACCGAGGAGTTCCTGAACACCCTCGACGAGAACCTGCAGAAGAAGATGGCGGGCTGAGACCTCCGCTGACCAGGGCCTCCGGCGCACGTGCCGGAGGCCCTGTCTCGTCACCGAGCGTACGGGCGTTGGCTCCAGTGGGTGGTTCCTTGATCTGACCCTGGCGCGTACGCACTAAAGTCGGGAATCGTTGTCACGACGGTGTTCGTGCTTGAGGGAGCGTGCCTGGTGTTGGTGCCGAAGCGAACGATGCTCGTGGGCGCGGCCCTGGTGGGCTTGGTCGTCGTCTACTCGATGGGAGTCGAGCCGCCCGGACGCGACGGCTCGGCACCCGCCAGCAGCGAGTCCAAGTGCCGGGTCGAGGTGACCGCCGACGTGCTCAACGTCCGGGCAGCGCCGGATGGCAAGGCTGACGTGGTGGGCAAGTTCAAGCAGGGGGCCGAGGCTGACGCTGAGGTGATCGTGCAGAACGGGTTTCGGATGCTTGGGGAGAACCGGTGGGCTGCTGCTGAGTTCTTGAAGCCGTTGCCTGGGCGGGCTTGCGGGTAGCTGCTTGGCTTGGGGCTGTTCGCTCGATGGGGCCCGGACTTCGTGGGGGTTGCTCGATGGGGTGGAGTGGTTTCTTCGGGGCCCCTACGAAGGAAGATCGCCGTGTGAAAGACGGGTGGGATGCCTTCGGCCTCACACGTGCGGAGCCAGCTTAGCGATCTTCCTTCTCCCCCGAAGAAACCACTCCACCCCATCGAGCACCTGGCAGCGCTGGTGCTGCCCGGCAGGAACGTGGGTTCCGGTGGTAGGAGGGTGGGTTCGCTGTCCCCTTGTGGGGTGAGGTGAGGGGCGGCTCTAGGGTTGGGTTGTGCTGACCATTTCCACTGTGAATGTCAATGGGTTGCGTGCCGCCGCTAAGAAGGGCTTTGTCGAGTGGTTGGCGGCCACTGATGCGGACATCGTGTGTTTGCAGGAGGTTCGTGCCGCTGCTGATGATCTGCCTGTGGAGTTGGCCGCGCCTGCTGGGTGGCACACGGTCCATGCCGATTCTCGGGTGCTCAAGGGGCGTAGTGGGGTGGCGATCTACTCCCGGGCTCAGCCGTCCGCTACGCGGGTGGGGTATGGGGTTACGGAGTTTGAGGCCAGTGGGCGTTATGTCGAGGCGTGGTATCCGGGGGTGGTCGTCGGCAGTTTGTACTTGCCCAGTGGGGAGGTTGGGACGTTGCGGCAGGAGCAGAAGGAGCGGTTCATGGCGACCTTCCTGCCCTACCTGGTCGAACTGCGGGACAAGGCGGCGGCTAGTGGGTGTGAGGTCGTGGTCTGTGGGGACTGGAATATCGCGCACCAGGAGATTGACCTGAAGGCGTGGAAGGCCAACCGGAAGAACTCCGGGTTTACCCCGGGGGAGCGGGCGTGGATGGGGCGCGTCTTCGATGAGGCTGGGTACCGGGACGTCTTGCGGGTGTTGCATCCGGAAGGGCCTGGGCCGTACACGTGGTGGTCTTATCGCGGCAAGGCGTATGACAACGACAGTGGGTGGCGGATCGACTACCAGGTTGCCACTCCGGGGTTGGCGACTCGCGCGGTCAAGGCTGTGGTGGAACGGGCTGACAGCTACGACGACCGTTGGTCGGATCACGCGCCGTTCACCGCGACGTACGACTGGCCTGCGAGTGGGGGCCAAGGGGCTTCCTGAGATCGCCTGCCCGTGATCAAGCGGTGTGTGCTTGATCGACTACCCCGCGACATTGGCCACCCGGCAGGGGGATACGCTCGGGGACGAGCTAGCCGATCGTGCGGTTCTGGGTGTGGATTGTTGACACGCTCGGTAGCTTTTTCAGGGTCCACGTCGGCGTGCTTAGTCCGGTTGAGGGACGGTGCTACGGGTGTCAGGCGGTGTCAGTTCGTGAAAGCGCAGGCGGTGCGTGACCTGGGGGGTCGCGTGGGGGTGCCGGTGAGTGTCTCGATGGCTCTGCTGGTGGGCTTGTCGGAGTCGGCAGCGGCGGTGTCGTCGGCGTCGGCGGAGAGCACCGCGCAGTTTCCCTTTGGCGGGCCGCTGGGGATCGGGGCGGTCATCGTGGGTGTGGGCGGGCTGGTGCTGGGGCTGGTGCGCCGCCGTCGGATCGCCGCGGCCGCTGCCGCCGCTGAAAAACTTGACGAGCCGGTTGTGGTGTCGTTGCCGCTGACCGTCCCCGTGCGCGGGGAAGGCCACCTCCACTACGCGGGGCGTGGCGAAGGTGGCCTTCAGGAAACCCGTTCCTAGCTGACCGCGTCTAGGGCGTCGACTAGGCCCGCACCGTAGAAGCCGCGGCCGGTGATGCCGCCCTCGCAGGTCGCCGCCCACACGCCGGTGCCGTCGGGGTCGTAGACGCCGGGTGGGCAGGGGAGGCGGTCGGCGTCCCGCTGCAATTCGGAGATCACCCGCGCCGCCGACCAGTCCGGGTGGGTCGAGCGGATCAGGGCCACCACGCCCGCCGCGTGCGGGGAAGCCATTGACGTGCCCTGCTTGTAGCCCCAGGCGCCGTTGACGATCGTGGACAGGACCCGGCCGTTGCGGTCGGGGGTGTTCGGGATCTGCATGCGGTCGCCGCCGGGGGCGGCCACCTCGGTCTCGGTGACGCCGTAGTTGGAGAAGTACGACTTGAGGTTGCGCGCCCCGGTTGAAGACACGCCGACCACGCCGCGGACCTCGGCGGGCAGTTTGACGCACTCGTTGCCGGTCTCGCGGGTCACCGGGGTGCCGTTGTTCGGGCTGCCCTCATCGATGATGTCGTGCGAGAGGTCCCAGTTGCTGTTGCCCAGCGCGGCGACGTTGACCACGCCGCGGTTGGCCGAGTAGTCGATCGCGCGGGTGACCGCGGTCGCCACGGCGCGCTGGTCCGGGTCGGTCTTGCACCACAGGTACCACGGGTCCACGAAGTAGGAGTTGTTCGTGATCTTGATGCCGTGCTCGGCGGCCCAGATGAACCCGCAGATCGCGTACTCGGGGTAGATGAACCCGTCGTCGTCCACGACCTTGACCGAGGCGACCTTCACCTTCGGGGCGACGCCGACGATCCCGACGCCGTTCTTCGCCGCGGCGATGATGCCCGCGACGTGCGTGCCGTGGTCGCTGGTGGTGGGCGCCCACGCGGCGGGCGAGGTGTCCGGGACACCCCGGTTCACGCAGCCGACCGAGCGGGCCGCGTCGACGTTCGGGGCCAGGTCGGGGTGGGTCGCCTCGATGCCGGAGTCGAGCACGCCGACGACCAGGTTCGGGCTGCCGCCGGAGACGGCGTGCGCCCGGTCGGCCTTGATCGCCGCCAGGTTCCACTGGTTGACGCTGAGCGGGTCGCCCCCGGCGATCTGCTGCTGCGGGGCGTCGGCCGCGATCACGGCCTCGGTGGCCTCGATGTCCTGGTCTTGGGCGGCGGCCGACAGTGTGAGGGCGGGGTCGGCCAGCTCGGCGAGGTTCCGGGTCGCGCCAGCGCTCTGCACACCCGGCTTGCCGCGGACGACGGCCGCGAAGTCGGGATTGGCCGACTCGGCGACCACGACGCCGATCTGCGGCCAACTCTGCACCACCGCCCCGCCCGAGGCGCGCACCGCCTGGTCGAGCTTGCTCACGTCGCCGATCGGCGGGCCGAGGACGACGAAGTGCGCCGCACCGGCCTCGGGCTCCGCGACGGCCGGATGGCCGGTCGCCGCGGCGAGCCCCGCCGCTGTCGCGATCGCCGCCGCGACGCTGCACAGGCGGAGTCGGGATCGTCTCTGCACGGAAAACCTCCAGATGTGACTGAGTCACCGGATCGCGTGCCGGTCAGGCGTCTGGGGCGATCTGGTGCGCAGAACCTGTCATTCGCGGACTTCACTCGGCAATCCGCCGGATGGGGCAGCGGCTTGCCTGGCTCACCCGACCAGGGCCCGGTCCGGGCCGACTGGGACAATCGACGCGTGTCGACCGAGCCAGCCAGCACCCCGCCGGAGCGCAAGCCGCGCGTCCTGTCCGGCATCCAGCCCACCGCCGACTCGTTCCACCTCGGCAACTACCTCGGCGCCGTGCGGCAGTGGGTCGCGCTGCAGGAGACCCACGACGCGTTCTACTTCCTCGCGGACCTGCACGCGATCACCGTCGAGCACGACCCGAAGCTGCTGCGCAAGCGCACCCGGGCCTCGGCGGCGCAGCTGCTCGCGCTTGGCCTCGACCCGGAGCGGGCCACGCTGTTCGCCCAGAGCCAGGTGCACGAGCACGCGGAGCTGGGCTGGGTGATGCAGTGCCTCACCGGCTTCGGCGAGGCCAGCAGGATGACGCAGTTCAAGGACAAGTCGGCCAAGCAGGCCATGGTTTCCGTCGGCCTGTTCACCTACCCGGTCTTGCAGGCGGCGGACATCTTGCTCTACCGACCGCAGTATGTGCCGGTAGGAGAAGACCAGCGCCAGCATCTTGAACTGACCCGCGACCTCGCGCAGCGGTTCAACACCCGGTTCGGCAAGACGTTCCTGCCGCCGGAGCCGTTCATCCTCAAGGACACCGCCAAGATCTACGATCTGCAGGACCCGTCGGCGAAGATGAGCAAGTCGGCGTCGAGTCCGGGCGGGATCGTCGAGCTGCTGGACGACCCGAAGGTGTCGGCCAAGAAGATCCGCTCCGCGGTGACCGACGCGGGCCGCGAGGTCGTGTTCGACCCGGAGAACAAGCCGGGGGTGAGCAACCTGCTCGGCATCTACTCCGCGTTGACCGACCGCGGCGTCGCGGACCTGCAGAACGCCTACGACGGCAAGGGATACGGCGACCTCAAGAAGGATCTCGCCGAGGTCGTCGCCGAGTTCGTCACGCCGGTGCGCGCGCAGGTCAAGTCCTTTTTGGACGATCCGGCCGAGCTGGACAAGATCCTGCGCCGCGGCGCGGAACGGGCGCGCGAGGTCGCCGCGGCCACCCTGTCCCGGGTCTACGACAAGGTCGGTTTCCTCCGCTGAGGTGGCGCTCTGCGCCGCCGGAACAGCCGTGACATCGCTATCCCTTCCACAGCGGAATGACTGGAGAAAACGGGCTGGAATCCCACGTTAACCCGGGTTTTCGGCAGCGGAAGCGTTGTCACTCGAAGGTGTCCGAAAAGCCGAAGTGGATTCGCGTTGCGGAGCGTCGCTTCGGCCTTTAGCTTTCACTCGTGACGGGGACCCCAAACGAGTCAAAAATAGCCCGACTACGCGCGCGCAGGCCGGGAATCGACCACCTGATCAGAGCCTACGAGGCGTTCACCGAGCGGTACGGCAACCACTTCGCCGCGTCGATCACCTACTTCAGCGTCCTGTCGCTGTTTCCGTTGCTGCTCATCGGATTCGCCGTCCTGGGCTTCGTCCTGGCGGGCCAGCCGGACACCCTGGAGTCCTTCCGGAAGAGCATCACCGAGTCCGCGCCGGGCAACCTGAGCGGCCTGCTCACCGACCTGGTGAACACCGCGATCGAGCAGCGCGGCGCCGTCGGCGTCATCGGCCTGCTCTCCGCCGCCTACACCGGCCTGGGCTGGATGAGCAACCTCCGCGACGCGCTGACCGCGCAGTGGGGCCAGAAACCGGTGCAGCAGTCGTTCCTGCGCGGCGCCGCGGTCGACCTGCTCGCCCTGTTCGGCCTCGGCTCGGCGATGGTCGTCTCCTTCGGCCTCAGCGCCGCGGGCAGCGGCCTGGCCGACCTGCTGCTGCGACTGGTCGGCCTCGACGGCTACGGCTGGGCCAAGGTCCTGCTGTTCCTCGTCGCGACCGCGCTGTCCCTCGGCGCGAACTGGCTGGTGTTCCTCTGGGTGATCTCCCGGCTGCCCCGCACTCGGGTCAGCGCCCGCAGCGCCATGCGCGGCGCGCTGGCCGCCGCGATCGGGTTCGAGATCCTCAAGGGCATCGGGACGATCTACCTCAACAGCGTCCTCGGCGGCCCGCTCGGCGCGCTGGTGGGGCCGATCGTGGGTCTGCTGGTGTTCGCGAACCTGGTGTCGCGGTTCCTGCTGTTCATCACCGCGTGGACGGCGACGGCCAAGGAGAACATCGTCGAAGAGCCCCCGCCCGCGCCGCCGCCCGCGGTGATCCGTCCGGTGGTGACCGTCTCGGGAACACCGCGGACCAGCGAGGCGATCGGGCTGGTCGGCGTCGGGGCCGTCCTGGCGTGGGCGCTGCGGCCCCGACGCAAACCCTGAGCGCTCAGCCCGCCATCCGGGCCGCGCGGGCGGCCTTGGCGCGCTTGCGGCGAATCCACAGGGCGAACGAGATCAGGACCGCGACGCCCGCCAGGACCACCAGCGGCGCGCCGTAGGTGCCGAACGCCGAACGCTGCGCGTCGGCCACCTGATGCTCGCCCGACTGCTGGTCTTCCGAAGCCGCCGCGCTGCCCAAAGCGGTGTCCTGCTGCTTGGGCTGCGCCTCCGGCGCGTGGTCGACCAGCTTGCCGACCGGCTTGGCGCGCTCGTCGGCCAGCGCGAAACCGTAGTCGAGCAGCTTGCCCGCCTGCTCGGCCAACGGGGCCGGGTTCGACTCGCCGCGCAGCAGGACCACCGAGATCCGCCGCTGGCCCTTCTTCGCCGCGCCCAGGTAGGTGTGGCGGGCGTCGTCGGTGAAACCGGTCTTGCCGCCGAGGAAGCCCGGGTAGCGGCCGAGCAGGCGGTTGTCGTTGGTGACCTTGTAGCCGGGCCTGCTGCCGTAGCCGGGGAAGTCGATCGACCGGGTCGAGATGGCCTCGGCGAACTCCTTGTGCTTCATCGCCGCGCGGAAGATCAGGCTCAGGTCGTAGGCCGACGTGCTCATGCCCGGCCCGTCCAGGCCCGACGGGGTGGCCGCGCGGGTGTCGAGCGCGCCCAGCTCCTTGGCCAGGGTGTTCATCTTCTCCAGCGCCGAAGGCAGCCCGCCGAGCTGCCGGGCCAGCGCGTGCGCCGCGTCGTTGCCCGACCGCATGACCAGCGCGAACAGCAGCTGGCGGACCGTGTAGCTGCCGCCAGGGCCGACACCGACCTTGGTGCCCTCCTGGTTGGCGTCCTCCTGGGTGCCCTCGACCACCTCGTCCAGGCGCAACTCGCGCACCACGACAATCGCCAGCAGGGTCTTGATCAGCGACGCGGGCCGCTCCCGGGCGTGCGGGTCCTTCGCGGCCAGCACGTCACCGGAGTCGATGTCGGCGATCACCCAGGACGCCGACGTCACGTCCCCGGGCATGACCGCGTCCGCCCCAGCGGGCTGGACCAGGCCGCACTCGCCCATCCGGGTCCCGCCGACCGGCTCGTCGGGCACCGGGAGCGGCTGCGGGCTGACCTCACCCGGCTTCGGCTCCTCGGAGGTGTCCACCGGCGGCGGCGGACGGTCGTGGTTCTGGCACTGGGCACTGTTCTGCCCCTCGGTCGGCTGGGCCTTCACAGGCCCCCCCGGGGCTGCCTTGGCGCCAGGCGTCGCGAGCAGAGCCGCGACGATCAGGGCGCACAGCGACACGAAAAGAGCGGGCACGGACCTGCGGGCTGCGAAGCGCACCCCAGCAGATTAAGGCCTGTCACGATCCGGCCACGATCCGCCCTGTCACCCACACGTGGCAATGTCGCGTCCGCGCTGGATACTGCCCGTGTGACGCTCACCCGCCGCGCCTCGCTTTTCCTGCTCGCCTTCGGCATCTGGTCGTGGGTGATCTGGCCGACCTTCCTCAGAAATATCTGGGCTGACCCCCGATCGTGGACCGACGGCGCCCCCACCGGGTTCTTCATCGTCCATGCCCTGCTGACCGCGGCGTCACTGCTGTTCGGCACCATCATCGGGGTCATCGGCTGGCGGGCCTGGATCGCTCGGAGAAGGAGCTGACGTGGAGTTCGTCCGACTGCTACTGGTCTTCCTGCACCTGCTGGGCATGGGCGCGCTGGTGGGCGCGTTCCTGCTGCAACAGCGAGACCGCGCCGTGGTGAACAAGGGCTGGCTGCACGGCGCGGGCCTGCAACTGCTCACCGGCATCGCCCTCATGGGCCTCGCCCCGCTCACCGACGCCGACTACAACCACATGAAGCTGGGGATCAAGCTCCTGGTCGCGGTCGCCATCGCAGGCCTGGCGTTCGCCTTCACGGCCAAGAAGACCGCCCCAACCTGGCTCAACCCCACCCTCGGAGGGCTGCTCGTGCTCAACATCGGCCTGGCGGTGTTCTGGACCTGATCGCGCTCGCGACCCGCCTGCGGCGAAGGGCTCCACTCTTCGCCGCAGGCATGAGTCGGCGGTCATGATCCTTCTTCGGGCACCCCTCCTTTGGGATGAAAACCGACGGGGTTCGACTCGCTGATCGCGGTTACTGATGGGTAATGTGGCCACATGCCTACCGGCCGGAAGTATGACGTCGTGCTGTTCGGGGCCACCGGGTTCACCGGGGAGCTGACCGCGGAGTACCTGGCGCGGCACGCGCCCGCGCGGATGCGGTGGGCGCTGGCGGGGCGGAACGCGCGGAAGCTGGCCGAGGTGCGGTTGCGGCTGGCCGCCATCGACCCGCTGCTGGCGGAGATGGACCTGCTTGTCGCCGACGTGGAGGACCCGGCGTCGCTCAAGGCGGTGGCGGAGGCGGCCCGGGTCGTGGTGACGACGGTCGGGCCGTACATCACCTACGGGGACGCGCTGGTGGCCGCGTGCGCGCAGGCGGGCACCGACTACGTGGACCTGACCGGTGAGCCGGAGTTCGTCGACCAGACTTACCTGCGCCACCACAAGACGGCGGTGGCCAGCGGGGCGCGGCTGGTGCACTGCTGCGGGTTCGACTCGATCCCGTACGACCTCGGCGTGTATTTCACGGTGAAGCACCTGCCCGAGGGGGCGCCGCTGAAGGTGGAGGGGTTCGTCAGCGCGTCCGCGACGTTCTCCGGGGGCACGTTCCACTCGGCGCTGACCATCTTCTCCCGGCTGCGCTCCGGCGCCCAGGTCGCCAAGGAGCGGCGCCGGGTCGAGGGCAAACCCCAGGGCCGGAAAGTGCGCGGGCTGGCGGGCAAGCCCCGGCACGACAAGAAGGTAAGCGCTTGGGCGCTGCCCGCCGCGACGATCGACCCCCAGATCGTGCTGCGCTCGGCCAGGGCGCTGCCGAGGTACGGACCGGAGTTCAGCTACGGGCACTACCTCGCGGTCAAGCGGCTCCCGGTGGCGGTCGGCCTCGTCGGCGGGGTGGCCGCCCTGCTGGCCCTGGCCCAGGTGCCACCCGCCCGAAACTGGCTGCTGAACCGGAAAAAGCCGGGCGACGGCCCATCGGCGGCGCGGCGGGAGAAGTCCTGGTTCAAGGTGGTGTTCCTCGGCGAGGGCGGCGGCAAGCGGGTCGTGACCGAAGTATCTGGCGGCGATCCCGGGTACGGCGAGACCTCCAAGATGCTCGGCGAAGCCGCCATGTGCCTCGCCTTCGACAACCTGCCGCCCACTTCGGGGCAGGTGACCACAGCCGTAGCTATGGGCGATGCGCTGACCGAACGTTTGATAGCGGCGGGCATCAAGTTCAGCGTCCGCGAGGGCTGACGCAGGCACCTTCATGATCGCAAGTTATCCACAGGCGCGGCGGTCGATCTTCCCTTAGCTGACCTGCGGCGATAGACTGGAGCGGGGCGGCCCCCCGGGGAGGGTGGGGTTTGCCGTCGCTCGGGTTGGGGTTTTCTCTGGGGTGAGCGGGGTCCGTGGGTGGCTGGCTCTCGTGGGTTTGCCGGTGAGGTTTTTGGTTCTCGGGGTGGCTGGCTCGTGTGGGGTTGCTCGATGGGGTGAAGTGGTTTCTTTGGGGCCCCTACGAAGGAAGATCCCGTCGTGGGAAAGACGGGTGGGGAGCCTTCGGCCCCACGACCACGGCGAGTTTAGGGATC